>CAYVFB010000008.1:0-69136 GCA_964450305.1 uncultured Ruminiclostridium sp.
AAACACCCAGACAGGCCCTGCGAATTGTTTTCTAGAGCTACCTGTGAACAGTAACAAGTCATTGAGATGCATAAAGATTCATGATAGTTTCGAGTTCATGCAGTGAAATCAATTACATTGCATTTTAGTAATAAATGCGATAGACTTTTTTTACAAATGCAATGGAGGTTGAACTTCTTGGACAGGGATCAGATAAACCCGATGCTGGCCAACAATGTTCTGTCGGTAGCACAGGTTGGCAAAGCCCGTGCACAGAAGCTAAGCAAGCTTGGGATTCATACAATTGGTGATCTTGTTACTTATTATCCCAGAGATTATGAGGACAGGAATCTGGAAAAAAGAGTGGATGAGCTGGAAGATGGCGATGAATGCGCCGTCACCCTGCAAATCCTTTCCGATATCGTTTTAAGCCGTCCCAGACGTTCCCTTCGCATTTACAAGACCACAGGCCGTGATGACACCGGCATTGTCACACTCACCTGGTTTAACCAGGACTATATTAAAGATTACATCCGCAAGGGTATGGTTTATGTTTTTTTCGGCAAGGTCAAAAAACGGGGCTCCCATATCGAAATGACAAACCCCATATATGAACAGGCCGAAGCCATCCGCAAAAAAACCACGGGAATTCAGCCCGTATATCCATTAACTGAAGGGATCACCCAAACCTATCTTCGGATGATCGTCAACAATGCACAACAAATGGTAGGTGGAAAGATTTCGGATATCCTTCCGGAGGAATTAAGAAAGCAATATTCACTGGCCGAGATCAATTACTCGCTGGAAAAAATTCATTTCCCACTGAATACGGAAGAGGCAGCAAAGGCCAGAAGGCGTCTTGTTTTTGAAGAGCTGCTGATGCTACAGCTTGGGCTAATAAATTTAAAGAACACGCAGATCAAAGTATCGGGAATCAAGTTTGAAAAAAAGGCTGAAATATCGCAATTTGTGAACAAGCTTCCCTTTAAGCTAACCAATGCACAAACCAGGGTTTATCAGGAAATTGAAGCGGATATGACTGAACAAAAGCAGATGAACAGGCTTGTTCAAGGTGATGTGGGCTCCGGCAAAACTATCGTTGCGGTGATGGCTATCCTGCTGGCTGCACTAAATGGTTACCAATCGGCATTTATGGTGCCAACTGAAATTCTTGCCGAACAGCATTATCAAAGCGTCGTTCCCCTGCTTCAGGGCTATGGGGTTAGGACTGTACTGTTAACCGGCAGTGTTTCAAAAAAGGAAAAGGAACGGATTAAGGAATGCATACTCAACAAGGAATTTGATCTGGTCATCGGAACCCACGCCCTTTTGCAGGAAGATGTTGGTTTTTCGAACCTTGGCCTGATTGTAACCGATGAGCAGCACCGCTTCGGTGTAAAGCAAAGGGCTGTTCTTTCTGCCAAATCAAACCCGGATATCCTGGTCATGACCGCTACACCCATCCCCAGAACCCTGGCACTGATCCTCTATGGTGACCTGGACATCTCGATCATTGACGAACTGCCGCCCAACCGCAAGCCCATTGAAACTTATGCGGTTACCGAAGCCATGCGTCAAAGAATAAACAACTTTATTCGCAAGAAGGTTGCGGAAGGGCGACAGGCTTACATTATCTGTCCGCTGGTGGAAGAATCTGAAGCCATCGAGGCGGAAGCAGCCATGTCCCTGGCAGAAAAATTAAGGGAAACCGATTTGAAAGGCTTATCCATCGGCTTGATCCACGGAAAGATGAAGTGGAAGGAAAAAGAAAAGGTGATGCGGGAGTTCTCCGCCGGAAAACTGAATGTATTGGTGTCCACCACCGTTGTTGAGGTTGGGGTGAATGTTCCCAACGCCAGCGTGATGGTGGTTGAAAACGCGGAAAGGTTTGGACTTGCTCAGCTGCACCAGCTTCGTGGGCGTGTTGGCAGGGGAGAATTCCAATCTTACTGCATTCTGTTCTGCCAAAGCCAGACCGAAATCGCAAAAAAACGGATGCAGATCATGACTACCTATTCCGACGGCTTCAAATTGTCGGAAAAAGACATGGAGCTCAGAGGCCCGGGGGACATCTTTGGGATTCGCCAGCATGGGCTTCCGGAGTTTAAAATCGCCAACCTCTATCAGGATATGGAAATCCTGAAGGAAGCCCAGGTCGCAGCTTCAGACATTATCAGGCATCAGAAGCTATCGGGAAGGGAAGATTATAAAAGGCTGCAGCTTCAGCTGTTAAACCAGTTCCAGCAAAAGATGCAGGAAGTGGCGCTGAATTAAAGCCGCAAATTGGGAGGAATGTATATTATACGCGTGATTGCAGGCCAGGCCCGGGGGATGAAGCTGAAAACTCCCAGGGGTACGAACACAAGGCCTACGGTAGACAGGGTGAAGGAATCGTTGTTCAATATTCTTCAACCTTACCTTGACGGAAGCAGGGTTCTGGATTTGTTCTCGGGCACGGGAGCGTTGGCGATCGAAGCCTTAAGCCGTGGAGCCATATCCGCGGTTCTTGTCGATGCGGACAGGTCATGCTGCGAAATTATCCGGGATAATCTTCAGCATACGGGCTTAAAAAAAAACGCGGTGGTATACTGCCGCAAAGCTTCAGCGGCCGTTTTAGACCTTGGGCAAAATGGCAACCAGTTTGACATTGTTTTTATGGATCCCCCGTACATTCAGAATTTTATCCAAGAAACACTACAACTTTTAATGGATAATGATATAATAGTGGATGGTGGCATGGTTGTTGCCGAGCATCATCGGCAGGAATCCGTCCCCGAGACGCTGGGGTGTCTGGTGAAAGCCAGAACACAGGCTTATGGTGAAACCTGCATTTCGATCTTTGTGCGGGAAAACAGCCCGTATATTTCCGCCGAACCCTGATATTTTGTCAATGGTGCAGGTGCTTTAACCTTTGTGCCAGTACTTTAAAGCTTTTCCGGGCTGGCTTCCGGGTGAACCATAGGGCGGGGCGCGAAAGAAAAAATGTTTTTCCGAAAAATCGGAAGGAGATGATCATCTTTGCGGATATTTGTATATCCCGGCAGTTTTGATCCTGTTACCAACGGACATCTGGACATTATTGACAGAGCCTCCAAAATATGTGATGCCCTTGTGGTGGCGGTCCTGGTGAACCGCACCAAAACACCTGTTTTCTCAATGGAAGAACGCATCTCATTTCTGAATGAGGTACTGGGTGACCGCTCCAATATTCGGGTTCTCCCATTCTCAGGCCTTCTGGTCGATTTTGTGAAGGAACAGAAGGCTACCACCGTCATCAAAGGCCTCAGAGCGGTTTCTGACTTTGAATATGAGTTTCAGATGGCTCTGTTAAATAAAAACCTGAACCCGGAAATTGAAACACTTTTTATGATGACCAACATCCGTTATTCTTATCTCAGTTCCAGCGCGGTCAGAGAGCTTGCAAGCTACGGCGGCAACATCCGCGATCTGGTTCCGGAGGCGATAGTGGATAAAATTTACAAAAAATATAATCAAAATAAGCCTTGATATGAAAAAACACATGCGTTTGTCCCGGAGAACAAATTCGTGTTTTTCACACGAAAAACAAGACCATGAATTTTACCAGGGGGAAAAGGAATGGAAATTTTAGCTGTTTTGGAAACACTGGAAGATGCCATCGAGAAAGCGATATCCGTGCCGTTTACCGGGAAATGCCTGGTAAACCGGGAAGAGGTTCTGGAAATCCTTCAGGACATCCGCCTGAAGCTTCCTGATGACTTGAAGCAGGCAAAGTGGGTCAGCGAGGAACGCTCCCGCATCCTTGCCGAGGCCCAGCAGGAAGCAGATAATATTCTAAACGGAGCAGAGGGTAAGATCGCGTCCATGGTCGATGAACATGAAATCTGCCGAAAAGCGTATGAGCAGGCAGAGGTCATCATCACAAACGCAAAGAAAAATGCGCGTGAAATCCGTTTGGGTACCAGAGAGTATGCCGACAACATCCTGAACAAGGTGGAAGAAATTCTGGAGGATACGCTGGATGTCATCAAGGTGAACCGCAATGAATTGAAATGATTCACTCCCGGCTTTTTCGGGACGGTTGCTTGTAAATCAGGATGATCATACAGGCAATCAGCGCAACGATATATACCAATATCAGTATTTTAACGAGCACCTCTCCAAAATGAACAGAAGCACTTGTCATGACAGGGATGGCTTCGTTCGCAAGAAAAAGGCCCGTATAAACCAGAGCCAGCGCTCCGTGGACCAGCTTTCCCCAAAAGTATTCTTTCAGCTTTAAATCTGCCGGGCAGAGGCCTGCTACCTGTGTATGCACCGAGAAGCCCCCAAACCCGCAAAGAAATGACGTTAACAAAGCTTTCAGATAACGCGGTATTCCGGCGGATGTGCTTAATAAATACAGTCCGTAAGTGACTTCAAGGCTTCCCGCCACAAACACCTTCACACCTTCCGCCAGTACATTGATCTGACGGGGTGCGGGCAAATTGCCGAAAACCAGGAAAAGTCCTGCTGTTTCAAGGATCTGAACCAATACTGCAAAAAATATGATGGTTCCACAAATCTGCAGCAACACCTTTATTGCGTCAAGTATTGCATCGGTGAGCATATGGCCGTTTATGGCCACCCTCGTTTCAACGTTGATATTCTTTATTGCTTCCTTACCATACCCGTGCAGCCTGGAAATCAGTCCATAAACGATTCCAACGCTGATACTGGCTAAAAGGTGGCAAACCAGAAACACAATGCCCAGCCTGGGGCTGTTAAAAAAGCCTGTTCCCACTGACCCCACAATAAACAAAGGCCCTGAATTGTTACAGAAAGCGAGAAGCCGCTGGGCTTCATCTTTTGTCAGCAGTCCGTTTTCATACAGATCCGCTGTATATTTAGCACCAGCCGGATAACCGCTGAACCATCCGGTTATCAGCGGAAAGGCAGCCTGTCCCGGAAGATTGAAGAGGGGCTTGATGAGGGGCTTGAAAAGTCGGCTTATGGCGTGGATGGCACCTGTTTTCAATATCAGCCTTGATACCACAAAGAACGGAAGCAATGAAGGAATGATGATATTCAGGCATAGATCCACTGCTTTCTTACCGGAGATCAGCACATTTTCGGGATCAATCAGCAATAGCGCGAAGAAACCCAACAAAAGTCCAGCCATCAAGTATGTACGTGCGCTCTTTATTTTTACCATAGCATTTCTCCCGAATGGATTAGATTTCCGCAAAACAAAGCAACAGCTTGTTCCCGATATATTACTATATGGCGGCGAATAGAATATAATAACCACAGCGGTTGCAGCCACCCCGTTGTTTTTTCACACGCCGCAGTATGCATCACAACTGCGATATGATATAATAAAGGACATGTTGGCAGTAATTGCTGCCTGAAAAGTGCTGTCCGGTAATGACCGCATACTCTTGAAATTCATAAGGCCGTTTGCGGTTACGGTAGAATGGAGGTTGTCATGTCTGAACCAAAGAACGCAAATAAGGCGCCTAATCAGCCTGAACAGGCGAAAGAGCAATTTATTACCGAACGGGAAGAAATGGGCGAAATCCGCATTTCCAGCGAGGTTGTATCGGTAATTGCCAGTAATGCGGCGATGGAGGTTGAAGGCATTGCAAGCCTTGGCGGGGGAATTGCCGGGAACATTTCCCAGGTTCTCGGAAGAAAAAACCCATTTCGGGGAATTAAAGTAGAGGTCACTGAAAACCGCGAGGTAAACCTGGATCTGCACATTGTTGTGGAATACGGGGCACGCATTCCGGATGTCGCCTGGAAGATCCAGGAGCGCATCAAGCATAATGTAGAATTGATGACCGGGCTTCATGTGCTGGAAATCAATATTCATGTGCAGGGGGTCAGCTTCGAAAAGGAACCAAAAAAATTTGAGCCTGCGGGGCCTGCCGGGGAGATGAATCAGGAATAAAGCGGGGGAGATATGTTCGGATACATCACGCCGGATAAGCCGGAACTGAAAATGTGGGAGTATGAAGTGTTCCGGGCCTATTATTGCGGTGTTTGCAAGGCCATTGCAAAACAGGCCGGACATCTCGGCCGGGTCATTTTAAGCTATGATACGGCTTTTTTGGCATTGCTTCTGGATTCTCTGCAGCCGGAGCCTATTCAGGGCGCCCGGAAAAGGTGCTTTGTACACCCTGTGAAAAAGAGGCTGATGATAACCGGTAATGCAGCTGTAGGGTATGCATCAGACATAAATATTCTGCTTGCGTATTATAACCTGAGGGATAAATGGCAGGATGAGAAAAATCTGGTCGGGCCTGCCGGCATGCTGGTATTGCGCAAAGGCTTCAATCGTGTGAAAAAGAAATACCCCAAGCTTGCTCAGGATATTCACAATGAATTGGTGAGCCTTCAAAAGCTGGAGCAACAAAAATGTGAGCAGATTGATGAAGCAAGCGAGCCCTTTGCCGGGATCATGAAAAGTATTTTTGGCTTTTATGCCAAAGACACAGTTGCGAAGGAAGCGTTGGAATGGATAGGCTTTAATCTTGGCAAATGGGTTTATTTGTTGGATGCATATGACGATATTGAGGATAATATAAAAAGCGGATCCTACAATCCGTTACTAACGCAATTCCAATATGAAAAAAAGGAAGATATTCAATCCTTCAAAAACAGGATCAGGGAGAAAACAGAGTTTATTCTGGTCTATTCGCTCAGCGAAATGGAAAAAGCCTTCTCCTTGCTGGAGCCTCAAAAGAATCAGGGAATATTGGAAAATATTGTTTATCAGGGGCTTCTGGTGAGGACCAGGAGTGTGTTGAAGATAGGAGCAGGTTGTCATGAGAAATCCATATGAAGTACTGGGATTGAAAGATGGTGCAAGTTTAGAGGAAATTAAAAAGGCCTACCGGGATCTCGTCAAGAAATATCATCCCGACAGGTATATGGATAATCCTCTTTCAGATTTGGCTGAAGAAAAGCTTCGTGAAGTGAATGAGGCTTATGATACGTTGATCAAAAACGCCGGGAACTCGTATTCCCAGCAAAGTTCCTATCAACAGCAGCGCCAACAGCAACAGCGTCAGCAGCAACAACGCCAGCAGCAACAGCAACAACGTCAACAGCAACAACAGCAACAACAGCAGCAACAGCAGCAACAGCAATATCAGTACCAGCAGCAGCAGAGGCAAAACACCGGTCCGCAAACGAACTATAGTTATGCCGATGAAAACGAAAAGTATTATCAGATAAAAATGATGATCCAGAATGGGAATTTTTATCAAGCCCAGCAAATGCTCGATTCAATCCAAAACAAGGGCGCTCAGTGGAATTATCTGCAGGGGTTGCTGTTTTTAAGACGCGGCTGGTATGACAGAGCCAATGTGCTTTTACGCAAAGCGGCTGAAATGGAACCAAACAACATGGAATATCGAGATACGTTAAGCCGTGTAAACAACCAGTACAAAGGGTACCAGCACAATCCCCAGTTCTACAGAGGCGGGTATCGCCGGGATCCTGACATGTGCCAGATATGCAGTACTCTTTGGTGTGCCGACAGTCTGTGTGAATGCTGCGGTGGCGACTTAATCGGCTGCTGTTAGCCAGGTTCCGGGGAAGGCTCTTGCCTCAAAGCTGTATCCATTGCAACTTTGTAATCCCGGACTGGAATGAACTAATGGTTCGCATGGGAGAAGCATGGATAAATCGAGCAAACCTAATTCAAAAAAAATAGCACTTGCAGGAATATTAACCGCCTTGGGGGCGGCAGCACTTTTCCTTGAAAACCTTATTCCCACCGGGAAGCTGGGCTTTTATGTTCTTGCCGGCTTCATTCTTTCAGTGGTGATCATGGAATGCGGCTTTTCCTTTGGGTGGCTCAGTTATGTGGCGGTCAGCATTATTGCTTTCCTCCTGGTGCCTGAAAAAACCGCAGTGCTCCCCTATGTTCTGTTTTTCGGTATTTATTCCCTGGTGAAAAGTCATATCGAGCAAGTCAACAAGCTCATCGTCGAGTGGGTGCTGAAATTCACGTTTTTTAACTTATCTTTGTTCATCATGTGGAAAATTGCTGAACAACTGTTGGAACTGATTCCTCCAAAGCTTGTTCAGTCTCTTCCTGCCTATGGGTTGGTGCTTGTCCTCCAGGCAGCCTTCTTTGCCTTTGATTGGATTTTTACCTTCTGGACTCAGTATTACCTGAAAAAAATTTCTACCAAGATTCACAGTACAGATTCCGTACTATAGCACTATTTCTATGGCAAGCCAGTTTTTCTGCCCCCATAGCAAAGTTTCCTGCTCTGTACCACAGTTTCAGCCGTCATAACATAGCTTCCCGCTCCGTACCCCAGTTTCTGCCCCATACCGAAGCTTCCTCTTTCAGCACCCCAGTTTCTGCCACCATTGCAAAGCTTCCCCCTTTAGCGCCAGTCTCATTGCTCTAGAACCATGTTAAGTTAACATAACATTTCCGTTAAGAGTTTTGTATTTCCGTTACAGTTCCATGAATACGCTTGTATTCCCGAATAAATTATGTAAACATAGAACTGTCACTATCTGTACAGGAGGCAACTGTAGTGCTGAAAAAGGGCTTTATCCTCTTATTTTTGATGATCTTATTTTGCGGAGCGCTTCCAATTTCAGCAACGGACTATGATGGAAATATCCCCTATGATGCCCGTTTATGGGTAGACAACCAGCTTGTGGAAACCGAATCAGGTTTCCTTACACAAAAAGGAAACATGCTGGTTCCCGTTTCAACTGTTGAAAGGATGGGTGCATCCTTCCAATGGGATCCGGAAGAATGGATGATTCGTATTACATCTGAAAACCGGAGACTGGTCATGTATGTGAACAATTTTCAATGCGCCAATGGTACGAAGGTAGAAAAAATGCCTGCGCAGCCAACATTGCTTCAGGGTACAGTCATGATCCCCCTGAGATATGTCGCTGAGAATTTGGGAGCAGCAGTCCTTTGGGGCGGAAAAGACATTTATGTTTCAACAACAGGAGAACTCCCTGTTGTTGGGCAGCAAAACCCGGACGCACAAGAGACAAACACAGAGAAAGCCTTACCAATGAAAAAGACGATTGTGTTGGATCCGGGGCATGGGGGCAGCAACCCCGGCGCTGTGGCCGGAAAGGTTCAGGAAAAGGATTTAAACCTGAAGGTTTCCAAAATTCTGAAGGGCATGCTGGAAGAGGCTGGATTGACCGTCTACATGACTCGTTCAGAAGACAAAGATGTAGGTTTATACACCAGGGTGGATATTGCAAATTATCTGAATGCAGACTTGTTTGTCAGTATTCATCACAATGCCTCACCAGACACAGCAGCCCAGGGCTTGATGACCCTGTATTATCCATCATCGTCATCGTATCAAAAGATGAATGGCCAGAAACTGGCGCAAATCGTACAAAAGAATTTGGTAAGGGAACTAAAGACAAAGGACTGGGGGATTTTCCCCAGACCCAACCTGGTCGTCACCAGACAGACAAAAATGCCTGCGGTCATTACCGAACTTGGCTTTATGACCAATAAAGCCGAGCTGGAGAAGTTGGTTACATATCAGTTTCAAAAGCAAGCGGCGCAGGCCCTGTATGCAAGTATAGTTGAAGCGCTTACGCAATAGACGGGCAAAAGCCCGTTTTTTTTTGCTCAAATTTGATTTCTCTGCAAAAACGCGATGATATTCGAATGTGGTGGAATCAATGAATAAAAGAATGTTATTACCAGAGATGATATCCGAGTGAATGTGGTGGAATCAATGAATAAAAGAATGTTATATCCAGAAATGATACTCGAGTAAATGTAGTGAAATCCTTCCAATAAATAAAGGACTTTCTACCACTAAAAACAGCGGATAAAGCTTTAGCATGGAGAAAAAACAATTATACACAAAGAGTGCGTCTGTGTTTGTGTTGCTTAAGCTTTCCCGCAGTGATACCGGTATGATATAATGTGTAAGCAGTTATTAAGCGAATTCCAGTAAAGCTTTGGCTTATTCCACGAATATCCGGTTCAGGGCTGAAGCTGTAGCAAGTTTAAATGATAGAACGGAAGGTTTTGAAATGACTGAAAAGGTTCTCCGGGTTCTTGAATATGATAAAATCACCGAAAGGCTGGCTGAAAGGGCATCCAGCCAGCTGGGCAAGGAACTGGCATCTGCTTTGGTGCCATTTACACGGCTTGAACAGGTTCAATCCGAACAGAAGGAAACCACGGATGCGGTTACCTGTATATTAAGGAAGGGTTCACCGCCATTAGGGGGCATTCATGATATCCGATCACAAATACGCCGCGCGGAGGCCGGGGGAATACTGAACCCTGGGGAATTGCTGAAGATAGCCGATGTTCTGCGCGTATCAAGGCGATTGAAGGCCTATCTGACCGAAGATAAAATGGAGCTGGCCCAGACCAATGCTGTGGCCGTGCTGTGCGGCAGCCTTGGGACGAACAGGACCCTGGAAGAAAGGCTGACACAATCAGTCGAGTCTGAGGATACCTTATCTGACTTTGCAAGCCCGCTACTGGCCTCTATCCGCAGAAGCATTCGTCGTGCGCAGGACTCCATCAAGGAAAAACTAAACCACATCATCCATTCGGCACAGAATAAAAAGTATATGCAGGATGCCGTGGTTACCCTCAGGGGGGATCGCTATGTCGTCCCTGTAAAGCAGGAGCACCGGAGCCAGATCCCCGGTCTGGTACATGATATGTCTTCCAGCGGGGCTACGCTGTTTGTTGAACCCATGGCAGTTGTTGAAGCGAACAACGAAATCCGTCAACTCAGAAGCAAGGAAGAGCAGGAAGTGGAGCGTATTCTGCTGGAACTGACCGCAGAGGTGGCAGAAATCGGTGGCATGCTGCAGGAAAACGCCGAACTGCTGGCAAGAATTGATTTTGCCTTTGCGAAAGCCCGGTTAAGCCTGGATATGAAAGCAACGGAACCAGTGCTCAACCGGGAGCGCCGCATTGTGATAAAAAGAGGCCGACATCCGCTGATTGACCCCAAATTGGTCGTTCCCATAGACATTGACCTGGGAGGCTCCTTTTCGACGATGGTGATCACCGGCCCGAATACGGGCGGTAAAACTGTGACCCTGAAAACCACAGGCCTTTTTGTGCTGATGAGCCAGGCCGGGCTGCATATTCCAGCGGCTGACCAAAGTGAAATGGGCATATTCCGTCAGGTGTTCGCAGATATTGGCGACGAGCAGAGCATTGAACAAAGCCTCAGCACCTTTTCCTCCCATATGACCAATATCGTTCAGATTCTGAAAAATGTAGACCAGGATTCACTGGTTCTGTTCGACGAGCTTGGTGCAGGGACCGACCCGACCGAGGGGGCAGCCCTTGCCACGGCCATCCTCGACACCCTGACCAAAAGGGAAATCAGGGCTATGGCAACCACCCATTACAGCGAATTAAAGCTGTATGCCATGTCCACAGAAGGGGTTCAGAATGCCTGCTGTGAGTTTAATGTGGAAACCCTTCGTCCCACATACCGGCTTCTGGTTGGAATACCGGGAAGAAGCAACGCCTTTGCCATCTCCAAAAGGCTGGGCCTGGGTGATGACATCATCGGTGAAGCCCGGAACTTTTTAAAGGGTGAGGACATCCAGTTCGAGGAGCTTCTTTCGGATATACAGAAAAACCGTATGGCCGCTGAAAAGGAACGGGAGCAGGCCGAAAGGGATAAAAGAGAGATTGAGCGGCTGAAAGAGAGTTCTGAAGACGAAAAAAGGCGGACAGAAAACGAAAAACAGGCCATTTTGAATAAAGCGAGGCAGGAAGCCAGAAGAGTACTGACCGAAGCAAAACGGGAAGCCGATGAAATCATGGAGCGGCTAAAGGAGCTTGAGAAAAACCACCAGCAAATGATCGAAAACCAGGAACTGATGGCCGTGAGGCAAAACATCCGCCAAAAGGTGGATGAGCTGGATCACCAGCTGGCGGAATCAGTGCTGCCGCGCAAAGGGTTTGCAAAGCCGCCCGAAAACCTGAAAGCCGGTGACACCGTCATGATTTTAAACCTGAACCAAAAAGGTATAGCACTCGAAGCGCCCGACAAGGACGGTCAGGTGCAGATTCAGGCCGGCATTATGAAGATTAAGGTGCATGTTACCCAACTGCGTGCAGTGGATGAGCAGAAGGAACTGACAGATACCATCCAAAGTGCGAGGGTAACCGGTGTTAAAACAGGCAGTGTGAAGCTCGAATTGGATATTCGGGGTCACAATATCGAGGAAGCCATGGTGAAGGTGGACAAGTACATCGATGAAGCCGTCATCGCAGGGCTTCATGAGGTGTCCATCATTCATGGCAAGGGAACCGGCGCACTGAGAAAGGGGATTCAGGATTTCCTGAAAACCCATGCCCATGTTGGGTCTTTCCGTATTGGCAAGTACGGAGAGGGTGAAACCGGTGTCACCATCGTTACCCTGAAATAGCTGTGTTGCCAGGGGGCATTCCGTGAGGAAAACCCCTGGCTTAAAGCTTGTCAGCAGGCATGGAGACCGTTCGGAAAAGCATATTTATTCATAAGACACTACTTTCCATGGCTTGAAACCCGCATAGTTCCGCTCATTTTTACATGCTTATTCGTGTATCTACAGAGTCAACGGACTTTCCGAGCCGGCTCCTAGATAGACATACTTTTTCATATTGTTCAGATTTTCAACCGTTTCACGATCCAGTATCAAATCGCAGCTTTTTATACCCTGCTCCAATTGCTGCTGGTTGCTGAAGGATACGATGGGAACCGTTGCAAAGCTCTGATGCATCAGAAAAGCCAGTTCCAGTTCCGACAGACTGCAATTGAGGGAATGGGCTTTATGCGTCAATTCTGCAAATATGCGCTCATTGGACGGGTTGGAATACCATCTGGCTGTTTGTGCCGGCATGGATTGACCTGTCGCCTTTTTTGTAAAATACCCTTTTGCCAAAGCAGTATAAGCCATTACATTCAGGCCTGTTTCACAATGGTGTTTATAGAACTCTCTATCCATCAGCACCAGTGTTTTATCACTGATATTGTATTCATTGATATCAGCCAGGCTGTACATGATCTGGTTGCAGACAAACCCCGGAAAATCTTGCCTGCGAACCTGTTGAATGCGGCTCGGGGGCCAGTTAGAACACCCGTAATAACGGATCTTCCCATTCGCCCGGGCCTGTTCAAGAACACCCAGCAATTCCTCAGCAGGAATATCGGGATTATCCCGATGATAAAAATACAGGTCAATGTAATCGGTATTCAAAAACTGCAGGCTTTCGTCCAGATCCTTCAGGATATCCTTTGGGGTAGCCCTGGAAACATGGAATTGCGCCAGGTCTGGATGCCCTCCTTTTGTACTGATCACGATTTTGTGTCTTAGCCCTGATTTTTTCAGCCAGGCACCAATGATCCTTTCACTGATCCCTTTGGGGCCAGGAACCCAGTCACCGTAAATATGTGCGGTATCAATAAAATTTCCGCCATTATCCGTAAAAAAACTCATCTGGGATTCGGCGGTCCCTTCGTCGATGACCGTCCCAAAATTGACCGTCCCCAGGCTGATTTTCGATACCGTTAAAGAAGTATCTTTCAATAATACATTTTTCATGATTCCACCTGCTTCCTGTGAAGGTTATGTAACTGCATGACATATTATTACCACCATATTTACAAGAGGGACAGGTACCTTTGCAAATATTTGCAAAGGTACCTGTCCCTCTTGTAAATATCAACTGGAACCAAATCTTACGGTTACGCGTAGGTAGTTGAGCCTGTATGCCCTTTTTTTCTTGCAGTATTCTATTTACATACCAGCCGAATCATGTATAATATATATTTAAGCCACTTACCACGGAACAGAGAATTTATTGTGAGGAGAGACAGATATAATGAAAAAACTGATGCTTGGCAACGAAGCGATTGCCCGGGGCGCTTATGAGGCAGGAGTAACTGTTGCATCAGCATACCCTGGCACACCCAGTACTGAAATTACCGAGACCATCGCAACTTATAATGAAATCTATTCAGAATGGGCACCAAACGAAAAAGTAGCATTGGAAGTTGCTGTTGGTGCGTCCTTTGCCGGTGCGCGCTCTGTCTGTGCAATGAAGCATGTGGGCTTGAATGTAGCGGCAGACCCGTTGTTTACGGTTTCCTACACCGGCGTTAACGGCGGGCTGGTGATCTGTGTCGCGGATGATCCAGGCATGCACAGCTCCCAGAACGAACAGGATAGCAGGCATTACGCCAAAGCTGCCAAGGTCCCAATGCTTGAACCCTCCGACAGCCAGGAATGCAAGGATTTCCTGAAGAAAGCCCTCGAGCTGAGCGAAAGGTTTGATACACCTGTTTTTCTAAGATTAACTACGCGCATTTCCCACTCCCAAAGCCTGGTGGAACTGGCAGACAGGGATAATGTGCCGTTAAAGGAATATATAAAAGACTCGAATAAATATGTTATGATGCCGGGCATGGCCAAAAAGCGTCATGTCGTTGTCGAAGAGCGCATGGAACGCCTTGCCGAATACGCCAATACTTCCGAATTGAACCAAATTGTTTGGGGAAACAAGGATATTGGTATTATTACCAGTGGAATTTCATATCAATATTCCCGTGAAGCCTTTGGTGAGGCATCTTTCCTGAAGCTTGGCATGGTGCATCCGCTGCCTGAAAAACTAATTCGTGAATTTGCTTCCCAGGTGAAGACATTGTATGTTATAGAAGAATTGGATCCGATTATCGAAGGCTTCCTGAAGGAAAAAGGCATTTCATGCATTGGCAAAGAAAAGCTTCCGGTGCTCGGTGAATACAGTGCCAGCCTGCTGAAGGAAAAGCTGCTGGGTATTGGCGGGCAATCGAACACCGATCTTGCTCAGGATGTTCCTGTCAGGCCTCCTGTTTTGTGCCCCGGCTGCCCCCATCGCGGCGTGTTCTACAGCCTCAAGAAAAACAAGCTTACCGTATCGGGTGATATCGGCTGTTACACCCTTGGCACACTGGCGCCCCTTGAGGGCATGGATACCTGTGTGTGCATGGGTGCCAGCATCGGTGTGGCCCATGGCATGGAAAAGGCCAGGGGGCGCGAAGCCGCAGGGAAAACCGTTGCAGTGATCGGGGATTCCACCTTTATTCATTCGGGTATAACAGGGCTTATCGACATTGTTTACAACAAGGGAACCTCCACGGTGATCATTCTGGATAACTCCATCACCGGCATGACCGGTCATCAGGATAACCCCACTACCGGCTTTACCATCAAGGGTGAGCCTACCCGTCAGGTAGATCTGGTCAAGCTTTGCCAGGCTATTGGCATCGACCGGGTAAAGGTATGCGACCCCTTCGATTTGGATACCTTTGATAAGGTTCTCAAAGAGGAAACAGCAACGGAAGAACCATCGGTCATCATTGCACAAAGGCCCTGCGCCCTTTTGAAGAAAGTGAAATACAAGGGGCAGGTCGTCGTAAACAGCGATAAATGCAAGTACTGCAAAGTATGTATGCGTCTTGGCTGCCCAGCAATTGTCGATACCGGCAGCGGCATCCATATTAATGATGCGCTGTGTGTGGGCTGTGACCTGTGTATGAAGGTTTGTAAATTTGGCGCAATGGAAAAGGCAGGTGACAGCAATGGGTAATATATCTATTATGATTGTGGGCGTTGGCGGACAGGGAACTCTTCTAACCAGCCGTGTGCTTGGGGCAGCGGCGGTAAAGGCCGGGTATGATGTTAAAATGTCCGAGGTTCATGGCATGGCACAACGTGGCGGCAGTGTGATCACCTATGTCCGGGTGGGCGAAAACGTGAATTCGCCCATTATTGAAAAAGGCGAAGCTGATATCCTGCTCTGCTTTGAAAAGCTGGAAGCCCTTCGCTGGATAGACTATGCCAAAAAGGACGGGGTTATCATCATCAACGATCAACAAATCGATCCCATGCCCGTCATCATTGGAAAGGCAAAATATCCCGAAGGCATCACAGAGAAAATACGTGCCATATTTCCTAATGTTCGTTCCATTAACGCTTTGGAGGCCGCTAAAAAGTTGGGCAACATCAAGGTGTTGAATGTTGTCATGCTGGGGCTGATGGCCAGCAGCACCCAAATAAGCAGGGAGCTGTGGCATGAAGCCATTCGGGAAACAGTAAAGGAAAAATTCGTGGAGTTGAACCTGAAGGCCTTTGACGAGGGCTATCAGATGGCGGAATGTATGTTGTAAATACCTGACGGAGGGCACTCCGACTGCAGGGTTTGTTGTAAAAATCATGGTTGAATGGGGGAACTGTCATGGGTATTTGGAATACCGAGGTTGAATGCATGGAAAGGGAAAAGCTTTCCGAACTGCAGGCACAAAGACTATGTAACACGGTCCAACGGGTTCACAGCAATGTTGCATTTTACAGACAGAAAATGAAGGGCTTGGGGGTCGAGCCCGGTGACATCAAAACGGTGGAAGACCTTCGAAAATTACCCTTTACCTACAAGCAGGATTTAAGAGATACCTACCCCTATGGCCTGTTTGCCGTTCCCATGGATAATGTGGTGCGTATTCATGCCTCGACAGGCACAACCGGGAAAAGAACAGTTGTTGGATATACCGCAAAGGATATCGACACATGGGCCGAGCTTATTGCGCGCGGCCTTACAGCTGCGGGTGCCGGTAAATCAGACTTTGTTCATGTAGCCTATGGGTATGGGCTTTTTACCGGCGGGCTGGGCGTACACTACGGCGCTGAAAAAATAGGTGCAGCCGTCATTCCCGTATCGAGCGGGAATACCAAAAGGCAGATTGAGATCATGCAGGATTTTGGTTCCACAATCTTAACCAGCACACCATCCTATGCGCTGTATATTGCTGAAACCATGCGCGAAATGGGGATAGATCCAAGAAAAGATCTGAAGCTGAAAGCCGGTGTGTTTGGCGCAGAGCCCTGGACAGAGGAAATGCGCAGAGAGATTGAACAGCAGATGGGCATCAAGGCAATCGACATCTACGGCCTTTCTGAAATTATGGGACCCGGTGTTTCCGTTGAATGCGAACATCAGAACGGGATGCACATTCAGGAAGATCATTTCATTGCTGAAATTATTGATCCGGTCACCGAAGAGCCTCTGCCTATCGGATCAGAAGGGGAGCTGGTGTTTACCTGCATCACCAAAGAAGCGTTTCCGCTTATCCGTTACCGTACAAGAGATATTTGCCGCCTGAATGATGAAAAATGCGCCTGCGGCAGAACACAGATACGCATGAGCAAGGTGACAGGACGCAGCGACGACATGTTGATTATCCGTGGAGTAAACGTATTCCCGTCACAGATCGAAAGCGTTCTGCTGGAGCTTGGTATTGCCACACCGCATTATCAACTGGTGGTGGATAGGGTAGGCACACTGGACAGTCTTGAGGTTCATGTGGAGATGACTCCAGAGATGTTCTCTGATGCCGTCAAGCAGGTTGAAAAGGCAGAACAGCGCATGCGAAACAATATTGAAAGCTTGCTGGGGTTATCCTGCAAGGTTCGTCTGATGGAACCGAAGAGCATTGAAAGAAGCGAAGGCAAGGCCAAGAGGGTTATTGACAAGCGGACAAAATAACGAGGCTGACGGTTTGTTGATTTGGTCTTTTGAAGTTTGTAAAGGCAGACCTACACGGGTCTGCCTTTTATACGCCCGAAATGGAACGTTAATTTTATGTTTGTTATAGAAGTTATTGTTCACACCATCCTTTATTAAGTTCATTAGCCGTTACAGAGGTATGGGCTTTATCTTGAACACAGCGATGTCATCCTGAGCGCAGTTAAGGATCTTATCAGGAGCAATGCGAGATCCTTAACTTCGTTCAGCCGAATGCGCCTTTTACCTACGATTAGTAACCTATAGACGTATTATGTAAACAATATTGTGAAATTTCTCTTGACCAAACTGTGTTTGGACAGTATAATATTATTTGCGCTAACTGTTAGACGTTCCTCAATAGCTCAGTCGGTAGAGCATGCGGCTGTTAACCGCAGGGTCGTTGGTTCGAGTCCAACTTGGGGAGCCACTTGGGCCTTTAGCTCAGTTGGTTAGAGCAACCGGCTCATAACCGGTTGGTCCGGGGTTCGAGTCCCTGAAGGCCCACCAAAAAAGGGATGGATAAATCATTATCCATCTTTTTTCATGTTCAGGAACAAAGGAGACCATATGATCCATTTACAGGGGAGGCTTCTTCAAACGGCATCCATGCTGGAGGGCTGTGAAAGGCCTGCAGATATTGGCACAGACCATGCTTATATCCCCATCTATCTGGTGCAATCCGGTAAATGCAGCAGAGTTATTGCCACTGATGTGAAAAAAGGACCTCTTAAAAAGGCGGCAATGAATATTGAAAAGCATCATCTGAAAGAACAGATAGAACTTCGCCTTGGGGACGGATTAGAGCCTGTAAAGCAAGGGGAATGCGATAGCTTTATTGTTGCCGGTATGGGGGGCGTGGTCATCACGGAAATCCTTGATAAGTCCCCTGATCTCGTGAAGCAGGCAAAAGCGCTTGTTCTGCAGCCGGTCTATACCGAAGCTTGTCTGCGGGAATATCTCTGTCGAAGCGGCTTTCGAACAGAATCCGAGGTTCTGGTTCTGGATGAGGGAAGAATTTATGTAATTCTCCGTGTTGCATATGATGGTATTTTACGGCAGGAAGAAGATCTGCATTACCATATAGGAAGGGTCTTATTTGAACGCAAAGACCCACTGCTGAAGCCCTATTTGGAAAGACGCATTCGCATTCAGTCAAAGATTGCTCATGGTATGGCAAAATCAGGCCTTCGGGATCCCAATGACATTAAAAAAGAACTGTGTCTTCTGGAAAGAATGAAAGAGGCCTATATAACCGTAGAAACCTGATAGAGTATCACAGAAGCAGATGAATCATCCATGGCATGCGTTGAAAGCTTCAGATAGATCTGTTAAGATGAACTGGACAATGGTGTGAAGGATGTGATTTGTTTGCTGTGTAAAGAGATGATTACTTTTTTGGAGAAGGAAGCTCCGCTGTTTCTGCAGGAGGGTTATGATAACTCCGGTTTGCAATGGGGGAACCCAGACAGTGAGGTTCAAAGAGTACTGGTCTGCCTGGATCTTACACAGGAAGCGATAAATGATGCCATAAGAGAAAAGGTGCAGATGATCCTTTCCCATCATCCCATTCTGTTCCGTCCGATGAAAAGCATTCATACCGGCTTTGGAACAGGTGCCATGCTGGCGCAGTGCATTCGTGAAAACATTTGTGTGTACGCTGCACATACCAATTTTGACGTTGCCCGTAACGGGCTGAACGAGTATCTGGCCGCTGCGTTGGAGCTTCAGGAGGTTGAAGGCCTGAAGCCGCATTACAGGGAAGCGCTGTACAAGCTGGTGGTATTTATTCCGGAAGACAGCCTGGAGCAGGTTCAGAAGGCTGTTTATGGCGCGGGTGCCGGCTGGATCGGAAAGTACAGTGACTGTGGGTTTTCAACAGAAGGGAACGGAACCTTTAAGCCGGGTGATGGAACAAACCCCTATATCGGTCAAAAAGGAGAGTTGGAAACTGTTCGCGAATACCGCCTGGAAACAATAGTGCCCCATGAAAGGCTGGGCAGAGCGATAGAGAGTATGCTGAAAGCGCACCCATACGAAGAGGTTGCTTATGATGTTTACCGCCTGGAGAAACCTGGGGTTGAATACAGTCTTGGCAAGGTGGGAACACTGAAAGACAAGCTGAATGCAGCAGCATTTATTGATTATGTGAAGGAAAAACTGCAAGTTCCAAATGTCCGGACTATCGGCGGAGTAAACCTTGATTCTATCAGCCGGGTAGCTGTATTTTGCGGTAGCTTCGACGGCGACGTTCAGGCGTTGAAAGCCCAAAAACCAGACGCTTTGGTGACTGGTGACCTGAAATATCATGATGCACAGAATTTGCAGCAGGCAGGTATCTTCACTGTAGATGCGGGACACTATCACACCGAAAAACTGTTTATTCAGGGAATATCTGATGTATTGAAAAAACAGTTCAAAGATGTTATAATCTTCGAGCACTATGGACAGGACATATTTGAATACCGGTAACAACTGACGCCTCAGTAAAGGCGATATTACATTATTAACCTGTACCCCAGGTTCACAACCTGTTACCAATAACCTGTATGGCCTGAAACCTTTATCCCAGGATCTGAAATGACGACTTACAACTACATATTGAGTAAGCCAGATGATCGCGTGTGCAGGCCGAAAGGCCGCATACGAGGAAAGTCCGGGCTCCACAGGGCAGGGTGCCGGGTAACTCCCGGTCAAGGCGACTTGAAGGAAAGTGCAACAGAAATAGACCGCCTTAACGGGAAAACGCAGAGAAATTTTCCAATGGAAAATTTTAAAGTGTTTTCTCCTGAGGTAAGGGTGGAAAGGCGAGGTAAAAGCTCACCGGTTCCCTGGCGACAGGGAGCGCTCTGTAAACCCCACCTGGAGCAACACCGTGATGAGGACGCATTGGCTGCCCGCCAGTCCTCAGGGGTGGCTTGAGCCGCGCAGCAATGCCCGGCCTAGATAGATGATCATCCAATACAGAACCCGGCTTACAGGCTTGCTCAATCATATTAATCAAGAATACCCGCTTTCAAGGCGGGTGTTTTTGTGTTCATGACCGGGAAAAACTATTGCCGTAACCGGTAAATTGTGTAACAATGGATATTAGTTTCATTGGGCAGGAGTGAATAATTATGAATATGAACATGGAAATCCACGAGTTTATAAATCAATTGTCCTCCAAAGCGCCCGTTCCGGGCGGCGGGGGTGCCAGTGCTCTCATCGGGGCAATTGGAGTTTCTTTGTGCTCCATGGTTGCAAACCTGACCTCGGGCAAGAAAAAATACGCAGAATATCAGCAGGACATCGAGAAAATTCTTGAGGTTTCTCAAGCCTCCATCAGCCGTTTACTGACCCTGATCGAAAAAGATGCAGAGGTTTTTGAACCGCTGTCAGCCGCTTATGGCATCCCGAAGGAAGATCCCAACAGGGAAGCTGTCCTGGAAAAGGCGCTTGTTGCCGCTTGTTCCGTCCCGATGGATATTCTGAAGGAAGTTTCGGGAATTCTGGATGTGATCGTGCAATTAACAGTGAAAGGCTCCAAACTTGCTGTCAGTGATGTGGGTGTTGCAGCATCTGCATGCAGAAGCGCCATGGAAAGCGCGATTTTAAACATCTACATCAACACCAGGATGATGAAGGATCGGGAATATGCACTGAAAACCAACATTGAAGCCGAAGAAATCCTCAATAACGGTGCTAAAACCTGTAATGAAATATACCGAAGAATATCGGATGAACTGAAGGGTTAAGCCTTTCATGAAAAACCATGAAGAAACTTGGCGGGGTACATCCTGTTGGTTCCATACAGGCAGAGCCCAAGCGAATGCTTTGAGTGTCATGAAAATACGAAATGGAGGATATTATGCAGGAATTAAGGGGAATGCCGGTTGTCAACTGCCTTGCAGATAAATTCAGGAATGATATCGATCAGTTAAAAACAAGGGGTATAGAACCAAAGCTGGGTATTGTCAGAGTGGGTGAACGTGAAGATGATCTGGCGTATGAAAAGGGAATCCTGAAAAGGTTTTCAGCGGTTTCCGCCGCGACGCAGGTTTTTGCTTTGCCTGCGGATTGCACGCAGCAGGAGCTCGAGCAAACAATTCAATCTTTAAACGATGATAAAAACATACATGGAATTCTTCTGTTCCGACCACTGCCAAAACATCTGTCGGAAGACAAAATTAAATCCATGATCGCCCAGGGCAAGGATGTGGATTGCATGGGCATAAACAATATCGCCCATGTATTCGCCGGGAATAAAAATGGTTTTCCCCCGTGTACACCACAGGCTGTTATCGAGTTGCTGGATCATTACGGGGTTGATTTGACGGGTAAAAAAGTGACGGTCATCGGGCGCAGCATGGTTACCGGCAAACCGCTTGCCATGCTATTATTGGGTAAAAATGCCACCGTAACGATTTGTCATACAAAAACGAAGAATCTGGCTGACGAATGCAAAAAAGCTGACATTCTGATAGCATGTGCCGGCGTGGCAAAAATGGTGAAAGAAAGCTTTGTTCACCCGGATCAAATTGTGATCGATGTGGGTATTAATATGGACAACGGAAAGTTGTGCGGCGATGTGGATTATGAGGCCGTATCGGGCATCGTAAAAGCGATTACGCCAGTGCCGGGCGGTGTGGGCACCGTCACCACGTCGGTTCTGCTTAAGCACACGCTGCAAAGCGCAGCCAAATGTTCCTCGTAAAGAATTACCGAACCACAATTCGGGTGAGAGTTCCCGGATTTGCTTTTGCCTGCTGCTTGCCCACACATCTCGGGTGTGCTGCAATTGCAAAGCAATTGCTTGTGTTGCTATAAAAGAAAGAGAGAGCTATCATGTCCTGTGATAAGACCAACGCCATGCGGATTCTGGATAAGGCCGGAATCCTTTATCATGCATTGTCCTATGAAAACAACGATGGAAAAATTGATGGAATTTCCGTAGCTGAAAAGCTTGGGCTGCCTGTTGAAATGGTCTATAAAACTTTGGTGACCCAGGGAACCAGCAAAGCGTACTATGTTTTTATCATTCCGGTTGCCGGCGAACTGGATCTAAAAGCTGCAGCAAGGGCGGTTGGAGAAAAAGCCGTTGAAATGATCAGGGTTACAGACATTCAAAAAGTCACCGGGTATATCCGCGGTGGCTGTTCTCCGATAGGGATGAAGAAAATGTACAAAACCGTTCTGGACAGTTCCGCAGAATTACTGGACACAATTGTTGTAAGCGCCGGAAAAATTGGTTGTCAGATTCAGCTGAACCCTTCCGATCTGAAAAAGTTAATTCGCGGGGAGAGCGGGCAGCTAACAATGGCAAACTAACTGATTTTTTCCTCCGAATACAGTTTATACAGCTCTTCTGTTGCCAGAGCCATTTTTGTGACCGAGAATTTTTTACCCTGCGGGTAAATATAGTATGTATCATGCAGGGTCGACAAGTCGATGCAGTCACCTTTTTTGAAGTATTCAAACTCAATATGGCACGAGTACATGGAAAGCGGTTCCTTCCGCAAGCTCAGCCGGCCGCCTTCGAAGTCACCTTCAAGGGTAAACCCGTCCATCCCGTGGGTTAATCTGCCTTTACCCAGGCGAATATAGCCTTTTGAATTCGGCAGTGAATCAACGATGACATCACCTGCCCACGCATAGGTTTTTTCTTCAATTTGTTTGCGAACCTGACTTCTTTCAAATTCATACCAATCGGGAATGTGTGAGAACTCTGTTTCTCCCTGAACGGCGCTCAGTTCTCCAAGCTCGGACATCACCCATTCCTTACTGCAATGTCCGCACCAAATTTTATTCCCCTGAGAATTCATTTCATATTCCGTCATACAATTCGGGCATTGATATAAGACCTTGTGCAGCCCTTCTGCATTCTTTTTATACTGAATACGTATGTTGTTATCTTTTTGCCACTTGTATTCATCATAGTAAAAAGCTTTGTCAATACGTTCGAAAATCTCATCGCTGGATAACTCCTCGGTTTCTTTCTGTGTAATCAGCTGGGTGAAATCTGCTGTGATTCGGATATTTCTTTTTTTCAGGTTCCATACAGGAGAGTTGAGGTAATTGCCATGCATATTCAAAACAACAACCGGAACCTTCAGATGCTTGACGATCTTCCCCAGTGATTTGGGAAGTACCGCATTTGTTCCAACCAAAGAATATCTGGCTTCCGGGTAGATGACGACAATATCTTTGTTTTTTTCGATGATATGGCGGATATGTTTGATCAAAGTAATGTCATTTGTAAATTTCCGTTTACAGATGCATCCTACTTTGCGCATCAGCCATTCCCGGCCAATATAACCATCTATCGCGACGATATAATTGGCGCGGTGCGGGAAAATGGCAGCGGTGGTTACTTTAAAATCAAGAAAGGCCATATGCGTGCAAAGAAGAAGATAAGGGGGCTTCAGCCCTTCCATATTCACCTTGTTCAGCTTCAGTCTGTGTTTCCAGACAGCTGGAAAGCTTAAGGCCCAGGTCAATGGCTTCAGGTATAATTTCTGCCGTTCAGGTTTTTTATCCATATCAAACTTGATGCTCTCTTTGGGTGCTGATGTCATGTGCGATCCTCCGATCTGAATTTGAATGCCTGTTTATCCGTATAACTGTTTATCGGTGATTCAGCCTCAGATGGTTAACAGATATTGTTTCTCGCGTATCGCATTGCAAGCAAAACCTTCCGTTGTTATAATGGATGTATGATAGAAACAAAAAAGATATGATTCGAGTAATTAAAAATTCGTCAGGGAAATGAGCGATCATCATGAAAAATATGATCCTAATCGATTTGGAGACACAAAATTTTGATGTGCGAACCGGCATCTATGAAGTTGCCTGCCTGGTGATTGAAGATTACAGGGTAGTGGATCAGCTTTATTTGGGCAAGAAGATTGATGGCTATACAGGCAGCAACCGGTTTGGCTTTGGTCATCATAATATTAGCAGGGACAAAGACAGCATCGGAAGGTTTAGAGCGTTCATTACAAAATACCCATATCCCCTGGTAGCTCACAATGCTTCATTCGACAGGAAGTTTCTGCTTTACTACCGCTGGATCGACACAAGCTATCCAACCTACTGCTCCATACAGGCAATCAAGCGTGAAGTAGCCTATCTACCGAGTTACTCCCTGCAGAATCTGATACAGCACTATAATATCGGCGATGAGGTAGAGCATACAGCGATGTCAGATACAATAAACCTGTACAAGCTTTTATGCGCTGTGAAGCCACGGACCTGGGTACGCATGGGCGAGCCTTACGGCACAGGTTCCTATACGGGCTGATATAGTTGTTTTGTTTATCGCTCATGAAGTCATTGCTTGCACAATAGTCATCGTTGTAATATGCTATAGGAAAATAGATTTGTAAAAAGAAGGATAATTCATGACACTGCAAAAGAAAAAAATTCTCCTGCCACTCATATTCGTTTTCTGTATTGCTGTGGCAGGATGCAGTAAACAGAACAATAACATCGCTATCATTGGGGGCGCGGACGGGCCTACGCGTATTTTTATTACATCATCAAAGCCCACACCGAATACATCATTTGTGCCCACTCCATATGAATGGAACATCCCGCGGGTTGTCAGCTCGTCCGATAAGGACCAGGACGGGGTGAACGATACCGATGACATTCTGGAGGGTGCCAGAAAGGATGCTGAAAACAAACCCATATACAGGGATGGCTATTACAATGGCGGATACCCGCCCGATGATGAGGGGGTTTGTACCGATGTCATCTGGCGTGCTTTTAAGAATGCGGGTTATATGATAAAGGATCTGGTTGATGAAGACATTCGCAACCACCTGGAACTTTATCCGCGGGTTGAAGGAAAACCCGACCCCAATATCGATTTCCGCCGGATCAAAAACCTGCGGGTTTTCTTTGATCGTTACGCGGTTTCACTGACTACGGAAATAATCCCCTGGGATGAAGAAAATCTGGAACAATGGCAGGCGGGGGATATCGTCGTGTTTGATGACCCACACGAGCATATCGGTATTCTGTCCGACCAAAGAAACCAGCAGGGCGTTCCGATGATGATACACAATGCCGGTCCTTATACCCAGGAAAATGATATGCTTATTTACTGGAGGGACAATCTTTCTCCCATCATTGGGCATTATCGTTTCCCGCCGGAAGAGCCATTGGACAATGGCGGGAAGCAATGAAATTCAAATTAAATCAAGGGCTGTGCTCAGCCGGTAAACAGGAGTAAGCTTATGGACATTGAGAAGAAAATTGCGGTTCTGATTGACGCAGATAATGTTTCGGAGAAATATATCAAGTATATTTTCGATGAAATCTCCAATCACGGAATTCCTACATATAAAAGAATCTACGGGGACTGGACAAAACCCCAGCTGGCGGCGTGGAAAAACATTCTGCTGAATTATTCCATTACCCCAATTCAGCAATACAGCTATACCACAGGCAAAAACTCCACCGACTCGGCGCTGATCATCGACGCGATGGATATCCTGTATTCGAAGAATGTCGATGGCTTCTGCATTGTGTCCAGTGACAGCGATTTCACCAGGCTTGCGGCCCGTCTCAGAGAAGCGGGAATGTATGTGGTGGGCATGGGCGAAAAGAAAACACCAACCCCCTTTATTTCAGCCTGTGAGAAATTTAAATACCTCGAGGTTCTGGCGTCCATGACCACAAAACCCTCAGAAACAACGGCTGTAAAAGAGAAGCAGGAAGAGGCAAAGCTTGGGACACTCAGCATCGACAAGCTGATCGAGGTGATCAGGACCATTATTACCGAAACCTCCGATGAGGATGGATGGGCGTTTCTCGGGGAACTGGGAAGCATCCTGAACAAAAGATACCCCGATTTTGATACGAGAAATTACGGCTATTCAAAGCTGACACCGTTCGTTTCCTCGTTAAAGCAGTTTGATATTAAAACGGTCAAAACAAGCAACCCAAGTATCAACCTGAAATATGTCAGAAACAGGGCTTGACAGTATCGCTGCACACCACCCCCAGTCAGCCGCAACCCACTGATTCCGGCAGGACAGCAGGTGAACCCGGCATCGCATCACCAGAAAAATTCTTTATTTCCCATAGCCGAACTGGTATAATGGTTTCGGTTCTTATTGTGAGCATAAAGGTTTTTCAGCTTCAATAAAGGGGGAGTATTTTTGAGTATCAAAGTAACCGATTTGCTTGATCTGAACGAATTCTGGTTCAGCAAGATTTTTGATGATGTACAGGGGCCATGGGAAGTATTGTCCAGGATTAAACCATGGTTCAGGGAAATCGCTGAAAGCCTTCCGGACGATTATCAGCAGATTGCAGAAAATGTCTGGATAGGAAAAGGCACAACCATTGAAAAGACTGTGACGATTAAAGGGCCGGCTATTATCGGATATAACTGCGAGCTCCGACAGTCCGCTTTTATCCGGGAATATGTCCTGATTGGCAATTCCGCAGTCATTGGAAACTCAACCGAGATCAAGAATTCCATCATCTTCAACAAGGCTCAAATTCCCCATTTCAATTACGTGGGTGATTCGGTACTGGGGTATGGTGCCCATCTTGGTGCAGGGGTGGTTATTTCCAACCTGAAATCCAATAAAGAGCAAATCAAGGTGAAAGACGGGGGTGCCGTTATTGAAACCGGCCTTCGAAAATTTGGGGCGATTGTGGGCGATAACGCAGAGGTGGGATGCAATACTGTTCTGTTCCCCGGCACCATCATCGGCAGAAACAGTATCGTTTACCCGTTGACGCCGGTACGGGGTGTTGTTCCTGAAAACCATATATTAAAGAATACTGGCGAAATAGTGCCAAGAAGGTAATGTCCAGGCCTGACCAAACCTCTGATTCTAAACAGGATTCAGAGGTTTTTTCATGAACCTCGCTGTTGCCTGAATATATTTTCTAATGTAGAATAACATTGCCGGGTTTCCACCTGGATTCAATAAAAGCCACGAGGCGGTTAAAGATGAAGACGATTGTATTCACCGGCGGCGGTACGTCGGGTCATGTCACACCAAACATAGCGCTGATGCCCCGGCTGAAGGCCCTGGGCTATGCCATTGAATATATTGGCTCAAAAAACGGTATCGAAAAGCAGTTGATTGAAAAGGAAGGTATTCCATATCACGCCATACCGGCGGGGAAAATGCGCAGATACCTGGATTTGAAAAACATCACCGATATCTTCCGAATCATGGGCGGGTTCTCGCGGGCACTTTCGGTCCTGGGAAAAATCAAGCCAGCTGTGGTTTTCAGCAAAGGCGGCTTTGTGTCCTGCCCGGTTGTCTGGGCGGCATGGTGCAGACGCATTCCTGTCATCATCCATGAATCGGATATCACCCCCGGCCTGACGAATAAACTCTCCATGCCCTTTGCCAGGCATGTATGTTACACCTTTCCCGAATCACAAAAGCATATCACTGCCGAAAAAGCCTGTTTGACAGGTTTGCCGGTAAGGCCTGAAATCATCACGGGCGATCGGATGAAGGGATATCAGCTTTGCGGCTTTTCCGATAAAAAGCCGGTTTTGATGATCATCGGGGGCAGCCAGGGTTCGGAAAACATCAACAAAGCTGTGCGGCAGGTTTTAAAGGAATTGCTGGAAACCTTCCAGGTGTGCCACCTTTGCGGGAAGGGAAATGTGAAACCGGAACTGGATGCAATGAAAGGCTACAGGCAATTTGAATATGTGAACGAAGAATTGCCGGATCTGTTTGCATGCGCGGATATTCTTGTATCAAGAGCCGGTGCAACCACGCTGTTTGAAATATTACAATTGAAAAAGCCTGCGCTGTTGATACCCCTATCCAAAAGCGCCAGCCGCGGGGATCAGATCCTGAATGCCGAATCCTTCCAGAAGTATGGCTATTGTGATGTTCTTCCCGAGGAAAACCTTACAGGGGATGCTCTGCTCGATAAAGCAGGCAAGCTCTATCAAGACAGGAATCGTTATATCCAGGCCATGCATAAAAATCTGTCACGAAACGCTGCGGAAACGATTATACAGCTGATTCACACAGAAGCTGAGGCAGCCCCCAACAATTGAGGCCCCGGAGGCGTGTCTTTTTTTAACTTTAAATTTATGCTAATTTCCTCTATCAGTACAAAAACAAAATAAATATGTACTGCATCATCATAAATCTGTCCATAGTAAAACCTCACCCTGTCTTTTATGATAAGAATAGAGCAGCATGCATAGACATGCTGTAACAAGATCTTATTAAAGGAGGGTTTTTTTATGAAGAGATCCTTATCCATTTTGTTGGTAGCAGTGATGCTGTTATCAGTGGTACTGGCAGGCTGTACACTTCCCACCCCAACAACTGGCGGAACCGGAGCAACCGGTGGCGGCCAGCTGATCGGTGTTGCCATGCCGACGAAATCCCTGCAACGTTGGAACCAGGACGGC
The DNA here is from genome assembly GCA_964450305.1 of uncultured Ruminiclostridium sp. Classification (GTDB taxonomy): domain Bacteria; phylum Bacillota; class Clostridia; order DSM-8532; family DSM-8532; genus JAAYJG01. Next base: position 28,929 of record CAYVFB010000008.1, read on the forward strand.
GAAAATATGCAGAAGATGCTGGAAAAAGCAGGATACAAAGTTGACCTGCAGTACGCCGAAGACAATGTTGAGATGCAAGTATCCCAGGTTGAAAACATGATCACCAAGGGTGCCAAGGTTCTGGTTATTGCTTCCATCGACGGCGAATCCCTCGGCGGTGTTCTTGAACAGGCCGCCAAAGAAGGCATCAAGGTTATCGCTTATGACCGTCTGATCAAGTCAACCCCTAATGTAGACTTTTATGCAACCTTCGATAACTACAAAGTTGGTGTTATTCAGGGTAAATATATCATCGAAACCTTAAAGCTGGATAAAGGCGAAAAAGGCCCGTTCATGATGGAAGTATTCGGCGGATCTCCCGATGATAACAATGCATACTTCTTTAATGGTGGTGCCATGGATACCCTGAAGCCGTACATCGACAGTGGTGCACTGGTTATCAAATCCGGACAGACCGATATGGAAACCATTGCAATTATGGGCTGGAAAGCTGCAAGTGCACAGGCAAGAATGGACAACCTGCTCACCGCTTTCTACGCTGATGAAAACGTAGACGTTGTTCTTTCTCCGAACGACAGCCTTGCGCAAGGTATCGTCGCTTCCCTGAAAGCAGCAGGTTACGGCACAGCTTCCAAACCGTACCCGATTCTTACTGGCCAGGATTGCGATATTACCAATGTGAAGCACCTGATCGCCGGCGAACAATCCATGTCCGTGTTCAAAGACACCAGAACCCTTGCTGAAAAGGTTGTTGGAATGGTTGATGCCATCATGAAGGGAACAGAACCCGATATCAACGACAAAGAGACCTATGACAATGGTATCAAGGTTGTTCCTTCCTACCTTTGCGATCCGGTATTCGCAGATGTTAACAACTACAAAGAATTGCTGATCGACACTGGATACTATACCGCAGATCAATTAAAGTAAACTAATTCTTTCAGATATACTGTAATGGAGTGATGAGCTCCATTACAGTATACTCTGTTTCTATTGTATTGAGCATCTTAAGCAGTACCATAGTTCGTCAAATCACTAAATAATATGCGTTTTAATACAAAGCATAGCAGGATCATCATAGCTGGTTGTATCTCACACCGGAAAAAAGCTTACGCCAGGGTAAGAAAACCCTGAAACACATGAACTTGATACATCACATGGCGTGAACAGGTTGAAACTGAACCAATTCCAACTTAAAAAAGTATGGAATATACCGCTGGGCAGATGCCCAGGTTTATTCGAGGAGCAACAATATGTCAGATATTATGCTTGAAATGAAAGATATCACCAAGATATTTCCGGGGGTAAAAGCACTGGACAATGTCAGCTTAAAGGTTAAGAAGGGGCAAATCCATGCGCTTGTTGGTGAGAACGGCGCCGGGAAATCCACCCTGATGAACGTATTAAGCGGTATTTATCCTTATGGAACCTATTCGGGAGATATCTATTTTGATGGGAAATTATGTGAATTTAAGAATATACGCGAAAGCGAAAAAGCGGGTATCGTCATCATTCACCAGGAACTGGCTTTAAACCCCTATATGACCATTGCCGAGAACATTTTTCTTGGCAACGAGCGGGCAGCTAATGGGATTATCAACTGGGATGTCACAAACAAGGAAGCAAAAAAGCTGCTGCAAAGGGTTGGCTTGAATGAAAAGCACTCAACACTCATTAAAGACATCGGTGTTGGCAAACAGCAGCTCGTTGAAATTGCCAAGGCTTTATCCAAGGAAGTGCGCCTTTTAATACTGGATGAACCCACGGCAGCCCTGAATGACAAGGATTCAGAAAACCTTCTGAACCTTTTGATGGAACTGAACCGGGAGAATGGTCTTACCTGCATCATCATCTCACATAAAATACACGAGGTCACAAGAATAGCAGAGGAAATTACCGTCATACGGGACGGAGCTTTGATTGAAACCCTGGTCAAAGGTAAGGACGAGATCTCTGAAAACCGTATCATCAAGGGGATGGTAGGCAGAGAGCTTGTGAACCGGTTTCCTCCCAGAACACCCAATATTGGTGAAATAGGCTTTGAAGTAAAAGACTGGGTGGTTTATGATCCGCTGGATGAAGATAAAATGCGGATTAAGAATGTCAGCTTTCATGTGAAAAAGGGCGAGGTGGTAGGAATCGCTGGCCTGATGGGTGCCGGACGCACCGAGCTTGCCATGAGTGTTTTTGGCAAGGCTTATGGGAAAAAGATTAGCGGTACTATCATCAAGGATGGCAAAGAGTTGAAGATGAACAATGTCAGTGAAGCGATTTCGGAAGGCCTGGCTTATGCAACTGAAGACAGGAAAACGGCAGGCCTGGTTTTAATTGATGATATCCGCAGGAACATTACAATGGCAAGCCTGGGGAAAATCAGCAAAAACGGTATCATTGACGACGACATTGAAATTCGCGAAGCTGAACAACAAAAGAACAAACTTGGTATCAAATGTTCGAGTATTTTCCAGACGTCAGGAAACCTTTCAGGCGGGAATCAACAAAAGGTTGTCTTAAGCAAATGGATTTTCTCCGAGCCGGATGTGCTGTTATTGGACGAACCTACCCGCGGCATTGATGTCGGCGCAAAATACGAGATATATACCATCATCAATCAATTGGCCGATCAGGGAAAATGTATTGTTGTTATTTCCTCAGAACTGCCGGAGATTCTCGGGACCTGTGACAGAATCTATATCATGAATGAAGGCCGGTTTGTCGGTGAATTGACAAGGGAAGAGGCCACCCAGGAAAGCATCATGAAGTGTATTCTGCAATCTTCACAGAACTAAATAATTGAATCTATATATATTAAGGGGAAGGAATAAACATGGGTAAATTGTTAAGACTTGTAAAAATAATGGATAACCTTGCTAAACGCAACCCGAAGCTTTATGCATGGATCACCAAGATCAAAGATATCGTGCGGCATAATATGAGACAATACGCAATGCTTTTTGCTTTGGTGGTGATCATGATTGCTTTCCAGGTATTAACAGATGGCGTATTGCTTAAACCCATCAATGTATCCAGGTTAATCATGCAGCAGGGCTATATCCTGGTTCTTGCCATTGGAATGATTTTCTGTATCCTGACGGGGGGTAACGTAGACCTTGCGGTTGGATCCATCGTGGCTCTGGTCAGCGCATCTTCTGCATTGTTCAGCGTCACCCTGGGTATACCTCCGTTACTGTCCATCCTGCTTGGCCTTGGTTTGGGGCTGCTGGCAGGTGCATGGCAGGGTTTTTTCATCGCTTATTTAAAAGTACCGCCGTTTATCGCAACCCTTGCCGGTCAGCTGATTTTTAGAGGAATTAACAACATCATCCTGAACGGAAAAACCATCATGTTGCCTCAACTGTATATAACCATTGGCTCCGGCGTCATCCCTGATTTCTTCGGAAACGGCGGCAATTTGCATTTAACGACCATTATTATTGGAATAGCTAGTTCGGCAGCCTATTTTATAATGCAGCTTGTCAATCGTAAAAGAAAAATAAAGCTCGAATTTGAGGTTGAATCTAAACAACTATTCTTCATAAAAAACATTGCACTGTCAGCCTTTATCATATTGTTTGCATACTGGCTGGCCAGGGCAAACGGACTTCCTTATGTGGTTCTTCTGCTGATCGTATTGATATTGTTTTATACCTTTGTTACCAACAAAACGGTCGCTGGAAGGTATGTGTATGCACTGGGTGGAAACCCGAAGGCAGCCGAACTGTCCGGCATTAAGACGAAAAAGGTTATGTTCTGGGTTTATGCGAATATGGGTATTCTGTCAGCCATCGCCGGTATCATCTTCGCAGGGCGGTTAAACTCTGCAACACCAACTGCCGGTGACGGGTTTGAGCTCGATGCCATTGCAGCCTGTTTTATTGGCGGGGCTTCTGCAACCGGTGGTGTTGGTACGGTTATTGGGGCCATCATCGGTGGCTTTATCATGGGTATTATGAATAACGGTATGTCCATCATGGGGGTCAGCACCTTCTGGCAATCCATCGTAAAAGGTTTGGTATTGTTGGGTGCGGTGGCCTTTGATGTATTCTCAAAATCCAAGGCAAAAGTTAGTTAATTCTAAGGTTTTCTCAAGCCGGAGGGTTGGCGCTGCTAACCCTCCGATTATTCAAAACAGCCCCGAGGAGTTAAAGCGACTAAAACAAAGAGTTTTCTCTTTGTTTTTTTTACGGTATAATGATACCTGGGAGCCAGCTCGGAAAGTCTGTTTATTCTTTGGAAAAACGCATAGATATGTAAAAAAGAACGGAACTATAAGGGTTTCAAGCCATGGAAAGCAGCGTCTTATGGATAAATATGCTTTTCTGAACGGTCTGCTCGGCAGGGAGGAGCTTGAATGAACAAAGACACTAAAAAGCTTTTTGGCTTTTTATCACACAACAATAAATTCAGTCTTATATTCAGAGGAATCATGGCCATTCTGTTTATCGTACTGGCTATCGCTTTTACCATTTCAATCACCTATTCCATGGTCATGGAAGAGAATTTCTATAAAAACAGAAAATCCGGCAGCGAGAAGACTGAATACAGCAAAAGCTTTCTGGTGGTGATGGTTCAAAGCTCAAATGATTTTTTAACCCGGTTTCGGCAGGCTATCATCAACGATGCCCAGGAAAGAAAAATCCGCATTGATTTTGTGAATGTTGAATCCATTGACGAGGCCATCGATGCCATCAACACGGCAGTCGCCGCAAAGGCAGATGGTATCATCGCCCAGGGAATTTTTGATGCGGATTATATTGAGGCGATCAACCAGGCCATTGCGAAAGGGATTATGGTTCAGTTTGTCTATACGGACGCAAGGGGAACCGACAGAGATTATTTTGTTGGCTATAACGCATACGATTTTGGAAAAAGAGCAGCGCGCTGTGCCATTGAGGAGCTGCCCAACAGCCCTTCCTCTGTGGCACTGATGGTTCAAAGCATCACCGATGTTGAAAAAGATGTGACCAGCAGTCTTTTTGTCGAAGGGTTTAAATCCGTTATAGACAAACACCCCATGGTGACCATCGTGGATATCGTGCGGACAAGCTATGATCTGTTCAGTGCCGAAGACACCACATATGATATTCTGAACCGCTATCCGACCCTGGATGCCATTGTTTGTACCAGCGAGAAAGACACCTTTGGCGCAGCGCAGGTGATTATTGACCTGAACCGCGTTGCAAAAACCAGTATTATCGGGGCTGGTGTTTCGGACGATATCCTCAAATATATAGAATTGGAAGTGATCGCAGCTTCCTTTGACATGAACCCTGAAATCATGAGCTCCGAATCACTGAACATCATGCTCGAAGAAAAAGCGGCAAGCGAATATGTTGAAGTGCCGATAACAACTGTGGCATCCAACAACGTAAAGTTTTTCAGAAGGAAGAAAAGTTGAACTGTTCTGCTTATAGGGGTACAGCATACAGGTTTGTCTGCGAAAAAAATCACAAGGGTTATTAAACCGTTGTCAGGCGAGGGAACGATGAATTGGACGAAAAAGGTGAGGCTGAATACAATCCGCAAAAGAATGCTGTTCTATTTTTTGCTGTCCATAGTAATGGTCAGCTTTGTCAGCGTTTACCTTTCGGTCAATTCGGGCATCTTCTTCCGTAAGATTGATACCATGTTCCAGGCAAGCCAATTGCTGGAGGATATGCAAAACTACCTTGTGGAAGCCGAAAAAAACCTTGTTCTTTTCATCCAGACGAAGGATTCTGAAAGCAAGAACCGCTATCAGCTATATATGGACCGGCTGCATGACAGCGCCGGTAAAATCGAGGATACCCTGTTAACCGGTCAGGAATACTCGGGCAAGCTGATAAACCTGATCGGAACCTTCTCTGAAAACGCAATGCAGGCCATTGACGCGAAACAGGGACGTGATGCCAACGCAATCCGAGAGAAATACAATGAAGTGCATCAGACCGGAAAGTATATTTTGGAAGAAATTCAGGAACTGAACCTGCAGCAGCTTAAGCGGAATACCGAATATTATGCGGCACTTTCGAAAAACAATGCCATAGTGGAAAAGGCAAACCTGGTATTGATCGTTGATATCCTGGTGTTATCGGGTATCATCATCCTATACATCACCTACAAAATGACCGACCCGATCATGAAGCTATCCCACTCGGCAGACGAGATCTCCAAGGGAAATTTCGATGTTGACGAGGTGATTGTAACCAGTGATGATGAGATCAAGGTCATGGCTGTAGCCTTTAACAAAATGAAAGCCAGTGTCCACAATTACATTGAAGCCCTGCACAGCAAAGCTGAAGTGGAATCGAAGCTGATGGAAAAGGAAATGCAAAACCTGAAAATGCAAACCCTTTTAAACAATGCCGAGCTGCAGTCCCTCCAGTCCCAAATCAATCCGCACTTTTTATTTAACACCCTCAATGCCGGGGTTCAGCTGGCGATGATGGAAGAAGCCGACAAAACCTCTCTCTTTCTGGAAAACCTCGCGGCGGTTTTCAGATATAATGTCCGCAGGCTGGATACCGAAGTGACGCTGAATGATGAAATGAACAATGTTCGGGCTTACATCGACCTGATGCAGGTAAGGTTCGGGGACATGATCCGGTATCGTGCCGAGATAGAGAATGAAGAGATCCTTCAGCTGCACATCCCTCCACTGATTCTGCAACCCATAGTTGAAAATGCCTGTATTCACGGCATTGGTGAAAAAGAGGAAGGTGGCAGTATTCTCATCCATGTGTTCCGAGAGGATGAGGAAAACATGATAGAGGTTGTCGATAATGGCGTCGGAATGAATGAAGAAACCATCAAACACATTTATCAGAAGGCTCTCAGGGATGAGGGGATCCCTGAAAAACCCAAAAAAGGTCATACCACAGGCATCGGTATCGCAAACGTCATCCAACGGTTGAGGTTGTTCTACAAGCGTCAAGATGTCATTCGTATTATAAGCGTACAGGGGGAAGGCACACGGGTGATTATCCGTTTACCTGATGTAGAAGAGGCTGACCCTATGGAACAAGCTTCAGCCGCGATACAGTAACCGGCAGACTTCGCAAAAAGAGCACTTGAGGCATTGAATCCTGAAAGGCAGGGTGAATGAATATGTACAAGCTCATGATCGTGGACGATGAACAGATTGTCATTGACGCTATCACACATATTATCAATAAAAACATCAAGAATGTTACGGTTGTCGCAACTGCGAGAAATGGCCGCGAAGCCATTGAAAAAGCGAAGGCCAACCATCCGGAAATCATTCTGATGGATATACGTATGCCGGGGATTAACGGGATTGATGCCATCACTGAAATCAAGCGGATTTATCCAGACATCCGCTTTGCCATCATATCGGCTTACGAACAGTTTGAATTTGCCAAGCAGGCCATGGAACTGGGTGTGGAGCATTATATTCTGAAGCCTGTGAACAGGACGGTATTAATTGAAACCATTTTAAAGATGATAAGCCTCATTCACGAGCAGGAGGAGAAGAAAAAGCGGGAGCTGGAAACCATCGAAAAGCTGGAAAAGGTGGTTCCCTACCTGGAGCAGGGCTTTATTTACTCCATTTTAATGAATGCCGAATTTGACGAAGAGCTGCTGAAGTACATGGAGATTCTGAATATGAATCAAACCGGCGGCTACATCCTGATCATGCAGTTTGGAGACGGAGAAAAAGCCGAAGCACTTTCAAACAGGATTGGATCGAGCATCATCGGCCAGGAGAATTACCCTTATCTGAGAGATATCTTTAAATTCAAGTGCAAGTGTATTGTCGGGCCTGTACTGATCAATAAAATTATCGTATACATTTCCAGCGACCGGTTTAAGAACGAATATGAGTTCCGGTTGCAGACCATCGCCCTCGCTGAGGATATCCTCAAAAGCGTACAAAAGAAAATGAATATGGAATGCTTTATCGGAATTGGCAGCTGTAAGAAAAATGCAGATATTATCATCTCGTACAGCGAGGCTGCCAAAGCGCTTAGAATGAACCGGGGCGAGCCAATTTCCCACATTTTGGACGTCTGTGGGGAAGAGGAGAAATACATGCATGACATGCATGCCGCCGCAAATATGGTTGCCAAGATAGAGATGGGAAATGAAGAAGGCGCGGCTGCGGCTTTTTCAAAGATTGCCGACAGACTGAACCATTTTGAAGGATTAACCTTTGAACAAATGCGGTCTTTTCTGATAGAATATATGGTGATGGTACACAGAAAGGCCATGGAGGCAGGTGTGAGTGAAGATTCCTTCCTGAAGTATGATGATTATATCCAGGAGATGCTGTATATCGAAAACATAGAAAAGCTAACCTCCTGGTGTATGAACCGAATCAAATATATCACCCGAAAGGTCCAGACTGAAAAATCCGAAAAGGGAAATTGTATCATTGATCGTGCCAGAAACTATATCCGGGAGAATTTTAAAGAAGAGATCACTTTGGAGGAGCTTTCCAAGACGCTGAACATCAGCCCGCAGTATTTCAGCAGACTGTTCAAGGAAGAGACGGGGTATAATTTCATCGAGTATCTTACATTTATACGTATTGAACACAGTAAGCAACTGATGCAATCCACAGATATGACCATCAAGGAGATATGCTTCAGTGTCGGATACGGAGATCCGAACTATTTCAGCCGGTTGTTCAAAAAAAATACAGGGCTGTCTCCAACCACCTATACAAATTTGAACAGGTAAAAAAGGAGGACAGAGAATGAAGAAAACCCTGAAAAAACTGTTGTTTCTCGTTACGGGGCTTCTGGTTGCCGTGAATTTGTGCTCCTGTGGGGATGGAAATGAAAACAGAAAATCAGACGACGAGGATAAGATTGTCATCGGCATGGTGATTGACGGTCTTGTCATTGAAAGATGGCAAAAGGATCGGGATATATTTGTTTCCAAGGCCAGAGAACTGGGGGCGGAAGTGATCGTTCGCAATGCCAATGAGGATACTGACAGACAGGTTGAATTGATCTATGAAATCATCGAGGAGGGCATTGATTGTCTGGTCATCATTCCCTATGACAAGGATGGGTTGAGCCAATGTGTGAAAGCCGCAAAGAAGAAAGGCATCCCGGTCATATCCTATGACAGGTTGATCCGAAATGCGGATGTGGATGCCTATATTGCCTTCGACAGCGTCAAGGTGGGCCAGCTGATGGCAGGTGCATTGTATGAAAAGGTGCCGGAAGGCAACTATATCATCATCAATGGTTCCCAGAAGGACAATAACAGCTACCTGTTCAACAGCGGCTTTAAAATAGCCCTTCAGGAAGGGCTCGACAGCGGAGATATCAGCATCCTCGACGAGACCTGGTCTGAAGACTGGCGTGAAGAGGAAGCCTATAATACAGTGGGCAAGGCAATTCAAGCCGGGCAGGAGATACATGCGGTGATCGGCGCGAACGATCGGCTGGCTGAGGGGGCGATCAAGGTTTTGTCTGAAAACAGGCTGCTAAACAAGGTTGTCGTGGTGGGGCATGACGCCGAGCTGTCAGCCTGCCAGCGGATTGTAGAGGGCACACAGCTGGCTACGGTCTACAAGCCCATCAAGGTTCTGGCCGAGGGGGCTGCGGAATTGGCGGTAAATATGGTAAAGGGTAAAAAAATAGAATATACCCATACCATCGACGATGGAAAGTTTCCTGTTCACACCATACAATATGATCCCATTTTGGTAACGAAGGAAAATATGGTAGAAACGGTCATCAAGGGCGGCTTTCATACGATGGAAGAGGTTTACCGGAACATTCCCAAAAGCGAATGGCCGGAAAAATAACAGGATATTTTTGAACTCAGATGTGCAGCTTGATGACATTTTGTAAACGGCATTTATAAAACCAGCTTTATAGAATCATGCGGGATGGGGTAAGATTCTCCCGAAAGCGTTTTGCTGTGTGCGAAACACAGTTGAATCTCTTCTGCAAAAGGATGTAGTTCTTGTTGTTTGGAGGTGGCGGTCATTCCAGCTGGGATAAAGGATGGTTTTCATAAAAAGTGGCTCAAATTCCGTAAGGAAGCTATGGTCATCGGTATTATCCTGTTATTGATGTTGCTGACATTATGGGGATGGTATCTGAAAACCAATCAAGTAGAGGTGTTTGAGGCCGGAGGGCTGAATGAAAAGCAGGAACAGCAAACAAGCCGTGTTGCACCAGCCAGTAGCCCGGATAGCTCCAAAACAGATTTATCAAATGCTTCTGCAAAAGATCAGCCGCAGCAGGCTAAAAATGTAACGGATCAAAAACCGGAATCTGATTCCGTCGAAGAAGTCAGGAGCGGCCTGGCAGGAGTCCAGGATAAAATCAATATCAACCTTGCTTCAGCGCAAGAGCTTGTTGCGCTCAATGGCATCGGAGAAGTAAAGGCAAAGGCAATCGTTGCCTACCGCGAGCAAAACGGTGCATTTGAAAGGATTGACCAAATTCAGGATGTGAAGGGAATCGGGGAAGCCACCTATAATAAAATCAAGGATTGGATTACTGTAAGCACTGAGCCACCGTGATAAACTGAAATAAGGCTTTTATAATTTGCAAAAACGATCTATAATGGTTCATTGGAGTGGATAAAGCTACAAGGAGATGTCGATATGATAAAAATTACGTTAAAGGACGGAAGCTGGAAAGAAATCAACAGAGGGTCAACGGTTCTTGAAGCCGCTGAAGGAATCAGCGCAGGCCTTGCCAGAAATGCGACCGCAGGTGAAGTGAACGGAAAAACAGTGGACTTGCGGTTTGTACTGAATGAAGATTGCGGTCTGAATATCCTCACCTTCGAGGATCAGGCGGGCAAGCAGGCCTATTGGCACACAACCTCCCACATTATGGCACATGCGGTGAAGCGGTTGTTTCCCGAGATAAAGCTGGCCATCGGGCCTTCCATTGAAAGTGGTTTTTATTACGACTTTGATGTTGAAAAGCCATTTTCTCCGGAGCAACTGGAGAAAATTGAAAAGGAAATGAACAACATTATCAAAGAAGACCTGCCACTCGAGCGTTTTACGCTAAGCCGTGAAGAAGCATTGAAGATGGTAGAGGGTGAAGGTGAAATCTATAAGGCCGAGCTCATTCGCGAGCTTCCGGAAGATGCGGTCATCAGCTTCTACCGCCAGGGTGATTTTACTGACCTGTGCGCAGGGCCTCATCTGATGAGCACCGGGAAAGTAAAGGCTTTCAAGCTTGTAAACCTGGCTGGTGCCTACTGGCGGGGGAATGAAAAGAATAAAATGCTGCAAAGGGTCTATGGCGTCAGCTTCCCAAAGAAGAGCATGCTCGATGAGCATCTGGAAAGGCTGGAGGAAGCCAAGAAACGCGATCATAACAAGCTGGGGCGCGAATTGCAGCTGTTCATGACCTCCGAGCCCATTGGTCAGGGGCTGCCGCTTTTAATGCCCAAGGGTGCAAAGGTGATTCAGGTTCTGCAGCGATTTATCGAGGATGAGGAGGAGCGCAGGGGTTATGTCCTCACAAAAACCCCAATGATGGCAAAGAGCGAGCTGTATAAAATTTCAGGCCATTGGCAGCATTATAAGGACAGCATGTTTGTGCTGGGCGACGAGGAGAAGGACGAGGAAGTTTTGTGCTTAAGGCCCATGACCTGCCCGTTCCAGTTCATGATCTACAATGCCAGCCTGCACAGCTACAGGGATTTGCCGGTGAGAATGGCTGAAACCTCCACGCTTTTCAGAAATGAAGCTTCCGGTGAAATGCATGGGCTTATCCGTGTGCGCCAGTTTACCATATCTGAAGGCCATTTAGTTGTTACGCCCGACCAGCTGGAAGAAGAGTTCAAGGGTGTTCTGGATCTCATCAATTATGTACTGGATATTTTGGGCATCAAAGAAGATATAACCTACCGGTTTTCCAAATGGGATCCCAACAACAGGGAAAAATATATCGACAACCCGGAAGCCTGGGAGGATACTCAGAATAAAATGAAAAACATTCTGGATCATTTGGGTCTGGACTATAAGGAAGCCGAAGATGAAGCTGCTTTTTACGGGCCAAAGCTGGATATCCAGTTCAGAAACGTTCATGGCAAGGAAGACACGATGATAACCGTACAGATAGACTTCTCCCTGCCCGACAGGTTTGATATGACCTTTATCGACAAGGACAATCAAAAGAAGAGGCCCTATGTCATTCATCGCACTTCCATCGGTTGCTACGAGCGTACACTGGCCATGCTCATAGAAAAATACGCTGGTGCGTTCCCCACCTGGATGGCGCCCGTTCAGGTAAAGCTCCTGCCCATTATCGACAAACAGCAAGCCTATGCCGCTATGGTGGCCAATCAGCTGAAGAAGCTGGGTGTCCGGGTTGAAGTTGATACCCGCAATGAAAAAATCGGGTACAAGATCCGTGAAGCACAGCTGGAAAAAATACCATACATGCTGGTCATCGGTGATAAGGAAATGGAAAGCAATCAGGTTGCAGTGCGTTCCAGAAAGGAAGGCGACCTGGGCGCAATGGATGTGAACGCATTTATTGCGAAGCTTACGGAAGAAATAGAATCAAAAGCACGATAATCAAAACACAAGAAACACAAGAACACAAGGGGACGGTTCTTCTGTGTTAATAAAATCAACACAGAAGAACCGTCCCCTTGTGTCCCCTTATGTTCCTTGTATTCTCCCTCAAAGATAAGCCTGGTTAATTTGCTCAAAAATTTCTTCAGGGGTCATTCCTGTGGCATCGATCACCGGCGCGCCGGTGGCGGTATCCTGCATTCCCAGAAAGTCACTGCTCATTCCTGTCAGCACAATGGCATCATAGTCTTCATTCTGCGCCTGTGTAAAGGCATCAAATTCAACAGTCTCTACTTCATAGCCCTGGTCTTCAAGATATTCCTGAACAGGCGTCAGGCCTTTCTGAACGGCAATCTTTTTCATTCCTTATTCCCTCCTGTGTGTATTCGAACTCAATCAATCATAATCATAATATGCGAAAGATCCTCACGGAGTATTCACATGCAAATTGAAAAACGAATGGAACACAGAAGAACCGTCCCCTTCTGCTCCACTGGGTTGTCTTCAAAAAAGTCGAGCATTTTTTGGTGTTGATTTATATAATTCAGATCTGGGCTATACGAATACTAAGGAGGAAACGTCAGTTATAGTTAAAGTGTATCATCAAACTTTTTAGTTTTCCTACCGTTATATCTGGCATGGATTGCCTTTTGGTTGTATACTAGTGTTATGTAAAGAACAAATGTTTCAAAGCCTATCAGCGAATAGAGTGGAAGTTATAATAAGGAGTACGAACAATATGAGAACCTATCAAAAAACCTTCATTCCAATCATCGTAGCAGTTCTACTACTTTTCAACGCAGGCTGCAAATCAAAAAAAACCGTCATCGACAGCCTGGATGTTCCGCAGCTTGAACATACAACCATCACCCTGTGCTTTCAGGGAAAAGAGCCCGAAGGCATGACGGAGGTACTTGCGGAGGCTGAAAAGCGTGCTGTTTCCGAGTTAAACGTCAGCTTTGACTTTCAGTTCTTTTACATGGTGACCGAGCAATACTTCAGCCAGGTTGCAAGCCTTATTTCGTCCGGGCAAGGCTGTGACGCTTTCATGGTGACCGACGATCAAAAATCCACACTCAAGGCTTTTGTTGAAAATGGTGTCGCGGCGGATATCACCGACCTGTTTGCAAAATATGCTCCGCAGATTTATTCGCAGCTGGATGACCGGGCAAAAAATTTCGCCAGAGTGGATGATCGCTTTTATGCCGTTCCAAGGCTGTTTCCCCTGCCTTCACGCCTGGGAATCACCGTCCGTAGTGACCTGTTGAAAAAATATGACACCGCTTCCATCAGTAATTATGACGAACTGGAAGCATTTCTTGCAAAAATCAAGAAAAATGAACCCGAATTGTATCCTCTGACCACATATAATACTTCCATTGGGGTTTTTGCCCAGGCTTATGGGTATGTCATACTGGATTACGAGGCCGGTCTGGTGTACAAGTGGGACGACAAAAATATGGTGATTTCAGCATGGGAACAGACCCCTGAATATCTTGAAGCCGAAAGCCGGTATGCCTCATGGTATCAGAACGGCTATATCCTGCCCGGTCACACTGTCCAATCGGACGCGATCATGTACAAGACGGGGAAATGGGCGGCCATCCTTACCGGTATGGGCGAGTCGGTGTATTACAATATCCGAAACATGGCGGATGAAGAAAGCACCAACTACACTTATACTGAGTTCCCGTTATTCCCTGAAATGAAAGCTTCCAGAGTGTCTCCCCTGTACCTTTCCTTTGTCATCGGCAGTCAGTCCGATAACAAGGAGCGGGTTCTGATGTTCTTAGACTGGGTTCAGTCCAGTTCCCAGAATTACAGGCTGTTTCGGTACGGTTTGGAAGGCAGGGACTATATCGTTACGAAGGACAGTATATCCTTCCCGCCGACGACAAGTTCACTGGACGATCTGTTTGTAAACTGGTATGGCGGTTCCGCGATGATGAACATGAACCTGGAAGGCCCTTACTGGATGGGGGATAGCTCCTTTAGCTTTACAAATTATTGGAAGGAAACCTGTAAAAACACGGAATATGCACCTCACAGCGGTTTCCAGCCAGATTACAGCGCCGTATACAGCTGTTTCATCACCCGAAGGTCAACCTTCGATGAAACGGTGACGAAGATGTCCCTGGGCCAATACCAGTTAAAGAATTCAGAGGATCATATCGAAAAGATGAAAAATGCCGGAACCGACGAACTGGTGAAAACTATACAAGAACAGCTTGATTCATGGAGGAAAACGAACGCACAATAAGAGGTCATATACAGATTTTGTACCAGCCTGGCAGCAAAAAGGAGGCAAAAGAATGAGGAAGACGCTTTTGGCAGTTATACTGATTACAGCCATGTTGATTACGCCTGGCTGCAACCAGAAAAAAGAGAAGCAGGTGTCCATACCCTATGATAAACTCAAATCCGAAGCACTCGATCCTATAGAACTTGAAATATACACTCACGGAACCATCCCCAGCGATGGAAAGAGTTCCATTGAGGCCATGCTGAAACAAATTGGCGTTGAAACAGCGGAAACGATCAATGTTCATCCAAAATTCAACTGGGTACCCTATGAATCATACGATATAAAGATCCCGTCGATCATTGCGTCCGGAGATAAGATTGACGCATTTACCTGTTTTTCTCCCAAAGCATATGTCGATAAGAACCTTGTCATCGATCTGTCATCCCTGTTCAAACAGCATGCACCTTTCTACTATAACGAGCTATTGAACAATGAAGTCGGAAAGGATTACCTGAAAGACAGTACCTTCGATGGTAAACTATATGCCATCCCGTATAATGGTGTGTCCAACCCCAGGGTTGGTGTTGTTGTCAAAGCCGAACTGGCACAGAAATATGCCCAGGACGGCCTTGAAACGCTGGAGGATTACGGCGTTTTCTTAAAGAGGGTAAAAGAAAATGAATCAGGTGTAACCCCCGGGTTTGTGGATGCATTTAGTTTCTTCCAAGCCTACATGGAGGGCAATGGTTATTATGAAAACGCGGGCACCCTTCTGTATTCCAGGTGGGATCAGAACGGTGAAGGTATTTACCCGATAGAGCAGACCCCAGAATTCATCGACGCGTTTGAACTCCTGTTGTCGTGGAAAAACAACGGGTATGTCTTAAAAAACAATCAACAACAAAGACAATATCCCATCAGTAGTAAGTTTCTTGGTTCCATGCTGCTGCCCATGGAACATCTCAGCTTCGAGTTTACATATGCGCAGAGTTCCGATGACATCCAGTTAAGGGTTATCCCACTTTATATTCAAAGCTTGCATTTGCTCAACACAACTCCGTGGGGGTTGGCTGTTACGGAAAGCTGCCGCAATCCTGAACGTGTGATGATGTTTTTGGAATGGCTTCACAGTTCACAGGAAAACTATGATCTGTTTATGTATGGGCAGGATGGCCTGAATTATTCTGTACAGAACGAAAACATGGTCATATCCGAGGATGGAGCCAATTCAATGTATATGTGGAAATACTTTGGAGCGGATTTTTTCAGGGATTACCGATATGAGCGGATTATCACCAATTTGGATCCCAACTTCCGGCAGGTTTATCTTGATTCCAGCTTTACGAATGTTAAAACAAACCAGGAGATAAAAGAGCAAAATCTAAAAAGAAAGGAAACCTACCAAGAGGATATCCAGAAGCTGGCTGCCGATTATCCGCAGCTCACAGGCATGATGGATGCTTATTTTAATAACTGGCAAAGGTTTATCGAGACAATAGACAGCGGTGTGTTCAGAATCACCGTAAACGAGCTGCAGGAAATGCAAAAAGAGACGGGTATTGAAGATGTTCTGGAATTATATTTAAAAGCCATGGGTTTTTAAATATCGATTTTACCGCAGGAATACTAAGATTTCGAGTTCATGCAATAAGAACGACATAAAAAGTTAGACAAAGGTTGTTTCTAAAGTGAAAAAAGTTTATGATGAATTGTGAAGGATATATCAAATTCCGTAGCCCCCCACTTCAATAAGTGGGGGGGCTTGTTCTGCTTCGGCGGAAGTACAGTTTACCACTGAAGTTATTTATGAGTTTTCCCGTATAAAATACTTGATATTCAGCCCAGCTGAATACGTTCACCCGAATCCGGCAAATGTTGTCCGGTTCGACAAACATACTTAAATGGAGGTCTTCTTATGCATTCATCAATTCGAAAAATTATCCTGCTGCTTATCCTGACATGTTTTTTTCTTGCACTCACCGGATGCGGCTTGTTCCCCACCGAGGAGGAAACGCTGGCCCCTCCGCTGCTCGAGCCTGAAGAAGTTACATATAGAACCGCCGAGGCAACCATCGGCTATATCGAGGACAGTATAAAAAAGAGTGCATATTTTGTTCCTGTTGTGGATAAGGATCATTTCTTTACCACCAGGGCTGGCAGGCTTAAAACCATTCATGTCAAGGTCGGTGACAGGGTGAATGAAGGGGATGTTATCGCAGAGTTTTTAACCGATGGCATTGAAAGGGAGCTGGAGTATCAAAAATTAACGGTTGAATCGCAAATCAAGAGCCTGAGCTATATAGAGCAAAAGACTGAAATTGAGATCAGAGCTTTTAAAGCCAACCTGGCCAATCTGGAAGAGAAATACTCCGAAATGAGTCTCAACGCCAGTGTTTACACCGCTAAAGACATTGATAGTGTTAAAAAAGAACTGGAAAACCAAAAGATCACCCTGGAGAAAATGCTGCTGGATACCTCCAACTCCATCGAAATGAAGAAAGACGAGCTGGCTTTGGCGCAAATGAAGCTTGAACAGCTTCAGAAGGATCTTGAGGAATGCAAGCTGAAAGCAGAGGTCAGCGGAATTGTTACCTACCTTCTCGATGTGAATGAAGGAGATATGGTGGACATGTATAAGAACATCGTAACCATATCCGATCCCCAAGTGCTTCATTTGGAGTATAAGGGCTCAAATGCCAGCGATTTTAACCTGGGCCAGGAGATCAGCGTACAGGTGGAAGAGGAAACCTACACGGGTAAGGTTGTGTTAACACCGTCAAGCGTCCCCTATAAGGAACTGGAAAGGTATAGGGATACGGTTCAGATCAAGCTGGATAAGCTTCCAAAGGGGGTTGAGGTTGGCGACAGGGCAGAGATCACGCTTGTGAAGGATTTTGCGGAAAACGCAGTGATCATTCCCAGGCGCGCTCTGAAGACCTTTCTCGGCAAGGATGCCGTTTATGTTCTTGACGAGGGCATCCGTCTGGAGCGTTATGTCGAAAAGGGTGTTCAGACCATTAACGAGGTTGAAATTACACAAGGGCTGGAAGCCGGGGAGATCATCATTATAGAATAGGGGGAAGCATATGCTTGAATTCTTGTTTCGTAAAATTATCAACAACAAATGGCTTTTCCTGTGTCTTTTAATCGGTGCTTTGGCCGCCTGCGGTATCTTCTCCACCATTCCTCTGTATACCAATGCGATTTTACAAAAGGTGCTCACAAAAGACCTTGAAAACAATCATCTGAAAAACGGAAAATCACCCGGTGCTTATTCGGTTCAACTGACGGGCAGCGGGCAATATGGCAAACCGATTGCCGATCAGGTGAAGGATATCGCCGAAAGGCAGCTGTCGGAAAGCTTCAGCCTCCCAGCTGTCGATCAGTTGTACAGTGTCAGGCTTAATACCTTAAAGCTTCGAAGGGAAGGAGATGATTTTTTTAATGAACAGGAAATCAATGCTTATCCCTTGTCCATCTCCAACTATGAGAAAAACATCAAGCTGATCCGTGGCAAAATCCCAGCCCGGGAAACCGTCGATGGTGTTTATGAGGTTGCGGTTTCCATTCAGGCTATGGGCCAGTTGCAAGTTTTGCAGGATCAGGAATACACCCTGGAATGGATCGATTTCTTCACCCAGGAAAGAACGATGATTGCCAGGATTAAAATCGTGGGCATCTTTTCGGTGGAGGATCTGAATTCTCTTTACTGGTCTGATGGCAGATATGCTTCACTGCGGGAGGCCATCCTCTTTTATGAGGATCAGATCGATGCATTGATTGCGAAGGATGAAAAAGTTACCATTCGCAATACTGAATATACGAAATTCTTAGATTATCGCGCTGTAAAAATTGAAGCGGTTGATACTATTCTTTCGGTCATGAAAGAGCAGAGTGACTGGAATTATAACAATGGAAACCTGGTCAAACTGATACTCCCGATGACGAAGGTCCTTGAAAACTATCAGCAAAGAAAGGTTCAGCTGCGCATTACGCTGTGGATTCTCACGATTCCGATGATGCTGATCATCTGTTTTTATACCATGATGATCTCAGGCCTTATCATTCGCAACAGCAGGAATGAAATATCCGTGATCAAAAGCAGGGGAGCGGGAAGGCTTCAGGTGTTCATGCTATTTATGGCTGAAAGCCTGGTGCTTGCTGTTTTGTCCTTTTTTGCAGGCCCTCGCATCGGGAACCTTTTATGTCAGTTTCTTGGAGCGTCCAATGGCTTTTTGGAATTTATCAACCGTAAGGCGCTGATCCCGGTAGTAAACACTGAAACCTATCTTTATTCGGCCCTTGCGGCGGTTATTTTCATGCTGTTCATGATGGCTCCCGTTTTGAAAGCCAGCACAACGGGTATTGTTGAATACAAGAGAAGCCTGACCACCAAGATGAGCAAACCCTTCTGGCAGAAGTTCTATTTGGATGTTCTGGTGCTGGCCGCCTGTGGCTATGGGTATTACAATTTCAACAACCGTCAGGACATCTTAAGGCAGACAGGGCTTTCAGGAACCGACCTGACCATTGATCCCGTGCTGTTTTTCATTTCGACTTTTTTCATTCTGGGGGTTAGCCTTCTTTTTCTCAGGCTGTACCCGCTGATCATACGCTTTATTTTCAAGCTGGGCAGCCGCTTTTGGAGCCCGGTCACCTATTTTTCCCTGGTGAATGTATCCAAAGCCGATCGCAACCAGCAATCCATCATGCTGTTCATCATTCTGGCGCTGTCCTTTGGTATCATGAATGCCAACCAGGCCAGAACCATCAACAGCAACACCGCCGATAAGGTGCTGTATCAGCATGGAGCGGATATCGTGATAGAACCCTATAACAACCAGAAGCATGTTTCAACCATGGTACTACCGGGCGGCGGGGAAGTAAGCACCGGTTCACCGGATAAGCAGTATGTGGAACCACCTTATGATCAGTATCGGAAATTAGAGGGAATTGAGGCGATGACCCGGGTAGTGGTGGATGATCATGCGAAGGTTTATTTATCCAGGGATGCCGTTCCGGATGTCAGACTGCTGGGAATCACACCTCATGAATTTGGTGGAACCGTCTGGTTCAGGAACGATCTGCTGCCGCATCATATCAACGAATATCTGAACCTTTTAACGAAAGCTCCGACGGCATGCTTTCTGTCAAACTACTTTGCGGAAGAGATGAATGTCCGGGAAGGCGATACGGTGAATATCCGGCTGGAAAACGGCGAAACCCTCCCTTTTACGGTTTATGGCTTCCTTGACTACTTCCCAACCTGCAACCCCTATGCGGAGACCTTAACCGAAACCGATCAAACACAGGTGAAAAAGGCTCCTTTTGTGGTGGTCAGTCGCAGCTATCTTGCCAGAAAGCTCCCGGCGACACCTTATGAAATATGGATTAAAAAACAGCCAGGGGTTTCAGACACCTCTATCCATGATCAACTGGAGGCCTTGCTGCTGAAGGTGGAAAGGGTGGATTACACCTCCCAGAGCATGATTGATAAGAAAAATGACCCGATGCTGCTGGGCACCAACGGTGTTTTAACCATGTGCTTTATCGTGACGATGCTGATTGCCGCCATTGGCTTTCTGCTGTTCTGGATCCTCTCCATTCGCGAGAAATCGCTGAAGTTCGGGATCTTCCGTGCCATG
The DNA here is from genome assembly GCA_964450305.1 of uncultured Ruminiclostridium sp. Lineage (GTDB taxonomy): Bacteria > Bacillota > Clostridia > DSM-8532 > DSM-8532 > JAAYJG01. Next base: position 49,330 of record CAYVFB010000008.1, read on the forward strand.
GGTATGCCCATGGGAAGCGTTACGCTAATCATGCTTCTGGAGCAGTTTCTCGTTTCGCTGGTTGCTATCGTTTTTGGGGTTTTCCTGGGCACTATTTCCAGCACCATTTTTATTCCGATGCTTGAAATGGTTTATTCCGCGTATCATCAGGTACCACCGTTTAAAATTGTGGCGGAGGTCGGTGATTATGTTAAGGTTCTGGGGATCGCGGGTATCATGCTGTTTTCCGGCCTTGTGTTCCTATACGGACTGGTCAGAAGCATTAACATCCATCAGGTGCTGAAGATGGGAGAGGATTCATAATGAACATTTTGCGTACAGAAGAATTGAACCGTTCCTTCAGGGCTGGTCTTACCACGGTGGACGTACTGAAAGGGATTAATCTGGAGATTGAACGTGGCACCTTCAACATCCTCATGGGGCCTTCGGGTTCGGGAAAAACCACGCTGCTGAACATCCTTGGCGCTTTGGACAAGCCAAACGCCGGCAAGGTTTATATTGATGGTGAAGAAATAACCGGCATGTCTGAAAGAAAAAGAGACAGCCTGCGACGGGGCAAGCTGGGCTTCATTTTTCAGTCGGTGGCCCTTGTGTCCAACATGTCTGCCTTTGAAAACGTCGACTTTGCCCTTCGCATTTCGAAGTACAGCGGCAAGGAAAGAAAAAAGAGGGTGGAGGAATGCATGGATTTTGTGGGCCTGAAGAAAAGAATGAAGCATTACCCCGGGGAAATGTCGGGCGGAGAACAACAGCGTGTTGCTATCGCGAGGGCCATTGCTCACAGGCCTATGCTGCTTTTGGCTGATGAGCCCACCGCTGAGCTGGATACAACCACCGGGCTTCGCGTGGTAAAGCTTTTTAAGGAACTGGTCACCCAGGAGAATATAACCGTAGTAATGTGCACCCATGATGCCAGCATGATGGGGGTGGCCGACAGAATTTTTACACTTGAAGATGGGGTGATAATCGATGTCGCATGAAGAAACACCCATGATTGCCTGTGATAATCTGGTGAAAATCTATAAAACGAAAGAAATCGAAGTGGTTGCGCTGCAAGGCCTGGATCTGTCCATAAAGAAGGGTGAGCTTACCGCGATCATCGGAAAAAGCGGCAGCGGAAAGTCCACGCTGTTGAACGTCATTGCCGGGCTGGACAGGCCCTCCGCCGGTTCTATTCATGTGGACGGAAAAAACCTTCTGAAGTTCAACGATAAACAGCTGATGCAGTACAACCGGGAAACCATCGGTTTTGTCTGGCAGAACAAAGCCAGAAACCTTTTACCCTATTTATCCGCTGAGATGAACGTGCAGCTGCCCATGATGATAACCGGACTGAAGGGCCGCAGGGACAGGGCGAGGGAGCTGTTGGACATGGTCGGGTTGAGAAACCGATATAAAAGCAGGCTCAAGCAGCTTTCGGGCGGCGAGCAACAGCGTGTGGCTATTGCTATCGCCCTTGCGAACAACCCGAAGCTGATCCTGGCCGACGAACCCACCGGTGCGGTGGACAGCAAAACCACCATCAAGATCATGGAATTGCTGCAAAAGCTGAACGAGGATCTGGGTGTGACCATTGTCATCGTTACCCATGACTTGAAGCTTTCTTCCGCAGTAAACCGGGTGATCTCCATCAGCGACGGGATGATCGGCAGTGAGATGGTAAAGAAGGAAGATTACCAGAGGAAGCTTTCCGAGCTGGGCGACATGGCCAACCCCTCTCAATCCCATGATGAGTTCGCGGTGGTGGATAATAAGGGAAGAATTAAGATACCCGAGGAATATCTCGCCCAATTGAAGCTGAGCGGCGGGGAACGTCTGAAAATCCGCAAGAGCGCTGGTGGCATTGAGGTGTATAAGTCTTGAATTAACAGCCGGGCATAGGGTATTGTTTCGTTCAAAGGCAGGATTGAACCAGTATCAGGCTGCACCCGAAGAGGCAGCTTAACCTGAGGATTTACAAAACCAAGTTCATTTTTGACCGATTCTCAAGGCGGAGGCTCAAAGCAAAGACCACACCGAAGGATAAAAACCTTTGATGTGGTCTTACCATATACAGATTACTTAAACACCGAACCATCCGTTATACCAGACATCCACACCTGTACTGAGGAAGCATCGGCATCGAAAACAAGCGTATCATCTACCATGTCAAATACGTAGGTATAATATCCATCATCTGTATTCAAAGTCAGTCTGTTATTATAGAACCGATAAGTGCCATATCCGAGATAACTGCTCAGAGGTGAAAAGTGAAAGGTAAAAGTTCCATCTTCATTAAGGATTACCCCAGCGGTTTTCATAATATCCTCCGAATCGTCGAACCTGTATTCACGGAAGAGGGTTGATTCGGATAGATCATCTTTGTGTTTGCTGATGAAGGACGTTACATCCTCTGTTCGTATGTCTATGGAATCCTCCGGCTCCGTGTTGGTGCGAAGGGTGATATACATTGGCTCTTTGTCTGGAATGCCGCCTATCCAAAGTGAGAACAAAAGATTAATTTCATAAACACGGATATAGAGGCCAGAACCGGTTTCCACGTAAGTAAACTGATCAAAATCTTCCCACGAGAGCTCTTCGCCTTTTTGAGAAAGAACAATTACATCATTGAGGGATAGCCTGCCTTCATTACCGGGTGCTTCAGATCTGTTGCTCCCGGCACAGATGCTGTCGAGGTATTTTGAAAAATCTTCATTCTCAATGCGGTAAAATTCCCCCTGATGCATCAAACCTACATGAGTGCCATCGCTGCTGTAGCTGGCAATCATGAATTGCTCCATACCTTGCGCTTTTACTGTTAGCGAATACATAGGCGTAAAGCCGCCATAATCATTATTTTTTCTGCCAATTTTCAATTCCCGCAGACGGTTCTTTAGCTCATCAAGCTCTGCGTCATTCAAATGGTATGGTTTCGGCAAGTCACGTCTCATATCCATTGTATGTGCCCAGGTTATCTGAATATCGCCGAAAGTGATTGGGGCCTTCTTCGGATTTGTTAGAAAGCATACAGCTACGATGATGCAGACGACCACAGCAACGGCGGTAAGCCAGAACGCAGGTTTTTTATAATTCAGCACGTTCTTTACTCTCTCTTTCACACTAACCTCTCCGAAAGCAAGCGGACAGGCAGTAATCACCCGTCGTGACACACTGCATGAAAGTAATACATCCGAATAATCCGCACGCTCATCCGCGCACAATTCTTTGATGACCCCCTCATCACAGGCGAGCTCAATATCCCGGCAGAGAAGAATGTACGCCACCCACAACACAGGGTTGAACCAGTATAAAGCAAGCAGTAAAAAACCTAATGGCTTGATTCGGTGATCACGCCGCTTGATGTGCGTCTGCTCATGGGCGATCACATGATCTATATCCTTTTCGTTCATACTAAATGGTAGATATATACGGGGACGCAGTATGCCGAGCACGAAGGGCGATGCAACATTTTCGCTCTGATAGATGTTATCTCGAAGCAACACGGCAGTCTTTACCCGCTTGTTCAGGTGCAGATAACTGATAACCGTGTAGATAAGCATAGCAGCGGCACCAACAATCCAAACGATAGCAGCTATTGGAATCCATATTTGCAATGGACTTACACTGGCCATAGGATTAGTGGCAAAAGATTCCGTTATGATGGGATTGACCACGCTGTTTAATACCTGAATACCGCTATGGATTGCTGGCTCCCGAGAGTAAATAACTTCCGGGCTGATTGTTTCTGCACTGGGGATTAGGCTCAGGATGCTTTCGATGGAAAAAGGCAAAATGAGCCTGAGGCAGACGATTCCCCATAGCACTGGATTCAGCCATTTTGGTGCCTTTTTAAGTAATAATCTTAGAATGACCACAACAAGCACAAGCCAGCTTGCGGAGATGCTCATGTTGATCAATTTTAAAAATACATCAGTCATTGCGATCCCTCTTCCTGCATTGGTCAATCATTTTTTGTACTTCATCGATCTCTCTGTCTGAAATCTGCTGGTGTTTCGTAAATGCATTAATAAAAGCCGGCAGCGAACCTTCAAATTTTTTTTCAACAAGCTCATCGATCTCGGCCGCCTGTATTTCATCCTTTGATATTAACGAGGATACGATTGAGTTTTCGTTTTTTAGAATACCGCGTTCGGAAAGGCGTTTGATGACTGTATATGTAGTGGTGGGTTTCCAGTCAAACTTCTTTTTACACAGTTTTACAAGCTCGCCGCTTCCGATAGGCTCATGTTCCCACAAAATAAGGCAAAAGCGATATTCGCTCTCAAATACTTTCGGTGTTTCCATATTAACTGTTCCTTTCTCTAATGCAGTAGAGTCTACATAGAGTCTAACTCGTTAGAGCAAAAATGTCAATAGAGTTCATGTAAAAGTTACAGAATTAATTTACGAAAGGTTACTCCTGCGAAACCTGCTTTATTTTCGTGTTGTTTGATGACACCATGGTCGTGCGGGACTGTTCACAGGTAGACAGGCGCAGCCTGTCATCCTGAACGAAGTGAAGGATCTCGCTAAGCTGGATGTTATGCAGCCGGTTTCTTTACCTTTGCGATCTTGCGTTGCTCGATGATGCCGCTTTCTTTTTTATCATTGCTTTTGATAAATACAAGACTGACTCCGCCAACAATAAGATTCAGATAATAGGTGAATATTCTCCAAATGAGAATAACCGACACGATGGGTGAAGACACAAAGAAATTACGGAAGAAGAAGTAGCCGATTCCCTCCGCGCCGCCAGCGGCACCAGGGGAAGGCACATAAGCCGTAACCTCTCGCAGCACAGCCTGAGAAGCAATGATTTCAAAGAAAAACTTGGTTGTGCCCTCCATAGAGACCAGCATGAACCAGGGGATGGCATACTGCAACACAAGGTTCAGAATCTGATAGAAGGAAGCCTTGAGAATAACACCCCGATCATGAAGGATCAGCTCGCTGCCATCGCAAAAGCCAGCCAGCTCTTCTTCCTTTCTTTTGGTGTACCTGCTTGGGTCTTTTACAATCCTCAGCTTGCCCAGAAAATTAAAACCCCAGTCCACAACCTTGCGTGCCGCGTTTTTATTCAGCAAAAACAAACCGAAGAAAGCAATAACGGCCAGATTGATGGTGACCCCAACGATGAAAAATATCGTGAATTTACCAATAATGCGGTTTAAGGCACCTGCACCAAAGATAAAAGAAACAACACTGATGGAAAATACGCACAACTCAAACAAAACAGACTTGACCATGATAATATTGGCACAACGCCCCATGGGAATTCCATCCTTCATCAGGTAGTAAACCTGAAATGGCTGACCGCCCGCAGCAAAGGGCGTGATGGAGTTAAAATACTGCCCGGCCATGGTCACACGAAATGCAGTACGCAGGGAGGTTTTCCCGTTCACCTTTTTTGTGAGTTCGTAATAGCTCATCATTTCGGCAAAATAGGAAAGCAGTACGCAGCCCAGAGCTGCGATAAGCCAGGTGGCGTTCATGCGCATGAACAGGCCTCTAAGCTCTTCCGGGCTGTGGGATTTAAACAATAACAACAGCATTACTGCCAGAATCAATAATATGAAAAAGCCGCTTACCAGTGATTTCCACTTCTTGCTCTCTTTTTTTTCTATGTTCATAAGTATACCGTATCCTCCCAAAAAAAATCTTCCGGTTTCTCATGGTGATGGGTACTGAAATTATCCGATCCAGAAACAGGATAAGCCAACTTCCTATATTATAACTCAAACATTATGACAGTGGCAAGAAAAAAGCCTTCTATCAGCATTCTATGCTTCAATGCTGCCTTTTACATGCAACAAAAACAGAAAAAAAACCGCATTCAGTTACCGATTTACATTACGACTGCATGACAGGAAAGTCTGAAAAGTGCACTGGAAGGAGGTAAAAGAAGCTTTCGCGCAATGGCTCAACAGGCTCTGCGAATAGCGTTTTCAAACAGTGACAGAGTAAAGTGATTTTGTTATGATGTTAGAAGGGCATTCGGGATATTATCGGCATCATATTCTTCTTACACCTGCCCGATATTTTTGTCGCGAGAGGAGAGAGTAGTATGAGTGGAAAATGTGTATTTGGAATCATCGGAAGCGGCTGGCGGGCTGAATTTTATATGAGAATCGCACAAGCGCTGCCAGAATTGTTTGAGGTTTGTGGTGTCGTTTCCAGCAGCGAAGAAAAAAGGATCTCCATACATAGCAAATATGGCTATCGGGCTTATAGTACACGGGAAGAGTTATTAAGCTCTAACAGACCCGATTTCATTGTAGTTTCGGTCAATGGTTCCGTTGCATGTGATGTAACCGCTCAGCTTCTTTTCGAGGGCATTCCTGTACTTGTGGAAACTCCTCCGGCCAAAGACCTGAATGGATTGAAGCAACTGAACAGGCTTGCTGTCTCCGGCTCCAAAATACAGGTAGCTGAACAGTATTGGTTGCAGCCCATGTATCAGGCCGCTTTATCCGTTATTCAATCGGGCAGGTTGGGAGAATGCCGCTATGTTCATGTTTCTTTCAGCCATGGATATCATGCGGTCAGCATGATACGCAAAGCGCTGGGCATAGGCTTTGAAAATGCTGAAATCGACGCCCGCGGGTTTTCTTTTCCAACAGTGGAGGGTTTCAGCCGAACCGGTCTTCCGGAAAAGGAGATTGTGCAGATGAATCCCCATCAGTTTGCATTCCTGGATTTTGGAGGCAAGGTAGGGTTTTATGATTTTGAAACCAGTCAGCACCGTTCCTGGGCAAGATCCCAAAGAGTGATGGCCAGGGGAGAACGGGGTGAAATCAACAACGACAGCGTGAAATATCTGAAAGATTACACAACGCCCATAGAATTCAGTTTGAAGCGGATGCAGGCGGGTGAAGGCACCAACCTGGAAGGGTTCTTTCTGAAGGGGATTTTAGCCGGTGAGGACTGGGTTTATGTGAATCCATTCCTGCCGGCCAGCCTGAATGATGACGAGATTGCAGTAGCAACCTGTCTGGTAAAGATGCGGGATTACGTTATGGGAGGCCCTTCGTTTTACAGTCTGGCGGAAGCCTCGCAGGATCATTATCTGGCCATGATGATACACAAGTCAATAGAAACAGGGGGCAGGATCGCAACAGAAACTCAGGAATGGGCAGAGCGTTAAAAGGGGCGATTATGTACACAATAGACTATATTAATTCGCTAACCCGGCGAATCACTCCGGGCAGGTCGATAAAGTCTTGTTCCACGGCTTTTTTCAATAGCGCAGCTGGAATGAAATGATCAAATTTTGGAATAACGCTTTCACATTTAGTCTTAAAACGATGAACCTCCTGGTTTTTCAGGATATCATCCAGGGTAATGTTCGCAACCTTTATGTCCTGAAGGCATTCCATCAGGGCTTCCAGGCTGTCCTCACGGGTTTTCACCAGGATGTAATAGGGTTCAAATCCACTTAAGTGAACAAGCTGCATTCGCTTTGGAATAAAATGCCTAAGCAGCAGCATCAGCGTGTTATAGTCTGCATTGCCCATCCACGGAAGTATGCAATAAAACCCCTTATCAATGCGAATCAAATTCCGGGCTGTAAGGTTCCTGTCCCTTGAAAGGATTCGTGCTTCTCTTAACCGGTTCAAAGCGCCCTGTTGCAGGAAGGGATACTCTTTCCTGTCTGTTAGCACCTGTTTCATCTTCTCCAGAATTCGTGTATGAATGACGGCCAGGTCGCCTTCATCTGAAATGACAATGGGGTTGATCATGGGCTTTACATACACCCTGAAATGCTCGGTATCGCAGGAGATGACCTCCCAGGTATGCCCGGCCAGTGTCAGCGGCTCACCTGTTGCAAACTCACGGTAAACCAGCCCCACCTGCTCGGAACCGTTTAATACCGTATAGGTATCAAAGGTTTTAAAAACAGGGTAGAAGGTATAGCTGTGCACCAGTTTGCCACCCTCCATTCCCAGAATCAGCCCGCCATCTTCCAATTGCTGCAGGTGATCGAGCTTCAGCATTCGGCGGATCACCTGTTCAAAATCATCATGGGTTATATTCTGAAAGGGAGATAACGACAGAACCTGCTGTGCCAGTGCATTTATGGATAGCTCTCCCTTTCCCGCAAGCACACTGAGGGTTTGATGATACAGAATACCGAATGGTAATTTTGGTTTTTTGGGCGGTTCGATCCACCGATCTTCAAGGTAAAGCAGTATAACAGCGATGTTCTGAACCAGGTTCCAGGGGATTTTTCCCGGCAGGATAGCCTTTTCCTGTGGAATACCGTCATGGCATACGAAATAGATTTCTGCCGGCTGGCCTCTGCGACCGGAACGGCCCATGCGCTGCACAAAGCTGGCTACCGCCACAGGTGAATTGACCTGAATCACCCTGTCCAGTCCAGCGATGTCCAGGCCCATTTCAAGGCTTGAGGTGCCTATCACCACAACCGGCCTGTCTTTCTTCATGGCTGCTTCTGCAGCCTCACGCAGAGAAGTCGAGATATTTCCATGATGCACATGAAAATTATCTTCAGCCTGGTTTTCTGAGGCGATGGCGCGAAGCTGCACCGCTGTGGTTTCACTGCCCGCAACGGAGTTACAGAAGACAATGCATTGTTTGTGTAAACTTTTATTGTAAATATATTGCCAAATCCCATTCATCTCTTGACTCCACACAGAACATGTGTTCTAATATTAGTAGTGGATGGTGTTGGGGGAAACCTGCGAGGCCATTGCCCGTTTCTTCCATTGTATGTTTTCGGTCTGCCTTTTACAAGAGGGATGGAAGGTGAATCACCAAGGGTAATAAGGTCGTTGCTGTTCATACAGCAGAAAAGATATCGGGTGGCTGCGGATGGTTATATGCAAGTTGCCTCTGAACAGTAACAAGGGATAAGGGTATCATTATGGACTGGAAGGATGACGAAGCATATTCCTACAGCTTTGAAGAAGACTGGGAGGGTCAGGGCACGGCTATTCCGCCCCGGCCAGATTGTCTGGGCAGCTATGAACCGGAACCGGAACCCTGCTGCGAGGAAGAATCGCAATACCAAAGTTTCAGGCCATTCGCAGTGGGGGGTACTGATGGGTATAACAGGCGGGGGGTCGCTAACGACCATAGCAGGCAATCCGCAATTGGGGTTGTGGATGGTAAAAACAGGAAACCTCTGACAGGGGTTGCACCCTCGCGGATGAAGCAGCTGAAAACGCTATATCAATCTGTCGTACGCCTGAACCAGGAAAGGAATGAAAATTCCTTTGTCAGGGAAGCCCAAAAACACGCCAATGATATGGGTGAAAAGGCTCGCCATGTGCCTTTCCGGTCTTATTGGCCCACCTACGAAGCCATGTCTCAAAGGCAGAAGGAATGGTATTTTTATCTCCGTTCACAGCTTCGGCAGGGGAAATACCCGAAAACCGATCTGTCCTATTTGTTTGTCTATATTTATGAAATCATCAACCAGGTGGGGGTCAACGACGCCACCGATGGTTTTTTACAATTGTGTGGTTTATGGAGTGCTTATCGCAGCACCTATTCCATCCTCGATAAGTATTTGGTGTTGTGGGTGCAGGACTATATCCTGATCTATGCCAATGGGGACTTTACAACCATGATGACAAGAGTTCCCGATAAATCCCTGTTAACCCTGTTTCCCGATTCTCTGGCGGGCTGTTTCATGGAAAACCCCACAGCGGGCTTCACCCTCGATTTTATCAGCCGTTTCTCTGACTACCGCTTTCACACCGGACAATTGGCCAAAAGCAACCAGGGGGGGTATTTCCTCTCACTGCTGCCGAAGGTGTTCCAGGAAGTGAATCAAAGCCTGTTTCAAGAAAAAGGCAAAGGTATTTTTGGAATATACAGGCCTGTGCACAGCAACGGCAAACGGCGGATTGCCTTTCAAAACGCCATATACAGCGGCCTGGTCACTTCGGTGTGCCAGGATGAAATACCCTATTCCGACTATCCGCCGCTGCGGCTTTTTTTTACGTCGGTAGTCAAGGAAACCGAGAACCGCCTGCGCGAGCAGGCACAAATCAGGGGAAGGCTTCGGGGCATCGAGCTGGAGCCAAAGGTTCTTTCGGTGATACAGTCGTTTGTCATCAGCCAGCTTTGTAAAGTGGTTCCCGACGATGAAAAGAAGAAGATTCAGGTCGATCGGGATCGAATTGTCCAGCTGCTTGAAGAATCCAATCTCATCCGCCAAAGGCTGCTTGAGGGTATCGATGAAATCACAAGAGGGGTCCGTACGAACGATGCTCCTTTTTCTCAGGATGGGAATACTTCCTGCGAGAATGATGAATGTTATGAAGATGGTGAGCCTGTCGACATTTTGGAAACACAGCCGGGTGGGTGTACCTCTTCAGGCGAGCAGGTAATTACAGTTGCTGATTGTCCTTCTGTTAAAACAACGCATACCTGCTTAAACAACCCTATGCAACTTGCTTTTAACCTTGAAGAGCCTGTTATAGCTCATAGGGAAGGTATTGTAGAAACCAGAAAAGGCAAGGTGGAAGCCAAAGCTTCTATGGCGGAAGCCAAAGATTTTATTGTGGAAACCAAAGATTATATGGCGGAAGCCAAAGAAAGCATCATGGAAACCAAAGGCACCTGGGCTGTGGAGCAAAGTTCAGCATGTACTGCGCTTCAAAGCAGCGGACAAACTCCTGAATTTGAGCTTTCAGGGGCTGGCTTACTGAAGCAAAATCTTACGCAGAACCAACAAAGCCTCATGGCGTTTATCCTGCAAAACGGTGGTGAAGTGGGCACGGGTTTGATCAGCCACGCTTTTCCTCAACTGTTTCTCGAACTGGAAATGGATGAAATCAATCAACAGGCTATGGAAGCACTGGGGGACATCATTCTTGCCACAGAAGGCGCGCAGTGGCTGCTATATGACGAATACAGGGCACAATTGGAAGGGGTTTTTAAATGAATACAATGAAGGTTCCCAAGCGGGTTTCCACAGCGTTGCTGAACTCACTCAGCGCGGGGGTTACACCAAGAATTGGGCTGGAATACATGGCGGTGGGAAGAAAACGTGAAATAGAGACGCTATTGGAGGATCTGGCCAATATCCGGGAGGGCGGCTCCATTTTCCGCATCATCGTGGGGCGATATGGCAGCGGGAAAAGCTTTCTGCTGCAGATCATCCGCAATTATGCCATGGACAGGGATTATGTCGTTATCGACGCCGACCTGTCCCCGGAAAGGAAGCTCACCGGCAACCGTGGCAGCGGCCTGGCTACCTACCGCGAGCTGCTGCAGAACATGGCCACCAGGGTCAGGCCAGACGGAGGGGCATTGAATGCAATCCTTGAGCGTTGGATCGCCGCTGTTCAAATGCAATTGATGAAGGACGAGGGTCTTTCATTGAATGATCCCCTGCTAGCCGAACGCATGGAGCTAAGCATTATGCAAGCTATCCACCGCATGGACGATCGCGTTCACGGATATGATTTTGCCAGGGTACTCAGTGCTTTTTGGCAAGGGCATCGCACCGGCAACGACGAAATGAAGAACGCCGCGCTGAAATGGCTCAGGGGGGAGTATCAAACCAAAACCGAAGCCAATACCGAGCTTGGCGTTCGGGTGATCATCGACGACGATACCTGGTTTGACTATATCAAGCTGTTTTCCGATTTTGTAAAACAGTTGGGTTATGCAGGCTTGATCATGCTGCTGGATGAAGGCGTGAATCTTTACAAAATATCCAATACACAGTCCCGCAACAACAACTACGAAAAGCTGCTGAACATGTTTAATGACGCAATGCAGGGGAAGGTGCAGGGACTGGGAGTATATCTGTGCGGCACACCACAGTTCGTCGAGGATAACCGACGCGGCCTGTTCAGCTATGAGGCGCTTCGGACAAGACTGGCCGGCAGCCGATTTGCCAAAGAGCTGAAGGATATGCAAGGACCGTTAATCTATCTGGACAAACTAACCTACGAAGAGCTTTTTGTATTGCTGCATAAAATCCTTGAAATTCATATTGTCCATTATGGCTGGGAATGCGGGGTTTCCGAGGATGACCTGCTTTTCTTCCTGCAGCAGGCTGTAGATCGCATTGGTGCCGACGAGTGGCTGACCCCCCGTGAAATCGTGCGAGATTTCATTTCTGTTCTGAACCTGGTGCGGCAAAACCCGGAGCAAACGTTTAAAAGGCTTGTCACCGGAGACCTGTTTAAAACAACCCATCCGGCAGATGATAACGATATTGAGGAAAATGATGCGGCGGAGTTTAGCTTATGAGCGATAATGTTTTTTACCGATTGGCACCCTTCATCCAGGAATTCATTTACCGCAACAATTGGACCGAGCTTCGCGCCATTCAGGTGGAGGCCTGTCGTGTCATCTTCGAAACCGATGCCCACCTGTTGCTGTCCTCCGGTACGGCTTCGGGGAAGACGGAAGCGGCGTTCCTTCCCGTTTTAACCCTTTTAACCGAGGACCCGCCGGCATCGGTTGGCGTTTTGTACATTGCCCCGATAAAGGCATTGATCAACGACCAGTTTTTGAGGCTGAACGACCTTTTGAAGGAAGCGGATATCCCGGTGTGGCACTGGCATGGGGATGTATCCGGTTCCCACAAGCAAAAAATGATCAAGAACCCCTCGGGGGTACTGCAAATCACGCCGGAATCTCTTGAAAGCCTGCTGATCAATAAAAACCGGGATTTGGTGAGAATCTTCGGGGATCTTCGTTTTGTTGTGATCGACGAAGTCCACGCATTCATGGGAACGGATCGCGGTATTCAGGTTTTGTGCCAGCTGGAAAGGCTGCAGCGGTATATCCGCACCAAACCCAGACGGATTGGGTTGTCAGCAACCCTTGGGGATTATACCCTTGCTGAAAAGTGGCTGGCTTCAGGCACCGATAAAGCCGTTCATACTCCACAGGTCGGATCAGGTTCCCAGAAGGTGCGTATCGCGGTGGAGCATTTCTATGAAGAGCCTGATGACGGAAATAAAAAAAAAGCCCTTTTAGCACCGGGTAATTCTGTTGATTTGAATTTCCATAGCAATCAGTGGGAGCCTAGCCATCCGCAGCCTTTCTGGAACTACCTTTATGAAAAAACTTTAAACCGAAAATGCATTATTTTCTCAAACCTGCGGGAACACGCAGAGTCCTCAATCGCGACCTTAAGGCAAATTGCAGAGCTAAGAAGCACGCCTGATATTTATCATGTGCACCATGGCAGTATTTCAGCATCGCTGCGCGAAACGGCAGAAACAACGATGAAAGAAATGAACGGGCCTGTGGTGATCGGTGCGACTGTGTCACTGGAGCTGGGTATCGATATCGGAAGGCTGGAGAGAATCATTCAGCTGGAGGCTCCTGCTTCGGTTTCGTCTTTCCTGCAGCGGCTTGGAAGATCAGGACGCAGGGGAAACCCTTCTGAAATGTGGTTTTTATGCCGTGAGCAAAAGCCTTCGGGAGTGCCATTGCTGCCTTACCAGATCCCCTGGAGGCTTTTGCAGTCCGCAGCCATTATTCAGTTGTATTTTGAAGAACGCTGGGTGGAACCGGCTGTCAGCCGGAAATATCCTCTGGGTATGCTTTATCACCAAACCATGAGCATCATTCTTTCCACGGGAGAGGTTACCATGGCCAGCCTTGAAAAACGTATTCTTGGTATGGCCTGTTTTTCCCAGATTACCCCGCAGGATTTCCGGATGCTGATCGATCACCTGGTTAAATTGGAACATTTGCAGTTCACCGAAGAGCAGGGGCTTATCATCGGTCTGGAGGGTGAGAAGATCACATCAGGCTTCCGGTTTTTGGCCGTGTTCCCCGAGGATGACGAATACACGGTCAATTCGGAGACGGGGCAAATCGGGAAAATTGAAATCCCGCCCCCTGTGGGGGAAAGGATTACGATTGCAGGGCGGAACTGGGAAGTGGTTGATTTTGACATGAAGCAAAAAACGGTGTTTGTGAAAAGAGTGAACGGGAAAATCAACACCTTTTGGGTGGGCGGCTCGATGCATATTCATAATCGGGTGGTTGCAAACATTCGCAAGGTCTTGTCCGAAAACTGTGACTACCCATGGCTGAAGCCGGGGGCAGCCAGCAGGCTGGCAGAAACAAGGGCTCTTGCCAGGAAAACCGGGCTGCTTGAAAAGCAGGTATTCAGCCTGGGAGGGAATACCGTTATGCTGTTACCGTGGCTGGGCTCAGTAGATTATCATGTGCTCAGGGCGTTCATCCAGCATTTTCTGAAGGAGCGTTTTGACCTGAAAGGTCTGGGCGGACAGGCACCCTATTTTATCCTCGCAAGGCTTGGAACAGGCACCATAGAGGAATTCACAGCAGCTTTAGGCGAATTACTGAGCTCAAAGCCAGATCTGTTGACCTGTTTCAGTGAAGATGAGCTGGATGAACTCATCTACAGTATTGAATACAAAACACCAAAGTTTAACGGATTCATTCCAAAGCCACTTCTTCACAAGGGTTATGTAACGGATTACGTGCATCTGGAAAATATCACTTTACAGTGGGGACAGGTTCCTGTGTAAAAAAGTCAAAATATCCAGGCCCGCCGCTGGGTTAATTATGCCAAGGTACCTGAGCCCCGCCCTCTGGTTCAATGAAGCCAAGATACCTGGGCCTCACCCTCTGGCTAATGACTCAAATATTTGTGGATCATTTCCCTGGTAACGCCTTTTTCACGGCAAACCTCCGCATAGAAGGAACCACTGCGTCGCAATGTGCGCTGCTGGGTTTCAAAGTCCACCTTGATCAGACCAAACGGGGCAGATTCTCCTTCATCCCATTCAAAGTCATCCATCAGCGTCCAATGGTAATATCTCTGCACAGGAATGCCTTCCTTACAAAGCTTGAAAACCTCATGCAGGTGATCATAAATAAATTGGCAGCGAAAGGCATCTTTTTTATCGCAGGTCCCATTTTCTGTTATCCAAATAGGAGCATTCAGCTTCTCATAATATCTTTTGCAAAGCTGTGAAAGCCCCTCAGGATAGATTTCCCAACCCAGGTCATTTTGAGGGTTTTCCTTGAAGGTCGTGATGCGAAAACCAATGCATTGAACGGCGGAGCGAGTATAATAATTAATTCCAATAAAATCGTAGTATTTTCCCTTTCCCAGGGGCGCACCCTTTCCAATGGGAAAGCGAAGCCTTCCATCCGACATGGACATTACCAGGGCTTCCTGCAACCAATAATCCATGATCTTTGCGGCCAGTTTATCAAAAGGGTTCTTCGGCGAAAGGGGATCAAAAACCCGAAGAGCATGGGCTATTCCAACCTTTGTTTCACCGTTGAACAAGCTTTGCTGCCGTACGCGGTGTATGGTCTGGTAAGCCTTGATGTGGCATAGGGTCATGTTTTTAAACACCTGCATGACAAGCTTTTTATTCTTTTTCCCTGGAGGCCACTCACCAAAGAGGTATCCCAAAACCCCGTAAACGTTCGGCTCGTTGATTGTGATGTACTCGCAGACAAGATCGCCCAGGTTTTCAACAACGAAGGTGACGAATCGTTCAAAATAGTCAACTACCTTTTCGTTTTCAAATTCTCCTTCTTCAACTAGCCAAAGTGGGTGAGAAAAGTGATGCAGTGTTACGAGGGGGCGAATTCCATTGTTGATCAGCTCTTGAATGATATCACGATAGTGAAAAATCGCCTCCTGGTCAAATTCACCCTTGCGAGGTTCAATCCGGCTCCAATCCACACTCATCCGATATACCTGGTGATTGAGTGTCTTCATCCATCGAATATCCTGGGTATACCGGTTCCAGTGGTCGTTGGCACGGATGCATGTGGAACCATCCTTGATGTGACCATCCACACACCATTTGTACCAGTTGCTTTGTGACATTCCACCCTCAATTTGTGTAGCAGCGGTTGCAGAGCCCATTAAAAAGTCGGACGACAGTTTAAATGCTTTCATTGGACATCCTCCTTTTCAGAGGTTTTTCAATCGAACTGCATTCATGATTTCACTGCGCAGCAACGCGATAAGCATCGCATTCATGCATTAAAAATTCCAATTAGGGTTCTTATTTATGAAAGCTGTGCTTTTTCGGTGGTGAATTTTTATTCATTGGAATGATTCTCTGTAGTGAAATCATGATTAAATTGATTAAAAACCTGATTTGTATTACTCTCTACTTCATAAACTGTATCATAAGTTCATGGATATGACAAGAAAATCGGGTTATCGAGGTGGTTGAAATGATAATTGAAATCATGTAGAATATAAACAAAGGAGGGATTCTTATGCAGCAGTATTCCAACGATTATTCACCTTTCAGGTCTGAGGTTGATGTCCGTCAAGGGTTGAATGCCTATATATCCAAGGTCTTTTCCTGGATGTTTGTTGGCCTCGTTATCACAACGGTTGTATCTTTGGTAGTAAGCACCTCAGTTAACATCCTGGTATTCCTGGCAGAGAATATGTTCCTGTTATTTGGCCTGTTGATCGGAGAGATCATACTGGTGGCGGTTTTGTCCAGAAGGATCATGAAATTGTCGTTTGGCGCAGCCTTCAGTATGTTCCTTATTTATGCCGCAGTGAATGGGGTTACACTTTCTATAATCTTTGTTTCATATACCATGGAATCTATATGGAGCACATTCCTCATTACCGCGGTAACCTTTGGTATCATGGCATTATACGGCCGCTTTACAAAAACCGACCTGACCCAGTTCCGTTCGGTGCTTTTCATGGGGCTGATCGGTTTGTTGGTCTTGTCTGTAGTCAATATATTCTTAAAAAGCGGCCCTCTGGGGTGGATCATTTCCATCATTGGTCTGTTTGTTTTCCTGGGCCTGACGGCTTACGATACACAAAAGCTGATAGGCTATTACCATGCCACGGAAGGGCAGGAGGCTATCCGGAAGAACCTTGGTGTGATGGGCGCGTTGGCATTGTATCTTGATTTTATCAACCTGTTCCTGAAGCTGTTAAGGCTTTTTGGCAGAAGAAGATAGCGCGCAAACAGTCTGTTTTCAATTTGGTTTCAGTAAAAGAAGCATTAAACCCCGTGAAAACCGGGGTTTATTCTTTTATTATGGATGATTTTCAGGCTTTGTCGAATTTACTCCAAGCTTTGAGCTGAAAGTGCTCCCTAAAACAAGTCCATCGAGAAAAGGGGTAATGGAGGGTTATTTCAGCTCAATCCCCAGTGCTTCAATCAAGTAGATGGCATTGCGCGTCTTCGACACACCCGGCCTCAGTTTATAATCAAACTTGATTTGCCCATTGTCATAATGCTCTTGAAAATGGTAGTTTGCGATTTGCCCGTTTGTTTCCTTTTCCAGAATCTCCAGCTCCAAATCATGGGTGGATACCATGCCGATGCTGTTCTTTCCGGCCAGCTTTGAGATCAAAACCTTTGCAGCGTGATGGCGATCATAGGAGTTGGTTCCCTTAAAAATTTCGTCTAAAAGGAAAAAGATGCGTCCTTTTGTTTTAACGGCCTCCACAATCATCTTTATCCTCAGCAGCTCGGCATAAAAGCTGGATATGCTTTTCTCCAGGTTGTCGGATATCCGCATACAGGTGCATACATTCATGACCGAGCAGGAAAATGAATGCGCGCATACAGGGGCACCGGAGTAAGCCAGAACGAGGTTTAACCCGATAGTTCTTAAAAACGTGCTTTTTCCCGACATGTTTGAACCGGTTACAAGGATTACCTTTCTGTCGTTGCCCAGCTCGAAGTCATTTGAGATGCGTCCTTTGGTGATTAATGGATGTCCGGCCTGAACGGCTTTAACCAGCAGGGTTTCGGAATCAATAACATCGGGCACGGCCCAATCCGGATTGTCATGCATCAGGTTTGCCAGGCTGGAAAACGCTTCAAAGGCCGCGATGCCTTCAAACCACTGAAGCAGATTTTTTCCGCACTCCTGCTTCCATTTTTCCAGGGCAATTTCACATTGATAATCCCACAATGTAAGCACATCAAAAACAAAGTAGAACATATTGTTCCGATTTGAAATGTTACTGCAAATATGCGAAAGCTTATCCAACTGCTTTGACGGTGAGCTGTTATTCACATACAAGCTTTTTTTATTTTCCTGTAGCAAGCAGGAGCGGAATTCAGTTTTTTCAATTAACTTGAGCATGTTACTGTAAGGCTCAAGACGGTACTTCAATGCATAGGCGGTATTGAGCACATCTGAACGATGCTTGATTTTCCACCGCAACAGAAGAATCTGGAAGATTATCAGCAAAACGGGAATGAGCCTGGGAATCAGCTGAAAATACCCCGGTATGATTGTAAGGGCGGTAATGACAGGAAGTAATTTCATAAAAAGTTGTATACGCTTCTCCAACAACTTCTCATTGACGTTCTTTCCCCAATCCAGAATTTTATTCATTTCATGAGAGCTTTCCTTCAGGGTCATCCCTTCTGCCTGCAGCCTTTGGCGGAAGAAAAGCCCCTTGGCCAGTTCGTTAACTGCTTCCTGTTTTCTCTTGATCTCATCTGTGCTTTCTGGATGAGAGCACAACAAGTCCTTCAGTTTTTTTCTTCCCAGGGGGGTTTGGCAGGAATTCACCAGTTGAAAAACAGAACCCTGACCCAGTATATCCAAATCCTCGGCATAAAAGTGATCAATTTCGGCAAGATCCTCTCCTTTATCAGAAAAAGAGGTCCATTCACCATTCAGTCGCTGCAGACCGTTATGATTGATGCCCACCAGGCTTTTCCCCAGGGTTTCACAATAAGCAGCCTTATCATGCCGTAAATTCAGAAACAGGTATACAAGCAGCATGACCAAAAAAGCGCCGGTACCAAGGTAAATAAAGCGAAGAACAAGAAACAGCGCAGTAATTCCAAGCCCCCCAAAAACCGTGATGAGCTTAAAAAGGATAAGCTGCTTTATCTTGAGATGAACTGCTTCGGAAAACGCATTATACTTGCTTTCCCGTCGACTATACCTGTTTTCAATGGAATTGCTCATTTTTTTCTCCATCTCTGCCTTGCTGAATTCTTAAAAGTTGTTTAAAACAATTATGTTCAGTAATAATGTTTTTATCTGTAAATGTTCGCTGGGACGAAAGGTATGGATATCAGCTCAACGAACTAAGTTGTTGTAAGGTAAGCACTGTCAGATTGGTTTTGGAGGAACTGATAAATGCCATAACTACGCCTCTGAACACAGCTATTATAGAATTAGTGCATAGGTTACCCATATCATAGCTGTTCAATTGCCTCTGCCAGGCACGAAAAAATAAAATCCGGTTTAATTTCTGAAGCTTCCACATCCCCCGGTTTTGTTTCTCCGGAGAGTACCAGCAGACTGGTTGCCCCATGATGATAAGCGGTGGCTATGTCGGTATACAGCCTGTCACCGGCGAAAACGATGTCACAAGCCTGGAACCCGGTGCGGTCAATAATAAAGTCAACCGTCTCTTTGTAAGGCTTTCCAAGGTATTTGGGTATAACACCCGTCGAGGCTGTGATAAAGGCACACATTGCTCCACAATCCGGAATGAACCCATCCTCTGTAGGGCAATTAAAATCCGGATGGGTGGCAATGAAATCACAACCATTGCGGATTAGCGTGCAGGCTTGTGACAGCTTCTCATAATGCAAGGTTGTGTCAAACGCCATCACCACTGCAGCAGGGTCTTTGCGATCCAACAGGATGCCGCTGTCGCTGAAATGCTTTTCAACGGCAGGTGTGGCCAAAAGAAAAATTTTTTGATCGGTGTAGTGCTTTTTCAGATAGTTGATGGTCACATCACCGGAGGTGGCAATTTGATCACCTGTTATGCGGCATCTCATACCCTCAAGCTTAGTGATATAATACTCGGAGGTTCGCGAGGAGTTATTGGTGAAAAACATGAATTTTTTTCCGGCTTCCCGCA
>CAYVFB010000009.1:0-41066 GCA_964450305.1 uncultured Ruminiclostridium sp.
CACGTTTTTCAGCCCTTAGCTGAAAATACGTTAAGAGGTGGGGCGGGGGCCCATCGGGCCTCGTTATAATTCCCCGGCGAGCTGCAGAATCATTTCGAGCAGGCTCAGCATTTCTGAACGGGTAATCGTTTTATCGGGATTAAACCTTTCATGGCCTTGAATCATGCCGTTTTCAACGGCAAAAGCACAAGCCTGACGATATTCCATTTGAATCGCATCGCAATCCTCTATCTGTGACAAAACATTGATATCTCCTGTGAGCCGTTGCGCAGTTTTTTTACCCAGCAGGCTTACCGCTGCATAAACGGCTGCATCACGACGAAGCGGCGCATTTGCGCTATCATTTTTTGAAGCGAGCAGCATGCCAGCCCGTTGTGATGTCCGCACGATATCTTCATTCCCATATTCATATGGAAGAATATCCATTAGGTGCTTCATTCCCTCGCTTACGGTCAGCTCCCTGTCCGGGTTGATTGCACCAGAAGGCAGCGAAGGCATGGCATACAGGCTTAAAAGGTTTTGAACGGTCGCATCGGTGGCACTGCCCGCGATATCCTCATAATATTCAGTCTTTGGCTGCAGCACTGCAAAAAGGCCGCTGCTTTGAGGGTATGCCCTGATTTTGGCTTCGGATTCCATCCAGTTCCCGTCAAGTTCACCCCATTTTCCTTTTTCATGATGGAACATACGCAGCTGTAACCGCTCCCCGTTTTGGCTTTCAACCGGGAGCAGCACCATTACCGGACGTGTAAAATTGCCAAGGGGCAGAAAGTTGTTTCCTGTGCCTGCAAGCACTTGCAGGTCAGCGGCAGGCCTTGCATACTGCCATCTTGTTTCCGGTATCGGCCCCTGAACGGGGGCTTTTATATCCACCCTGAAAGCAACGTCACCAAGACTTCTTTTCAGCTTGAAATAGGTATCCCCAAGAAGGCTTCCCGGGCTGAGCGATACTTCAAAGCCCGGTGTTTTAATCAGCAGGTTTTTCTGCATGCCCGTAAGGGATTCCAGCACTTCCCCCGCCATTTCGATACGTATGATGTTTGTGCCTGGAGGAGGGCTTGCCAGATCGATGAAATAGGCACCATAACGGCTCTGGCGCAGTTTCTCGGAAAGGAGATGGGCATTTCTGCCGAGTACTTTCGTGTTCCATATGCCATCCAAAGCTATCCCATCGGTCATCACGATCTCGCCCATCGGAAGAGCATCAAGCGGAACATCCGCGTCATATTCACCCCGGCCTTTGCGTGTGATAACCATGATCACCGCAGTAGGCTCGGAACGCAGCTCATTATCACTTCTGAACGCATATAATCTGGCAAAGTACCGATAATTTGACTTCAGTTCAGTGACCTGAATTTCCGACGCATCGGTTTGAACTTCCACTGAATTTGAAAAGTCTGCGTTTTCGGAAATTTCCAGTATATACGTGACGGTTGGATCAGGCACCCATTCGTAAAAAACATGGTTCTCCCCAACCGCATCCGGTGAATCCTTGATCCCAAACCCCTGTGGTCTTGGAGGTGCGACGTACTTTTCGGTTTTTACCACGACAGCATTACTCCACTGAGATACCAGATTATTGGGGGAGACAGCCTGAATCCAGAAATAATGAACCTTATCTGCTTCAAGGCCGGTAACCCTTGCCCATGGCTGGGTTTCAAGCTGAGCTGCAGTTACGGTCATTGTATCGGTTGTTTTTTCTCTGTCTTCCGTTGTTCCATAAAGGATGTTATATGAGTAATTTTTTCGTGGTGTCCAAAACAGATCGACATAGGTATCGGTGGGAATTGCTTTCAAGTCGGTGGGAACCACTGGAATTTCAACTGTTGGGGGGCTGTCTGGCTGTGTTGTTACCAAAAGTGGGTCGGACGGTTCGGATTCCATCTGGCCTGGGCTGTTCCTGACAGTAACCCACACCAAATAGGTTTTATTGGGCTCCAGTGCCGTTACAGGCATGGAAAACATCTGAGGGTCCTCCACCTTTATATCCGGTATCGTTACGGGTGGAATCTGCTTTTGCATCGACAAGATATATCCCTGCTTCAAATCGCTATAGGTGACATATTCCCTGTCCTTCAATTCCCTGACCATTTTGAGTGCATCTGAATAAACCACGCAATGGGTCAGAACCTCCCAGCCGGTATTGTATTGTACAATCCGCACCGGTTTTTTATCCGGGTTTCCGTCGGCAAGGCTGTCATTGTGGAGATATTGTTCATGGGAAAAGGAATTTGCTTCAGTATATAAACTGCTGTCCTGATCCGCTTCGGGATCGTCCTCCCGAACGACATAAAGCCATTTATTCATTCCCGCATGAAACATCTCTGTCCAGGTTTTCTCCATTTGCAGTGTAAATCCATTTTTGGAAATGGCAGCCCCCGGTTCCACACGGAAGGGAGGCGATGGAGGAGTTAACGGCTTTTCAGTGTCAATAGCCGGTCGGGTGATGATTACCTTGATGGCAGGCTTGGACATATATGGCCTGGACACCATGAAATTACCATCATCGCTTTCGGTCAGAAAGTTTTTCTTTGCGATCATTACAGCGTAATAGATAGAATTGGGTCGCAGTTGCTTTAATTGATATTTATAACCGATCAATCTGCCGGTTTCCAGCTCGCGAACCTCCTGTTCAGGCGACATCGTCAGGTTTGCACCAACTCTTTTTGTAATTGGCAGCGTGCTCATATCCTCCAGGTTTTCCACCAGATATAAGTCGTAAGAAACCTCGGTATCCAACTTGCCTTCGCCGGTTTGTGGGATGCGCCATAGCAGCGTAGCCGAGGTGGAGGTCAACAGGTCATCATATATTACCGGCGCAGGGCCCGCATTTGAAAAACCGGTTACGAATTCCGGACTGGATGGGTATTCGGGAATTTGCTCCTTCAAAGACACCTGGGTTGTTGAATAAAACGGAACTGTTCCACCATTGGGCTCATACGCCACCGCTTCGATTTTGTATTTGTATTTGTCCACATCGCCAGGCTTAAGGTTCATCTCATAACGATCCTTGTCGGTTACCAATGCAAAAAATGTTTCCACACCCAGGGCATCATACCGGTAAAGCTTGTATTCAACCTTGGAGAAGGTAGTACTTCCGATGCTCCCTTTAATGATCGGATCCCAGAACAGCATCCATCGCATACCATCGGTAGTCTCACCCATTTTCTTTGCTCGCAGAAGAATTTCAGTTTTCACCTTCACAATGGGAATTTCCTCATCCGGAATTTTGGATATATTAGATTCAACCAGCGGGATCACCTTGATGGAATACTCTCTGCCGGGCATAGCATTGGCATAGATGTACTCCAGCCTTTCGCCGTTCACCGTAACTCTGCTGTCACCGGTGCCGATATCCGATCCGATGATATCCGGTATGGAGGGGGGCTGTGTAAAGCCGGAGGTATCAGAAATTAAAATACGGTAATTGATCCGGCCATTGGTATCCCAAACATCATCCCAAACGATTTTTATTTCATTGCTGCCGGATATTAATTCGGCCCCGAATTCCACATTGGTCAGGAACTTTACTTTGTTCGAGCGCCCTGATTGGTAGGTATACTCTTCGAATTCGCCCCAGGTATAGCTGGAACGCCCATAGAATTCATAGATTTTGCCGTGATCCAGCTCTATGCCATAGCTTCGGGTAGCCAGCGAGGTGTCGGCAGCATTCAGGGTGAACTCCAGAACATCGTTGCTCAGGTATCCGGTTCCACGCTCAACCCTGTTGAAAAAAAAGTTTTGCGAGCATACCCCTGTCGCTTGCGGAGGATAATTGGGTGGTGTCCATGTAAACGACGCAAACCAGTTCTGCCCGTCTTCATCGGCATAGGCAATATCCGTTACGGTGACGTTCTGCGGTGGTGTTGACGGGATGGCCTGTTCAGCAAAAGCGATATCGATCAAATAAACTGCCACCATTCCCAGTATCAACAGCCATGCGACTATTCTGATAATTGCTTTTTTGTTCTTCCACATAACTGTTCTCCTTGTTCCGGAACACCCTGCTGTTTCGCGGGTTGCATTTACTCGGAGTGTTCTCTTCCTGTAGAAGGCCCTGGTTCGGGCACGATTCTTACTATTACCATTCACCCAGCAAATCGAGCACCATAATGATTTCTTGCAGGATTTCCTCTATGGTTGCGAGGCTTTCGCCCTTGTAGCTATTGTCAGGTTCCAGGCCTGTCAGCCCCAGATCCAGTGCTATCACCAGGCGGTGATATACCGGATCCGGCATTACCGCCGCATTGCGGATATAACGATGTACGGCGGGGCGTAAATCACTGGCAGAAACACCCGATTTGTAAGCGTATATCTCGACCACCAGGGAGGTTGCCTGCTGCCGGTTGATATTTGTTTTCAGGCCTGATACCGGCAAGAACTGATCCAACTGGTAATGCTTTATTTTTGCGGGAGTGCTCAGACCCATTACTCCGGTTTCAGTGACCACTTCAAAAAGGGTAACGGCACTGTCTTTCGAAACGAAATCCCCCGGATACAGGGTTTGACTGCCGAATACTTTTTGCAGATCGTATTTATGGGACAACCGCAGCAGATCCGGATTCACAGAGACACCATCGTCAGGAATGGCAATGGAAATCACTGGAGCTGAAAACACTGCATATTGCCCCGGTGTTTTGCAATTAACGAGGACATAGGGGAACAGCCATGCTTTGATGCCGGGTGGATCCTGCCAAATCGCTGCGCCGGTTGGCAAAAACATGGGCTGAGCCAGCGACTGGTTTCCATCATGAAGCATTTTCAACTTCATTCCGCCTGCAAGCTCCTTCAGCTCATGGCTATTGATACGGGAGGCGGAAAAGCCCCTGCCGCCGTCCAGAATATCCCGGATATATAGGGATAATTCTTCCTCTATCCTATCTACAAGAAGATCGATCAACCCATTCAACTCGGCCTGGCTCTTGTATGTCAGGGTTGTTTTCTCGCCCAGCAGCTTGTAAAGCTCCCTGTCCAGAAGGCCATATTTGAATGGCCCGGTGGCGGTCGGTTTTTTCAGGATATCATAGATGATTTCATTCATTTCAGCATAGGTTCGCTTCATATTCACAGCCCGCATGCTGATATCAAAAACCTTTGAGCTAACCGTCAAGCCCTGGGGGGGCTGAACCGAACCGGCTAGATTTCGGTCAATGGTAAGCTCCAGCATGGTTTCTTTTATTCCGTAAGCCGTAGATGAGTTTTTTATGGTCTCCAGATTCAGGGTTTCCCCGGACAGTGTCAGCTCACCTTCGGCCATATGAATGGTCAGGCGGCTGTTCACCTTTTGCAGGACGGACAACACTTCCATTGGAATCAGAATAATGTCCCGGTTGGTTTCAGCCTTTTCCGCCGAAATGTCCACTGTAACGCCCGAATACCCCGCCACCTTCAGCATACCGGATATGGTCGAGCCCTTCAGGAGAATACGGTTAGCCGTCTTATCCGGCTCGTTCACCGTGAAATAAAGCTTTCTTGTCAGCCCGTCTGCACGGGACTGGAACAAATGTGTGATTTCATCCCGAACACGATCCTTGTCGTAATCATCCTGGCTGAAGTCGGTACGCACCGAAACCGGCCCGATATGGTTCGAGTCTGAGATATTGCGGGCCCAGACTTTCACATAATACCGGGTGTTGGCAAGAAGAGGCTGTCTTTTAAAAGTTCCGTCCGGTTGTCTTTGCATCGAGGAAGATATCTTGGCATAATACACATATTTTTCATTCAACCCCCCGGTGACATAGGCGGCTACTTTTTCGCGATAGAACTCTATTTCAGTATCGTCGGCCAGCCTGTATCCATAATCACTGCCCTCGGCTGTGCCATATTGAAGGGTTTGATAATCCTCATCATAATCCGTGCGGATTTCCATGAAGTAGTCATATATATCTTCACCTGCGAAACGGATCTCTATTTCATTGAGGGTGTTCCTTGTTTTCATTTTCAGGGGGCTGTCCCCCGTGGCCTCCCACGTCTTCTGGCTGCTGTTATACCACATCTTTGTATTTCCCTGTGGGTAATAAACCAGTATATCATACCAGGTATTGGGCTCCAGATCGAACAGGCGAATGTAATAATCCCTGCCATCTTTCACCACAGAATATTTTGCACGGCTTAGTTCCTGATAGGTGTCTGCAATCTGGTTCGCTTTTTTCACCATAACACGGACATCCTCTTCCTTGACAATGCCCGCGATCGCTACCTTAAAGCCCAACTGAACATCGTTCACCGCTTCGATGAATTCCGGCGGAGCCACCATTTTTGTGGTCACCGGAATACTCACCCAGTCGCTGTAGGAGGCATCCTCCTGCCCACGGTTTCGCACAGCCCTCAGGCTGAAATAGTAAAGGGTATTCGGCCTTAGAAACGGCAGGTTTGCCGGGAACCGCGCAATGCGTGTAAAGCTTTCGTTATACGTAAAACCTATGTCTTTCAGCCGTGTATTCAGCACATTGATCACCAGCTGGTCGTCTGTCGCATTTGGCTTGTACCTCGAATAAACATCCAAAAAACCCGGTGCCTGAGCATTTCCGATGTGATAGTCATCATTTACATAATCATAATCCTCATCCAGTCTCTCTTTGGTACAAACCATCTCATAGACCACATCCTGCTCGGCATGCAGCCAGTTCAGGGTCACCTTCGCATCGGTCAGCTCGGGCTGGCCGTCCTTCACTGCAATGGAAAACTCCACTGGAGTTCTTGGTTTTCTGTCCAGATCGTCCATACTGCCCGAATCGGTTTTGGGGGTTGTGATGGATTTGATCGGTGTAAAATCGCTCACCAGGAAAGGATCGGCTTCATTGTTAACATACAGCTTTGCCTGCAATTTGAAATAGTAAGTGGTGTTAGGCTTTAGTGCTTCTCCCGAACCGGCCGGGAAACGGGTGACCAATGTGGAAATACCGCTGCCCGGATTTTCATCCGGGTACAGGGTTTGCAGGCTGTCCATATATGGCGGCTGAAGGAGAACGAAGCTGTCCTCATCGGTTGAACTGCTGATATACAGGTCATATACGAGCTTGCGGTTTTCAGTGACATCTGTATATTCCAACCAGTCATTATCATCCAGGATTTTGGGGAAGTCAACGGTAATCCCGTTGAATACAGGCTTTCCGGTAGCCGGATCCGGTTCCGGCGCAATATCCACACCCAGAACCAGGTTTGGCATGGGTACGGGCAAATCCTCCGAGGGGAAGGTCGTGAAGCTGACAACCGGGGATATGTAAGAGATCTTGTCCCCCAGGCCTGTGTTCGCGGCCCAGTTTACAGTATCGTTGTCTTTGCGCCTGGTTGAAAACATTCTTAGATAATACATCGTATTGGGCAGTAAAAAGCCGGGGTAATCAGGGAGTTGGTTAATATCGGCGTCCACATCATTTTCTTTTGTCAGGGGTTCTCCGGGTTCTTCGGGTTCTCCGACAGTATAGTCCCAGAACAGCTTTGTGCCATCCAGCGTGTATACAAGCCGGCTGGAATCGTTGGGATCCTCATGCAGGTCGTGCTTGTCGATGGTCAGGATTCGTTTTTCCTTTACTGGAACATATACAGTAACTTTCTGCTCTCCGATCACCCTGGTTTCCATGATCTTTACATTGTCGGAAAGGAAAGTGTTCAAAAGAATGTGGAATGTAAAATCATTGTCATTATCGGGCTCGGAAAGAATGTCGCCCCATTCCCGTGTCATCCATAAAAGCGGTTTTTCAAAGGAGAGCTTCAGGTTCGTGGTCGGTATCCTGACAGTTTCACCGTCTGCCTGGTTGTTCCCATAAGTCACATTCTTTTTCCCTTCATATTTGGGCTCAACCTGGATCTCCCTTGGTACCGGAGGTTTTCCGGTATCATTGCCCAGCATTCGCAGATCGATGGCCAGCGAGCCCAGAGGGGTGTGGGAATTACCGTCGGTTACAACCACCCTGTAGTAATGCTCGGGGTGACGGCCTGTCTGATCCAGTGGGATTTCCACAATCACACTGCCCCATCCCGTACTTCCGGGGATGCTGGTATCAGGCACCTTGATTCCGGTGCCCGGATCCGATGCGGTTTCAAGCAGCTCTACCACAGTTCCGGCATCCTGTACCTGGTAATAAAGCTCGGTGTAATTGCGACTTTTGATCTTGTAAATCCGGATTTCCATTTTATCCACATCGACCTTGCTCACCTCATACATCATGGGGGTAAACAGCGAATCGATCCGCCCTTCAATGGACTGAAAGACATTATCCTTGTTTTCTATCGGAAAGCCCTGGCCACTGTCAAAGCCGTAGACTAGTCTGGAGGAGATAGCCTGTTCATTTTGGGTATTATTCCAAAAATACAGCCGTATATTCACTTTTTCATATTCAGTGCCGGGAATGATCCCATGAGTCTGATGATCGAAGGTATAGGAAACATAACCATCTGAAGATATCACTTCTCCGCTGGCATTCAGCCCGGAAACAGCTCCTCCGGTTTCGCGCACAATCACCGAGCCGGTATTGTCATAGGCCGTCCTGTAATCCTTCGTTGTGACAATATCCTTCACAACATTCATTTTCACATGAAAATAGGAATAATCGATATCGACATGGGGGGTTGTATTGGATTCAAGGCGATTCAAATTCACCCGCCTGTCGGTAATGTCAAGGATTCTGCGTTCCGATGGATCCCAGATCGTGGGAACCTTCCAGCGCAGGGTTAATTTCGGCTGCTGCCCGCTGATAATTCGTATCACCTGGGTTCCGTCAGCGGACATGACAAGGTTTGGCGAACTATCCGTCAACCCGCCAAGAACAGCCATTTCGTTAAAGGAAGTCCCTTCAAAGGTCATATCGGACAAAAAGTAGATAATGTCCTCGGCTACCTGCTCATTGTATTTATTCCGGAAGCTGACGGGGTTCCCGTCCTGGTTTTTAAAATTGAAGTGCAGATCATAGATATGATCGGGGCTAAATTCCAGGCTGATAATGTTTTTCCCATTTTCCGTCAGCACAAGCGGCAAATCCGTTTTCGTGGTCTGCGTACCGTCGGGCTCATGCCACTGCACGGTAACCGTATTGGTTCCGTCCACAGGCAGCCACTCGATATTCCAGCGGCTGGTTTCCTGATCATATTTGAAGCTTGGGTTAAATGTGGTGTTGGGGGCGGCAAAAACCTCCTGCACTGCGAAAAACAATCCCGTAAGAAGCAGAGCAGCCAACATCGCAGATATGATCTTTCTTGTAAAAAGCTTCATTCGCTCAGTTCCTCCTGATTCAGTAAGCACTTAAGTCCCCCCTGTAAGGAATGGTTCAATGGTATATTACAATACAATCATCGGCATTTTGGAGGTTTTTTTTTAACAACAGAAGCTAAGTTAATTGGGATCTACCACCACGTTATTTTGCCTCTGGATTAAAAATACGTTATTGAGTTGAGGGAGATTTGCCTCGTTATTGGAGACGCCTTTAGGTTTGCAATTGCTCATGTTACAGGGCGGAGCCACTGTGTAAAATTTCGATCTGACGCAGTTACTGCCCGGCAGAACCTGGAGCAGAAATAGTAAGCAATAATTGACTGAACAGGCCTGAGTTGCTATGATGGAGTTAAACATAGGTTCCCTGTTTTGTCGTTTTATGGCAGTTCTTCTCGTCGAAACGACACGAACAACCAATGAAAATTAATTCTGGGAGGAATTCACATGAAAAGAGGTATCGTGAAAAAATTGATTGTGTTCCTGCAAGCCCTTGCACTTGCGGTAAGCTCTCTTCTTTTTGGAGTGTTGCATTCTCTGACTGCCGATTCCAGCGGAGCTGCAAACGGTAACCTGAGAAAAGGTATTATCGCCGACCATCAAAACGCTACCCTGTCAAAGCTGAAAAGCATTCCTTCGCAATGGATTGAAAAAGCCAAAAGCTCTCTTCACATCGTCTATGGACACACCTCTCATGGAAGTCAGATCACAGACGGCATGACCGGCCTTGCAAAATTTCTTGGCTCCTCCTGGTCCTGGAACAACGCCGGAAGCGGTGGTGCCCTCGATTTAAGAGATACCCCCGGCAGCTTTAAAACCGATCTTGGAAACAGTTCCTGGGCTTCCGTCACCAGAAGCTATCTGAAATCGAACACCGACATCAATGTGGTGATGTGGTCCTGGTGCGGGCAGGTCAGTGGTGCTTCGGAATCAGCCATCAATCAGTATCTGAAGACCATGAGCCAGCTCGAGGAAGAGTTTCCAAAGGTCATATTCGTTTATATGACCGGCCATACCGACGGGACGGGATCTTCTGGCAACCTGCATATTCGCAACGAGCAAATCCGAAAATACTGCAGAGACAACAATAAAGTCCTGTTTGACTTTGCTGATATTGAAAGCTATGACCCTGACGGAAACGGTTATTTGAACAAAGCCGTGAACGACGGCTGCCATTATGATTCCGACGGGAATGGCACCACAGATAAAAACTGGGCGGAAAGCTGGCAGAACTCACACAAGCTCAATGAGGACTGGTTCCATTGCAGCTCGGCGCATAGCCAACCTTTAACCGCCAACATGAAAGCCTATGCAGCGTGGTATATGTTCTCGAGAATTGCAGGCTGGGATGGTGAAGCCGAACCCTTAGAACAGGAAACGCTGCAGCTTGCCCCCATTGGAAGCAAATCAGTCTATCAGGGGTCAACGCTCAGCTTCACTGTGGATGCCACCGGTTCGGGAGGAAAAAGCCTCATATATTCCGCTTTCAGTTCACCCTATACGCCCCTGCCGGAAGGCGCACAATTCGATACAGCCTCCCACACCTTCAGCTGGATCCCCTCCTTTACGCAAAGCGGTAAATACACCCTTCGCTTTGCAGTAACCGATGGTGACAAGTCGGACTATCAGGATGTTTCCGTTACCGTCGAGGCTGGGGACGGTATCAGTGCATTCAATCAAATTCAGGCCGAAGAATATACCGACATGTTCGGCGTGCAAAATGAAAACTGCATTGAAGGCGGCAGAAATGTTGGTTGGATCCAGAATGGAGACTATATCAGCTATTACGGGATCAATTTTGGAGAAGGAGCCGCAAGCTTTTCCGCACGGGTCGCCAGTGAAACAGCCAATGGAATCATTGAATTAAGGTTGGACAGCATAACCGGAAAATTAATAGGCACCTGCAGCGTATCGCCCTCCGGCGGCTGGCAGCAGTGGAAAACCCTTACCTGCCCCGTTTCAGAAGTAACAGGCATCCATGAACTTTTTCTTGTTTTCCGTTCCACCGACGCAGCCAGCGATTACCTGATGAATATCAATTGGTTTCAATTCAAGGAAAAGGCAAATGCCCCGATATACAAAGCGACGGTTACCCTTGCAGACAGATCCGAAGTGAACACGGAGTTGCTGAAGAAAATCGGCAACAGGCCTGTTCTGCAGGTTGTAACCCATCAAGTCCTGGAACCGTCTGGTCGAATGATTTATGATCCGGTTGAGTGGCGTTACGATCCCACACCTGAGGAACTGAAAAAACCGGAAAACATTACAGTACGGTATATCTATGGACCGGAAGATTTCGCAGTTCCTTCAGGAAAATATAACCCTTCGACAGGCACGATTTCGTTTGTGCCAACTATTACAGGGCGGTATGCCATTACCTTTGAACAAAAGACCTATTCGGACATTTCTGATGCTTATGCGAAAGAAGCCATAGGGATATTGGCCTCCAAAGGGCTTTACAACTGGATTGAAGGCGATATGTTCAATCCAGGCCGAAATATCACCCGGGCAGAATTCCTTTATCTTGTGATCAACGCCTTAAATTTATATGTAGATTTGGGAGGCAATTTCTCGGATGTCAGCGTGAAAGATTTTTATTACGAGTCTGCGCGGATCGCCAAAAAGCTGGGGGTTTCAAACGGGATTGGTGATAACAAGCTTGGACCCAACCTGGAAATTACCCGTCAGGACATGTCCACTCTGGTAGTCAGGGCTTTAAGGGCTGCAGGTCGGGATCTGCCCAAGGCCACCGCTTCTGATTTGAATAATTTTAAAGATGCAAACAATGTTTCGGATTATGCGAAAGAAAGCATGGCTATCCTGGTTAAGTCCGGGATTATTGTGGGTTACAACAAGATGTTGTACCCGAAAGGAAAATTTGATATGCAGCAGGCTGCAACCGTAATTTACAGGTTGTATAACGAAGACTGACCCCGCAAGATGAACCAGCCGTCAGGGTTCAGGCCTACTGCCGGAAGCATGATTCAATGAGCATTTTCAGGCCGTTTATGACACTCACTGTTATGAACGGCCTGTTGTTTTTCGAAGCCTGCTCTCTGTTCATTTCACTCTGGCCTTTACTGATACTGCCAAACAAGCTTTCTTTTGCCACTGGATTACAGCCTGTCTGTCACACCTTCAACAGCCGTTTCATATATTGGATACTAAAGAAACAGGAATTTGCAGGTGTTTTTATGTGGTATATCGTTATTGCCGGGGACAGTCTGTTTCGGATTGCCCAACGTTTTGGCACGACTGTTGAAATTCTTCAGCAGGCCAATAAACTTTCAGGAACTGGTCTGAGTATTGGGCAGGCACTGTATATTCCCCCGGTTCCGGGAAGAGTGTTTCAGTATACCGTTCAGCCGGGAGACTCTTTGTATAACCTTGCTCGTTTGTTCTCAACCACCATACCGGCGCTGGTGGAACTAAACAATATACAAAGCAATCTGATTTTTGCCGGTCAAAGAATTCGAATCCCTTTTTATACCGAAGTTATCGTCAATGTGGCGCAGGCCAATATCCGAAGCGGTGCCGGAACGAACTTCTCTTCCATTGCAGTCATGGTCAGAGGTGCGCGCCTTCCTGTTACGGGATACAGGAACGGGTGGTACCAGGTTGGCCTGTATAACGGAGCTACGGGCTGGATTTCGGAAAACATCGTGGCCCTTGACGCCCATGACAGCAGTCGGCCGGTTCAGCCCATTATCGGTTTTTACACATTGGCTGAGGGGCCTGGATTGCCAAGCTCCTATGCCTCCTTCACAGAAAATGTCCGGTCCTTGTCCTCTGTCGGTCTGTTCTTCTACCAGATCAGCCGCAATGATCCCACGCAGATCGATAAGTTTTTCCAGTTTACTGATCAGGATATTCAGGTTTTGGTGGCCATTGCTCACAGAAACAACATCAAGGTTCTGCCCATAGTCCACAATCTGCTATACCGTCCAGGGGGCGTAGAGCTGGCCAGGAACCTTGTTCGCCAGCTGGTTTCCTCGCCGCAGAATCGGCGTGCCTTTGCCCGGAACCTGGTAGCCTTGATTCAGAGGTACAATTTTGATGGCGTGAATATCGATATTGAAGACGCTTATACCGAAGACAGCGATAATCTGGCCCAGCTATATGTAGATATTGCCGATGAGTTCAGATCAGGGGGATACTATCTTTCAGCTTCAGTTCCTTCGAGGGTCAGCGATGAACCCTTCAACCCGTTTTCTGACCCGTTCAATTACGAGGTCATCGGCAGCGCTGTGGATGAATTCATCGTCATGCTTTACAACGAGTATGGGTGGCCCGGCAGTCCGCCCGGCCCGCCTGTGTCCATCCCATGGTTCAGAAGGGTGGTAACCTATACCAAAACGAAAATGCCCTGGTATAAGATTGCCGCGGCTGTATCGGTATTTGGCTTTGACTTCAACCTGACAACAGGCAGGAACTCCTATGCGTCTTACGACAGGGCAATTGCATTATCCAGGCAGTATGGAAGTACCATTCAGTTTGATATGCGCCAGCAGACACCCTGGTTCCCGTATACCGACGCTCAGGGGCAGCAGCATCAGGTATGGTTTGAGGATGAGGACAGCATCCGGGTAAAAATCCGCACGGCCTGGGATATGGGAATCAACGGCATCGCGTTATGGCGTCTGGGTATGGAGGATCCAAATATCTGGACCATGATAGAAAATGAGGTTGTTGTCAAGAAGATCATTGAAAACTTCAGAAGATAAAATGATTCCAGTTGATAGAACCAATACGGGATAATTCGTTGCGCTCAGAATGACATTACTGCGCGATGAAACACATACCCGGAATAAGACAATATGTAAACAGGCACAGCCTGATGAACGAAGTACCTGTCATCCTGAACGAAGTGAAGGATCTTGTATTACTCCTGAATAGATCCTTCGCTTTGCTAAGGATGACAACGGTGTGCTTCAATTGCATTTCCGGTTTTTTGTCGAAATGAAATTCCACATCTCTTTGGATCTATGATATAATTGTTTCATTCCTGCCCAATGAATGATGAGAGATACCGGAGAGAAAAAATGGATTTTAGAGTCGCCCAGGACATGCTGTTTTCCGATACCGGAATTCCGGATATTTTTATCTGTGAACTGATGCCCTCCCTGCCGCCCGGGTGTGTAAAGGTGTATGTTTATGGCCTGTACCTGGCAAAGAACAATAAAGCCGCCAAGCTTGAGGAGATTGCCGAAAAGCTTGGCTTATCCAAAGATGAGCTGAACGCGGCGCTTGTTTACCTGGAAAATGAAGAGCTTTTGGTTCGCACCCCCTCGGGCATCAGCTTTATCGATATCAAAGCCCGTGAAGTCGACCGTTTATACCGCAGAAAGGAAGTTTCCTCTCCCGACGAGGCTTTGTCCAACACGCAGTTCCATCAAAAACGCAGCCGCTGCATTCAGTCGATGAACCAGATGTTTTTTAGCGGGGGAATGCCGGGAGAATGGTTGACTTTTATTGATAACCTGTTCAACCAGCATCATTTTGACGAAGATGTGATGGTTTCGCTGTTTCAATATTGCAAGGACAGGGATGCACTGAACCGCAAGTACGTAGGCCAGGTTGCAGCCAACTGGGCAAAGAAAAATATCACCTCCCATCTGGAGTTGGAAAAATATATGGAGGCCTTTCAGCGAACCAGGGAAGTCGGTTATAAGATTTCCAGGGCCTTAAGGCTGCAACGAAGCCTAACCATTTATGAAGAGGAATGTGTGGATCGGTGGACCGGTGAATATGGATACGACATGGATGTCATTGAAATCGCGCTGAAAAAAACCATGGGCAAGTCCATCAGCTTCCGTTATATCGACAGCATTCTCAGAAACTGGTTTAAAGAAGGGTTGAAAACAAAGGAACAGGTTGTGCTCCATTCCGAACAAAAATCCTTCACAGCAAAAGATGAGGCTGCCGCCGCAAAGGTTCCCCAAAGAAACAACTTCAAGCAGCGCGAGTACAGCAGCGACTTTTATGATAAAATCAAAAAATCATCCTTCAAAGGATAGCTCGCAGGCTTCGGTTGTCCCACAAATCACCGAAGCTGCGGTATTATAACGAGGTCTTTTATGAATGCAAACTGGCAGGATTTAAAAAGAGAATTCCAGCAACGCAGAGAGAACGCAGTTTCCGAACGGGACAAAAGAAAAGCCGAGGTTTACAATAAGGCCCCTGAAATCAGGGAGCTGGACAGGCAGATATCCACTTTGGGTATTACCTTCAGTCGTGAAACCCTGAATCAGGGAACCTCTGAGGAACAGCTGCAAAGCTTTGAGCAGAAGCTGGATGAACTGATTGATCATAGAAAGAAGCTTCTAGTTCAGTATGGGTTTTCTGAAAACTACCTGGAGCTTGATTACCACTGCAAAAAATGTAATGATACCGGCTTTGTTCTGGATGATGAAGGCAAGCCGGGCATCGTACCCTGTCATTGCTACCGCCAGCTAATGGTCGAGCGGTTTTATGATGTCTCCAATTTAAACAGTGACGGTAAAACCGGCTTTGAGTTTTTTAATGAACATTACTATCCAGATAACGCCGAGGACCATGAAGAATCTCCCCGCGCCCAGGCACTGCGCATAAGGCAAAAATGCCTTGATTTCGTAAACTTCTTTGAAGATACCGCCCTTCCGAACCTGTATTTTTCCGGGCCAACCGGCGTGGGAAAAACATTTTTGTCCAAATGCATCGCCCTCGAGGTGTTAAAAAAGGAGCATACCGTTTTATATCTGCCCGCCCCGGCTATGTTCGATATCATTTATCGCAGCAAATACCCTGCCGATAAAACAGAAAACAGAGATACCGCTTATGAGGATATCCTCAATGCCGATCTTCTCATCATTGACGATTTGGGCACCGAATCCCCCAGTGCCGCTAAGTATACCGAGCTTTTAACCCTTCTGGATTACCGCAGCGCAAAAAACACAAGGCTTCCTTGTAAAACAATCGTTTCTACAAACCTCGATCCCCAGGATCTGCACAAGGTTTATTCCGAGCGTATTGTTTCACGCATTCTTGGGGAATTTGACATCCTGGTGATTTACGGAGATGATATCCGTCTGATCAAGCGTTTTGAATAAAGCATTGATCCTCCGGTTCCAATTTAAATTAGAATTTTCACTCCATTTTTCAGCCCCCGCTCCAGCAAGCGGGGCTTCTTATTCGTTAACCTTTTTTCTTCATAGGTTGACATTTGCTGTTTTTCTGTTGTATGATCAGTTCAATGCGCAGGATCGGTCACATCACAGATTCATCGTGCTCATGCGACTTGCTTAATAAACAGGAGAAAAACATGAGAAAAAACAGTATTCACAAAATGGTTCTGGTCGCGCTCTTTTCAGCCTTGATGGTTGTGGGTGCCTATTTGAAAATACCAAACCCTTTTTTCCCGGTGTTCTTCACCTTTCAGGGTGTGTTCTGCGTCTTTGCAGGGCTTTTGCTTGGATCAAAGCTTGGTGCGGCGGCTGTCGCACTGTATATCGCCATGGGGCTGGCAGGGCTTCCTGTGTTTTCAACGCCGGCAGGCCCACAATATGTCTTGAACCCAACCTTCGGTTTCTTATTGGGGTTCCTGGCGGCTGCATGGATCATCGGAAAGATAAGCGAGCAGAAAACAGAGTTTACTACTGGCAAAGCTTTTTGTGCAAGCGTTGTGGGGCTTTTGGTGATTTATACGGCAGGAATTGGATATATGTTCCTAATCCGGTGCTTTTACAGCAATAGCCCGGCAGGTGTGGGAGCCCTTATATCGAGCATGTCCCTGTACTTTGCAAAGGATTTGATACTTTTTCTTCTGGTTGGTTTTTTCTCCCCTCAGATTAAAAAAAGGATCACGCTTTTCCAGGAGTGACGCTAAACACAAGCATGATGTGTTTGAGCAGTGATATGAAAACAAATAGATTATTCCGGGCATCGGGCAATGAAAAACACCCTTTCGGTCTGATCCGAAGGCGGGTTTTCAGTAAACGCACCGTACATATCCACCAATTCCAGCCCCGCTTTATGCACAAGCCGCCGTATTTCATCATAAGGCCAGACCTTTTGCTGCTGTTCCTCCTCCAAACGTTTGTAAATATCTTCTGCTTCCTTCACGAAAAAGGTCAGATCAAAGATACATTTTTTCTCCTTCGGAAGATACTGGTTTTGCCATATATAGGTGACATCATCCCGGATTTCATAGAACAGGTTATTCCCAAGAATATGTTCCAGCTTGAAGGGGGTGCTCATATCGAAAATAAAAAGACCGCCCGGATTCAAGTAATTCTTCACCAGCTGGAATACCCGCGTCATATCTGAGGTGTTGTGAATATAGTTCAGGCTGTCCATGGTGCACAGAATCACATCCATCGTGCCATACAGTTCAAAAGCCCGCATATCCTGACAAACCCACAGGGGCGATATCCCGGATTCCACGGACTTTTCCATGGCACAGCTGAGCATGTCAGAGGACATGTCTATTCCGATCATATCATAGCCTCGCTTTGCAAGCTCCAGCGTGAGGTTTCCTGTACCGCATGCCAAATCCAGCAAAAGCTCCGGCTTTTTTACGCAGAATTTCCGGAACAGCAGCTCTATATAATCAGCCCACTGTGCATATTGAACATCCTGCATTAAAAGATCATATACATATGCAAAATCACTGTACATTTTAACCCCCCGGGGCCAACCTGTCTTGTTATATAACGCGTTTTACCCGGCGGCTTTTTTATGGATGTGACTTGCAATTTTCAAGCTTTGGTTATCTGTCAGCCGGACTTTCTCCGTTTTGACAGTAACCCTCCAATACGCCCGGTCTCCTTCGCGCTGAGGCTTTTCCATCCCTCTTTAAGCACTTTCTCCAACAGGCCCAATTCCTTTGCGATTTCCAGTTTCATTTTCTCATTCTTTTTCACTGCCATTCCTAACCACCTCAACGATATTGTTGCCAAATTCGGCCATCATATTCATTCAGGCAAGAACCGCATGTGATTGGATTAAGTTACCATTGTCCAAGGGTTGGAGCAACAACCCTCTCAGCCTGTTATCAAGCAGGTGGCAAAGCCATGCTTACTTTATTTGATGCTTATCAGCCGGTTTACTTCCTCAATCGCCCGGGCAAGCTGCTTGTCTTCACCTTCCGGGATATCTTCCACGCTGTAATATTGATACTGCTCATCATTCTCCACTTCAATGTCCGGTGTTACGCCGATTCCATGAATGCATACCCCCGAAGGCGTATAATACCTGGAGATGGTTACCTTAAGCCCTGCCCCGCCCTCAAGCTCGATCACCTGCTGCACAAGCCCTTTGCCAAAGGTGGTTTTCCCGATTATGGTTCCTTTTTTATAGTCCTTGATGGCTGCCGAAAGAATTTCGGAAGCACTGGCGCTGTATTCGTTGATTAAAACAGTCATTGGTAATTTCAGTTCGTTTGCATCAGACCGTTCCTCCTGACGGCGACCGCTTCGATCCTCGGTGTATACGATCAACCCTGACGGAACCAGCATATCTGCCATGCGTACCACCTGGCTGTAGTCACCACCGGGATTGTTCCTTAAATCGATGATCAGGCCCTTTGCCCCACCCCGTATCAGAGTGTTGACGTGGTTTGCAAAATCCATGGCCATGTCTTCGTCAAACAGCTTCAATTGAACATAGCCAATATTATCTTC
The DNA here is from genome assembly GCA_964450305.1 of uncultured Ruminiclostridium sp. Lineage (GTDB taxonomy): Bacteria > Bacillota > Clostridia > DSM-8532 > DSM-8532 > JAAYJG01. Next base: position 18,868 of record CAYVFB010000009.1, read on the forward strand.
CAGCATCTCACTTTCAATATAAACAAGGTTGATCACCTGGCGCACGATATCAAAGGTGATGTAGTCATTGATTTCAGGTCTGTAAACAATCACCTCAACATGGGTATCGGGTACCCCCCGGATCTTCTGGACGATCAGATCTGAATCTTTAAGGGCGGTCACATCCTCCCCATCCACCTTCACTATTTTATCACCGATACGCATCCCTACAGCTTTCGCGGGAGAACCCGCAAAGGTTTCGTTCACCGTCAGGATCTCATCCTCGTCCATAAACACCGTGACACCGATGCCCACATAGGTGCCTTCGGCCTTTTCCCTGAAATCCTTCATCTGATCGGGGGTGTAATATACCGTGTAAGGATCCTTCATGGCTTCAGCCATACCCTGGATAGCACCCTCGAGCAATACATTTTCATCCACCGGCTGATAATAGTTCTTTATCAGCATGGATTTAACCTGATTGAAGTTGATGATGTTTTCTCTGGAGACATCCTGACTGAATTGAATGGTATATTTGGGGTTCAGGAGGTTTACAAAGGAATAGGCAAAAAAACCGGCGGCAAAAAAGGCGATTGCGACTAAAACACAAATAATTGCAAACAACCAATAACGTTTTGATTTCATACACACACCTCTTATCAATCTGTCAACTCCATGATATGAAACAGACTGTCCATTCAAAATATTGTATCATAACATAAGTATATTTTCCAAATTCCCTGAGAATGTCTGATATTTAAACCATTTGTTATTTATACGCAGCGACGTCATTCTGAGCGCAGCGAAGGATCAGCCACCTGAAAACATTGAAAATACCCGGTTCCCCGGGTATTTCTTTCAAGTAGTTTATCCTATGTTCTTGGCTTTCTATTCATTCTCAGGGTTAAATGCGCATCATCTCCCTGAAAAATGCTCGGAGACTCAATATGTTAAAGGCTTACGGCTTTACACGCTCGAGTGGATCAGTGTGTTTTCCGTCTACCCTGACCTCAAAATGCAAATGAGGCCCCGTAGCTGTTCCTGTTCTGCCTGCTTTGGCAATTTGCTGCCCCGCTTTCACTTCCTGGCCTACCTTCACAAGGGTGCCACGGTTGTTGATGTGCGCATACAGGGTGGTAATGCCGCCGCCATGATCAATGATGACGGTATTGCCATAACCGCCTTGCTTGCCCGTATAAATGACGGTGCCATTGCCTGATGCAACGATAGCCTCATTCATACAGGCACCGATATCAATTCCGGTATGCATCTTCCATACCTTATAAATAGGATGGAGCCTGTTGCCGTAATAGGAAGTGATATGTGTGGTGGTAGGCGTGGGCCAGATCAGGTCTCCTCCCCGATATTTGCCGGATGATTTCTGGGCTTGCTTGATAAGCACTTCCAGTTCATCGGATCTCTTCTTCAACTCTTCCTGTTCTGCCTCATATTGCTTTAAGCTTTTTTGATCGGCTTTTATTTCCTTGTCGAGGGTTGATCGGGAAACTTCCTTTTCTTCAATCTCCTGAATATATTGCTGGACCTGATTAACGGCATTTTCCAGCTCATACTGCTTTTGCGACTTCAGCTCTTCAATTTCCAGGCGTTTGGCCTCTACACTGTCGAGAAGACTTTGATCGTTTTCGGCGATTTGCTGCATCGTCCGCAGGCGTATAAAGAACTCGTTAATGCTTTTGCTTTTCAGCAGTTCATCCAACTCCCACATGGCGGAGGACTTTCTATACATCACAAAAAGACGCGCCTTTAACAGTTCCATCTGATCGGCGTATTCCTGTTCGGCCTGTGCAATGGCTTCATCAAGGGTCATGATGGCCGACTCAAGCAACGCAACCTGTTGCTCTACCTTTTCCTTTTCGAGGCCCAGATCTTCGAGTGCTTTGACGACCTCGTCCCTTTTTTTCTTGTTCCAGTTCAGGTCTTTTTCAGTTTTCTTGATATCTTTAGCCAGGTTGGTCTTTTTTGATTCGGTTTCATCCAGTTTTTTCTGGTAATCGGACAGCTGGCCGGCCATGCTTTGCACGGCAAGGCTGCCCATAAGTAAAAACACGAAGAAAAGGCGTAACATTCGTTTCATCATTTGTAAATGGCCCCCCCGATTTTTATGCATTTTCAACCCTCCGGCATAGCCGTTCCTGAAAATCTGCGTGTATTATATGTTTCGGCTGTGCACAAGTAATATCTTAGTGTTTTGGTGTAATATGGTCTTAGTCTATTATATACAAACAATCTCTAAACATTCAAGTGTTTTCGCACAGAAATGACACTTCCCGCAGCACCCATGACCATTCCGATGATAATATAGACAAACAGTATTGACCCTCCGATGGTTTCAAGGGGCACCACGCTGAAAATGTTCCCGACGTTATAGCTGACCAACTCGGTATTTGCCCATTTCTCGACCACATTATAAAGATAGCTTGTGACGACAAACGACACAAGAGCTCCGAACAGCCCGATGATCATGCCTTCAATAATAAAGGGCCAGCGGATAAACCAATCGTTGGCACCAACATATTTCATGATGCCGATTTCCTTCCGCCTTGCGAAAACCGTCAGCTTAATGGTATTGGCAATAATGGATACCGATATGATTAAAAGAATTACCAGCATGACCATCGTTCCCACATTGACCCACTTCAGCACCAGGCTCATTTTTTCAAGGAGAACCTTTGGAAAGACGATCTCATAGATACCGTCCATATTGTTCAGTTCCCTTGAGAAGAGTGTACTGTCTTCGGCGTTTACCAGATGAACTCTGAAGGATTCGCTTAAAAAGTCGGGTGTAAGGCCTTCGAGCAAGGATGAATCTTCAAGCATTTCGGCCATATCCGCGAAGGCCTGCTCTTTGGAAATACGAACATAAGTCAATACCCTGGGATCGTCTTTCAGTTGAAGTTCGATGTTGTCGGCTTGCATTTGGGCAATGTCTCTGTCGAGAAAGACCACAATCTCCAGTTTCTTTTCAATCTGGGTCAGATTATAGGTTAAATTGATTGTGATCATCAGAAAAATTCCAAATATCAGAAGGGATGCAATGACCATGGATACAGAAGCCAGAGACATCAAAAAGTTCTTGTATGTATTTGTAAAGCCTTCTTTTAGCATGTACTTTATCGTTCTAATCTTCATTTGTATAGTTCCCCTTTTGAACATCGTGGGAGATATGCCCATAATCGAGACTGAGTACCCTCTTTTTCATATCATCCACGATGGATTTTTCATGGGTTGCCACCAGAACCGTTGTTCCGCGTTGATTGATATCCTCAAGGAGCCGCATGATTTCCCAGCTGGTGACCGGATCAAGGTTCCCTGTAGGTTCGTCTGCGATCAACACCGACGGGTTGTTTACAATAGCCCGTGCCAGTGCTACACGCTGTTGCTCACCGCCCGAAAGCTGGTGCGGATAGACCCTTGCTTTTTTGCTGAGGCCCACAAGGGCCAGCGCAACAGGAACCTGCCTGCGAATATCCCGGGGTTGTGCTTCAACGATCTGCATCGCGAAAGAAACATTATCATAAACGGTTTTATTCGGCAGCAGCCTGAAGTCCTGAAATACAACCCCCAGCCCTCTTCGAAGGTAAGGGATTTCGCTTCTGTCCATATCGTGGATAGAAAAGCCGTTCACATAAACCTCACCCTCGGTGGGAGCCTCCTCGTGCAGAATCAGCTTTAGCAGGGTGGACTTCCCCGATCCGCTGGGGCCCACAACAAAAACAAACTCGCCCTTATTTACCTTGAAGGTTGCATCCTGCAACCCTATCGTACCGTTGGAATAACGCTTTGTTACTTCTATAAATTCTATCAAGCCGTTTCATCCTATCTTTCGTTTCATATTCAACAATATTTTTATTGGTAAATACATGCGTCTTTTATCGTAAAAACGCTTGCAGTTCAGCTGGAACTGAACGAGTTCACTTTCCCGCTTCATCAAGGTAACGCTTGACCATCATCGAAACCTTGAAATGAATCGCATCATCAAAGTTGCGCAGATCCATGCCGGTGAGCTTTTGAATCTTATCAAGCCGGTATACGAGGGTATTTCTGTGTACAAACAGCTGCCTGGAGGTTTCGCTGACATTGAGATTGTTCTCAAAAAACTTCTGTATGGTAATCATTGTTTCCGGATCGATCAGCTCGTAAACACCATCTTTAAAAACTTCATGCAAAAACAGTTTGCAAAGGGTGGTTGGGAGCTGATAGATCAACCGGCCGATGCCCAGGTGGTTATAATCCACAATCGTTTTATCGGTATCAAAAATGCTGCCGATGGTCAGTGCTGTCTGGGCGTCCTTGAAGGATCGTGAAATTTCCCGCAGGCGGTCCACCTCGGTGCCGATGCCCACAGAAGCCTTGACCATCAGCTCGGTGTTCAGCGTATCGATGATGATCCTGGCCTTGCGGTAAATGTCGTCCTTGAGCTCCTTGTCCTTTAAATCCTTTACAAGAACTGTATTCTGATCATCCAGCAATATGACAAAATCTTTGGCGTCATTGGGGAAAAGGTTTTGAATAACATTATATGCATGAATATCTCTGGTTTTTTCGGTGCGGATGGAATAGACGATCCTTCTTGAATCATCTTTGACCCTCAGCTCTTTGGCTCGGATGGAGATGTCCCCGGGCAGGATATTTCCCAGCAGGATATTTTTAATAAAGCTGTTTTTATCATATTTTTCTTCGTAATAAAGCTTGGCATTTTCAACGCTGAGGCTGATTAGTTCCATGGCCTTTTTATGGGTTTCACCGCTGCCGCAGGCATAGGCAATGTAATCGAGGGTCCCTTGATGATCCACCTTGATCAGAGTAATATTATCCTTCTGCAGATAAGCTTCGCTGGAATTGATAAAATCAAGCACATCTTCATGGAAGCTGCCGATCTCGTCTGAGCGTGTGCTTGCGATGACCATGCCGTTCGAATCGGTAATTCCGGTATCACAATCCAGAATTTCCTTGATCCGATAAACCAGGGACTGGAAAACTTTCGCCGCCAAGAGAATACCCCCCAACCGTCCTGTGAAGCATTTGTGCAGCGAACCCTGCACTGCTACTATTATAAACAAAGTTACGGGCGATCACAAGGTTTTGTATGAAATTCAACAAATTTTGCAATGTGACAAGTTACTATTCATAGGTAAGCAGGCGCAAGCCGCTGAACGAAGTGAAGGATCTCGCATTTCTCCTGACAAGATCCTTCGCTGCGCTCAGGATAAAACATACCTATGCTGCGACTTATGAACTGAATAAAGGGGGGTGAACAATTGCTGTCCATTGGGATGTTTCCACACAATACTGCATTAATCCTGAAAAACCGTTACCCTGCCTGAAAAAACCTGTTGTATGGTTTCAAGCAGCTCTCTGTTGGTTATTTCCGATGCATTATGCAAAATGACCTGCTTCGGTGCCGCCGATATGAGAAAGCTGAGCAATAAATCCTCTTCCCTGATCACACCGTCGGTTTGATCCTCAGCAAGTTCATGAAACCACTGATCCGCAACTCTTTCCATGTTTTCATCGTATATTGAAAAGCTTGAATCCTTCTCTGCAATGATGTGAACGCACTGAATTTTGGGCTTTTGCATCTGTACGAAACATGTAAGCAGATGAATAAATTCCTGATACTCCTTTTCCACCAGATACTGCCTTACAGCCCAATCAATCATTTCTTCCAGTTCTCTGACATATTCCTGCATCCTGAAGGTAACAAAACCTTCCAGAATAATATGGTCGCTTTGGTTCAAAAAATCGGCCAGCTTGCGGGTCACAAGGTTTCTTCTGCGAACGCGGATCACCGTGTCAAAGAAGTTCTGATCATTTTCTTTCAGCTTTTTTTGTGCGAGGAGAATAATATCACGTCGTTCATCAGCTCTGAGATATCCGTAATTTCTTTTGGTGACCCGGTTTAACAGCATTCCTTCATATGCGGACATTAAGTAATCGGCCAGGACGGGCGATAATTGATCGACCAAAGGGTTACTTCCCCTGTTCTTTTCTTTTTTATTGCATTCCACTGCAATCAGGCCGTCATCATGATCCTGGTTTACAACGAAGCCTTCATCTGGTTTGTCAGTCTTCATCAGCTCTTTCTGCAGATAGACCAAAAGTTCGCTTGCTCCATCACCGGCCGAAATCCGGACAGGCTGCATATTCACACTTCCTTTCCAGGTGTAGTATATGAAGGTCCGAAAGTGCGTATTCTGTTGGGTTGTATGTAATATATGTAAGCCTTGCATGTTTTGTGCTTCATGTTACTACCGCCGAAGTTTGCTCTTCATCATGAAAAAACCGTCTAACTGCTATATACTATTCATTTTAAATTTCAACGGTGCCAACCGAACACCCTTATTATTCTTTTCATGAATTGATAAATCAACCCGCTGATGATACAATTTTTGTGTATCAAAACCATAGAATCAGGACGGGAGGCTTTCAGATGAATATTCTAACCCACGGCAAACGTTGGATAGCTACTTCTCTGTTTTGCATCATGATGCTTACTTTCATCTCACCTGCAGCTGCGGCTGAGGCAGGAGACTACCTTTATTCCGAAGGCTTTGAATCACAAAACACGCTGGTACTGAACGGTCAGGGAACCACCGAATTAACCGGTGAATACGCCTGGGCCGGCAAACGCAGCCTCAGCGTTTCACCAACCTCCATTAATAATTACAGCGGTGCTGCCCTTCTGAATGAAACCCTTGAAACACCCATGATGCCTACAGGCCAATACAAACTTACCGCGAAAGCTTTCAGTGCCGATGATGCATCCCTGGGTGTACGCGTCGAAACCAGAGACAGCAGCAAAACTATTGCCTATATAGGTAATGTGAATGCAGAGCTTAAGGCTGGTAAATGGGTTGATATCGTAATGGAATTTACCATACCGGAGGATCACGAGTCGGTGATCGGCATTGTTTTCCATAATACCGACAAGCTGAAGGATCTTACCTTCTACCTGGACGAGGTAAAGCTGCAGGTTGTTACCCTGCCTGTTCCCGTTCAGGCAAAAAAAGGGCTGGAAATCAAAGAGTTGCTGGCCTTCCGCTTTGATGACAAGGCTGCGCACGAAAGCCTTTTTACACCGGGCTCATCTTCAAGGATCGAGTGGGTGAACAAAGCCGGTATTGGCAAGGACGACAGCACCGCCCTGAAGGTGACCCACATCGATGGTGAAACCTATACCAGCGCATATAACGCCATCAGGCTTACCCTTAAGGAACCACTCCCCGCAGGCGGTATCTATAATGTTTCGGTATGGTTTTATGCCCCCGCCGAAGGAAACGAGGGTAAACGCTCCCTCACCGGGCCGGGGATTGTATTGAATGAAGAATATGCCTCCAACCAGTTCAAGCTCCCTGCCTATTACGGAACACTTCCGCTGGACGACTGGAAGCATGTGGACGTCCAGACCCCTTTAATGGAAAACCCGTTAACAACCATCGATTTCCGCCTGGTCGTCAATGATGAAGACAGGCATGCCGACCTGTGGTATATCGATGAAATCGTGATCAGCCAGGTTGGCGATCTGCAGAAGATTGAAACCCCTGAATGGGATCTGTCCCTGCCCTCCCTGGCTGAGGCTTATGAAAACTACTTTGACATCGGCAATGTTATCAATACACGCCAAACTGAAGATGCCGGGCTTACGGCCATGTTCACCAAACAGTATAACGTCGTGACCGCGGAGAATGAAATGAAGCCCCAGAGTCTAAGCCCTCAAAAGGGAAAATATAATTATGACAGTGCCGACAAGATCATCCGCTGGGCTGAAACGAACAATATCAAGGTTCATGGTCATACGCTGGTCTGGCATTCTCAATCGGCCCAATGGCTCACCTTTGATGATGCAAGACAGGTACTGACCCGGGCTGAAGCCAGGGCCAACCTGGAAGACTACATCACCAATGTAGCCGGACATTTCAAAGGCAAGGTGGTATCCTGGGATGTGGTGAACGAGGCCTTTGCCGACAGCGCCAGCTCAAACTGGAGGGACGGCCTGCGCAAGGATTCCCCCTGGTACCTTGCTTATGATAACGGTGCGGATGCGTCTAAAGGCGAAAGCGGCGCCGATTACCTCTATGATGCATTTGTGCTTGCGCGCCTGGCGGATCCAACCGCCACGCTATACTATAACGACTATAACGAAACCGATGCTCCGAAGCGGGAAGCTATCGCTGCCATGGCCGAAGAGCTGAACAAAATGTGGAAGAGTGACAGCCGCAACACCCAGCCCGATCGTTTGCTGGTAGAAGGTTTGGGCATGCAGGCCCACTACTGGACTGAAAACCTGAAGCCCCTCGAAGTAGACGCAACCATTGCACGCTTCGCGGCCACCGGTGCGAAGGTTATCGTCACCGAGCTGGACATTCCGTGCGGTTCCTATGGCAACCAGAAAACCACTCCCTTCAGCGAGGCTGAGGAGCAGCAGCAGGCCTTGTTATATGCGCAGGTATTTGAGGTGTATAAGAAATATGCCGATCATATAGACCGCGTCACATTCTGGGGCAAGGCCGACCCGCAGAGCTGGCGTTCTCAGGGCTACCCGCTGCTGTTTGATAAAACCTTCGCGCCAAAGCAGTCCTTTTATGCCGTCCTCGACTCGGAAGGTTTCCTGCTGAAGAACTGGAAGAGCCCTTTCAAGGATGTCACCGTCAACGACTGGTTCTTCACCGACGTAGCCTATTGCACCATCAACAAGCTGACACAGGGTACCGGATTCTCTACATACAGCCCTGCCACACAGGTAACCTGGGGGCAGCTGCTGGTGATCCTGTACCGTTTGGATGGCCAAACCGGTGTAACCATAGGTCAAGACTGGAACCTTGCCTCGGATGGCTGGGCGGTTACAAACGGGCTTGCGAAACTCGGCTTTAAGTCCGACGCGCAGCTGAACAGGCAGGATATGGCTATTATTCTGCAAAGATATCTGGACTATTCCAGGACCCAGTTAAAGCAAAACAAAATGAGACATATCTATGAAGATGACGCGAAGATTGATGCACAGGCAAAGCCCGCTGTTTATCTTTTATATAATACTGGCATCATCACCGGAAAACCAGGCAACCTGTTTGACCCGGCAGGCTATACCAACCGCGCTGAGATTGCGGCCATCCTCCACCGTTTGGTAAAAGGAATAAAAGCGTCCGAGTAACACATAACCGGGGCAGTTTCAGTTGAAACAGCCCCTTTTTCATGTCTGATGTAAAGACCTCACTTTCCGATACCGGCCAGGCGTTGTCTGCATATACTGCCTGAAGCGTTCTATAAAATAGCTGAAATTGTTGAAGCCCACCTCCATCGCAATATCCAGAACCTTTCTGTCTGTGTTCTTCAAAAGAGAGGCCGCTTTCATGATCCTGTAATAGTTAATGTATTCAACAGGAGTTTTCAATACGATTTTTTTGAAGAACCTGCAGAAGTGGCCTTCGCTCATGTTGGCAATTCCAGCCAGCTCGCCAATGCGGATCTCTCGCTCATAGTTCTTCTGAATATAACCAATGGCCTCCTTGATAGGGTCTGCTCTGTTTATAAAAGACGATTCGGCAATTTCCTTTGGGGAATGTCTTAACAGAATGGAGAATATCGCGTATAACTGAGCCTTGATCTGCATTTCATAGGCATATTCCTTCTGTTGTGCAGCCCTCATGGCTTCCTTCAAATGAGTTATTACGTCCTTTTCCCAGTCTGCTTCATTGCGTATGACCGTGGGTAAAAGGCATTGTTTTTCCAGAATCGGGTTGATGTATTTCCCCTGGATCAGGTCATGGGGATTGCTGTTTAAAAATACAGTATGAAAAACAATAGCTGTAAAGCTTGCAGCCTGCGATACAGAGGTCCCGCTGTGAATCTCTCCCCCGTGAATAAAAAGAGCCTGGCCTTCCTCCAGCTCATATTGGTGGGTTTCAACCCGAAAAACTCCTTCACCCTGGGTCAGAAGTAAGAACTCCAGCTCATCATGCCAGTGGCAGTCCAAAATAGTAGCAGGCGTTTGATATTCCATTTCATATAAAGCAAATGGAAAAAGAACGTCGCCATGGGTTTTGTTTTCTTTCAATAATAGCTCCATTGTTTTTCAAATTCTCCTAATACCCCAGCCTCTGAACGTATTCTTAGCACCTTTTGGGCTAAAAATACGGCAGGAAGATAAACTGATTCCCGGTCTTGAAGATATTTCAAAGATAGTAATGTTTCATTGAGAATACATCAAAATTGTGTTATTCTTCATCAATATATCACAAGATATATACGAATTCTATCATTATACTGATATTATCAGGGTTACTGTGTGATATTGCGGCAACCAAAAAAATATACAAAAGCTTGTTACCCTGAATGAAGGGAAAAATCTTATTGTATGATTTCACTGCATTCGTAGCGAAGGAGGTTTTATTCATGAAGTTTAGCGAAGGTTTCTGGAGCCTGAAGAAGGGCGTATCCCTATACAGCCCCGCAGAGGCCAGGGATATCACCGTTTCCGGAAGAAAACTGAAGGTGGTTGCTCCCACAAAAAACATCAACCATAGGGGGGACACCCTGAACCTTGCACAGATCACCATTGAATTCAGCTCTCCGCTGCCAAACATCATCGGTGTTAAGATTATACACCATCGGGGCAGGGTTCCCCGGGGTCCCGAGTTCAAGTTGAATTCAAATACCGACTTCCCGATTGAATTGTCCATCAACGATGATTTTGCCAGCCTGACCAGCGGCAGCCTGATGGTGAAGATCAGCAAAAAGAACTGGCAGGTAGACTTTGAATACCAGGGTCGGCGCATCACCGGAACCAAGGGCAAGAGTATGGGTTACCTGACAACGGAAAATAACGAAGCTTTCGTCCGTGAACAATTGGATCTGGATGTAGGAGAATATGTATATGGCCTTGGTGAACGCTTTACACCCTTTGTGAAAAACGGGCAGAGCGTAGATATATGGAATGAAGACGGCGGCACTAGCAGTGAGCTTAGCTACAAGAACATCCCCTTTTATTTAACCAGCAAAGGGTATGGCGTTTTGGTCAATCACCCTGAGCGGGTCTCCTATGAGATTGCTTCAGAGGTGGTATCGAAGGTGCAGTTCAGTGTGCCCGGGGAAAGCCTTGAATATTTTGTGGTTGGTGGAAGCTCTTTGAAGGATGTGTTGAAAAACTATACCTGCCTTACCGGAAAACCCGCATTGCTGCCGGCCTGGTCCTTTGGTCTGTGGCTTTCCACATCATTTTTAACAAGCTATGATGAAAATACCGTAACCAGCTTCATTGACGGAATGAAAAGCCGCGACATTCCGCTTTCCGTTTTCCACTTTGATTGCTTTTGGATGAAGGAATTTCAGTGGTGTGATTTCAAATGGGATCGCGATGTTTTTCCTGATCCCGCTGCAATACTGAAACGGCTGAAGGATAGAGGGCTGAAGATTTGTGTGTGGATTAACCCCTATATCGCGCAAAAATCATGCTTGTTTGATGAAGGAATGGAGAATGGATACCTTCTGAAAACGAAGGACGGAGATGTTTGGCAGTGTGATTTGTGGCAAGCCGGTATGGGTATCGTGGATTTCACGAACCCCGGCGCGGTGGTCTGGTACCAGGAAAAGCTGAAAGCATTGATGGATGTGGGTGTAGACTGCTTTAAAACAGATTTTGGCGAAAGAATTCCCACCGATGTGGCCTATTATGATGGCTCAAACCCGGAAAAAATGCACAATTATTATACCCAGCTGTATAACAAGGCCGTGTTTGAACTGCTGAAAAGGGAGCGCAAGCCCGCTGACGCTGTGGTTTTCGCTCGTTCGGCCACCGTTGGCGGCCAGCAGTATCCCGTTCACTGGGGCGGTGACTGCACTGCAAACTATCCATCCATGGCAGAGTCCCTGCGCGGTGGTTTATCGCTGTGCCTGACAGGGTTTGGGTTCTGGAGTCATGATATCGGCGGCTTTGAACAAACCGCAACTCCGGATTTGTATAAAAGATGGGTGGCTTTCGGCCTGCTTTCTACCCACAGCCGACTGCACGGCAGTACAAGCTATCGGGTGCCCTGGCTTTTTGATGAGGAAGCGGTTGATGTTTTACGCTTCTTCACCAAATTGAAGTGCCGGCTGATGCCTTACTTGTACGATGCTGCCTGCGAAGCAGCAAACGACGGTGTTCCCGCAATGCGTGCCATGGTGCTGGAATTCCCGGAGGATACTACCTGTGAAACCCTGGATCGTCAGTATATGCTCGGTGAAAACCTGCTCGTAGCACCGATTTTTTCTGAAGATAAGACTGTACGCTATTATGTGCCTGAAGGAACCTGGACACATTTTCTATCTGGGAAAAAGATACAGGGCGGCAGATGGTACAGCGAAACCTATGATTATTTCAGTCTTCCGCTGCTTGCCAGGCCAAACAGCCTGATAGCTGTTGGAAGCTGTGAAGACAAGGCTGAATATGACTTTTCAGAGAATGTAACATTGCATTTATTTGAGCTGGAAGACGGCAAGGAAACAAAATGCACCGTATACAGGCCGGGTGGTGAAAAGGCACTGGAGGTTGAGGTGACAAAGCGTGGAATGCAACTACACGTAAATGCAACAGGCGGTGAAAAACCCTGGAAGCTACTGCTGCATGGCATTGAAACGATTCGCAGCACAACAGGCTGCACTTATGAGACCAACCCGAATGGAATATTGGTCACACCTGAGAACAAGAGTTCATTTTCCATCGGGCTTTCTTAAATTATTCCATAGCAAGGGGATGACCCGCCGCTTACTGTCGGCAGGTCATCCTTTTAGTTATCATCACGTCGCCGTTTAAAGCTATGTTTATCAAATGCTCCTAAGACCCCTGCCTCGGAGCGTATTTTTGCCCTTTAGGCAAAAAACGCGTGGGATACAAAAACCGATTTTACCTTCAATGGCGGGTTTCAATCCCCCACTGAAGGAGGCTGGTCGCAAGCTAAATCATATAAAGGGATCTGTCTGTTCCGTGTTTTTGGAAGCTAAAACAGTATCTTCAGGGAAATATCCTCCCCCTGGGCAAAGCTTAGCTCCAGGGTATGATCATCTGCCTTTTTAACGGCTTCGTTCACTTCGTCGGTTTGCACAGCTTTGATTTTCCAATGGAGGAACACCCGAAGCGTGCATGGCACATTTGAGCCAATTGTCACAAAGATGCTGCGGGCATCAGTATCCCATTGCATGTATTTCAGTAAAGCGCCCCCCCGGAGCAGCATCCCCTGAATCCTGCCGCTGGTAAAAGCTTTGGGAAGTGCGGGCAGCAGCTCCACCCAGCCAGGCTTTGAGAAAACCAGCATTTCCATCATCGCCGCCGTAAAACCCAGGTTTGCATCCATTTGGAAGCAATTTCCCCGGTTGTGGGTGGTAAACAGGTTCGGATACATGAATACCCTTATTACCCTGGATAAGGCTTGAAAAGCAAGCTCACCATCCTTCAGCCTGGCACTGGAGTTGGCCAGATGGGCAAGCCCCCACCCGGTGATGGCCTCCAGACCGTCACACATTCTCAACTCCGCCGCCCTGTGGCAGGCATCAAACAACTCCGGCGTATGCTCCCGGGTTGCTTCAAACCCCGGGAACACAGGATATAGGTGGGACGAATGCCGGTGATGATAATCGTCCTCCAAACCTTCCACAGCCCATTCCTTGATGGCACCGTCCGAATTCACCTTGTATTCGGGCAGTTTCGCCAGTATCGCCTCCCAGTCTGCAATATCTTCACCGTCCAGCTTCAGCAACCGACACGCCGATATCAGGTTGGAAAGCAGTTCTTTGGCCACAGCAATATCCATGGTTGCGTTGATGCTGACCGCACTGTCCGAATTGGCTGGCGTGTTTTCAGGCGAATAGGAAGGAATAAACGCCAGCTTCCCATCTTCACCTTCCACCAGAAAATCCTTATAAAACAGGGCGATCTGCTTCATAAAGGGGATGGCCCTGTTCTTCAGAAAATCTGTATTCAACGTGTACAGGTAATAATCATAAAAAAGCTGTGCCAGCCAGCCTGCCCCTGCAGTCCAAAAATGCATCGGAAACTCGGCGTTCAGGTGCTTGCTCAACCCGCTGCGAGTTGAACGCAGGCTTGACAGGATACCACGGCAGCCATAAAGCTTCCGCGCATTCTGCTGCCAATCCGGAACAAAAGACTCTATCAGGTTGAAATAGCTATGGGCAGCTTCGGGTAAATTTCCGGGCATTACCTGCCACATCATCATCTGCAGGTTTTCATCCAGGGTATAGTCACTGCTCCAGGGAGGTGTCCAGGAGCCGTTCCAAACCCCCTGCAGGTTTGGCGGAAGGCTGCCGCTGCTGCTGATCAGCAGGTAGCGCCCATAATCATGAACCTTTTCATAAAGGGATAATGGGATTTCTCCCTGTTTGGATTTATCCAGCAGCTCCTCATTGGACAGATTGTAATCCTTCCCTTTGGGCAATTCCAGCACTACACGTCTGAACATTTCCTGATGTATTTCAACATGGCGTTGCAGCAATAGAGAGTAATCCGACGGAATTTGCTCCAGCCTTTCCTTTAATGCAGCCAAGCCCGAACTATCTTCAGATGAAACAGGCTGCACTGCGATGATCACCAGTATTTCCGATGCGTTTAGGATTTTCATGCCCCCCTGAATGGGATGCCTTTCAGCACCCGGGGCGAACACTCTGGCTGAACCCACATAGCCGCCATTCTCAATTGCATAAAAGCTCTGGAAAGAGATCCACTCGCCGACGGCATCTATTTCGGTGCTTTTGATATGTTGTTTGCCCGGACGTTCTGTAAGCTTTATTTCACAGTTTAACCTCCCGCCGCTCTGCGATATCATGTGTAAGGCTGCAACCTGATCCGCCCGGGAGACAAAAAGCCGCCTTTGGAAGGAGTGACCCTGCTCACTCCAGTCAACCCGAACCTCACCGGTTTCAAAATCCAGGGAGCGACGATAGCTTTGGAACGTATTACCGCTTGTTGATGGAAGCATCTCAATCAGCAAATCAAATGCGGGATGAAATGGGTCGGTCCAGAGCATCTGCGGTGGAAAACCCTTATCAAAAAGGCGTTGCATGTAAAACTTTGTGGCTTCGCCGAACCTGCCTTCCCTCAGTTTTTCCCGCAGCGTTGGAAGATCTTCGGACATATCCGGGAGAACGGTTTCCTTCGTTTCGGGCAGCGGTAAAAACAGGGCTTCATGGTTGATGATAATAGTTTCGTGATTGGGCTCCCCCATCATCAAAGCACCCAGTGTCCCATTTCCGGATGGAAAGGCTTCTTCCCAGTTTGCAGCCGGTTTTATACCGGTCATTCCTTTATGTCGGTTTTTTTCCTGTATCATCTCTTACCTCTTTCAAGTAATATTTTATGTTTTGATCGCGTTTAACGCGTTTTGTTCCTCTTTGACAGATTTATTTCAGCTGTTGATGAAACCATTATAGTATGTACCGTTCTGCTTTCGCATCAGGCTTATTACAGCTGTGCTTAAATACCCGTTTATGCCCGAGCTGTTCCTTTAGCGGTATTGCAGTTATATCTGAAACCACCTTTAGCGTGTGCTGTTGCGCTTTTGCAACAGGTTCATTGTTGCTTTACCATTGTCTGCCCGCACACAAATCCGGCCTTTCCTTGTTGTAAACTCCAGAACAATCTCTTCCACGTCATGCGGAAGGTGAGGCTCAAAACGAATCGTTTCCCAGCCCGGTGTTTCGGGTGTAACCCCCAATAGATCCTCAATGATCACCGGTATGGGGGCACTGGCCCAGGGATGGCACAGGCTCGTATTCCACTTCAGTTCCTTCCCCCACGCCTCGAAGCAGGCCACAGCGCCTTCCGCCAGCATATTTGCCCAGGAATGCCGGTCGGTGGAGGTTAACAGCTGATATACCAAATCATGAGCGCCTGCCCGTGCAACCCCCTTCAGCAGGAAGAATGCTGTGTAAACTCCACAAGCCAGCCCTTTGGTTCGAATGAACTGAACAATGTTTTTCTGTGTGGCCGGGCTGGCAAAACCATAAAACAGCGGATAAATATTTGAATGTACCGCACAGTGATCCGAACCGGTTGAATCAGCGAACAACCCAGTAGCTTTACGGTAGAATGCCCGGTGAAAAGCTTCTTTTAACGGTTCAATGCGTTTGGACGCTTCCAGGCCAAGGGCTTCCCGGATTTCATCGACGGTCTTTACGGCCCCCAGGTACAAGGCGTTGATCACGTTGTGGCAGCCCTCTGCCCTCTCCAGGTTAAAATCATATCCGTCGCGCATGGTCTCGGGCCAGTCCACCAGGTTCCATTTCCCGATGACATTCTCCAAAAGCCCGTCATCCCGCTCAAAGCGCCTGAAATAATGAAGGATTCCTTCTGCCGTAGGGAGCATTCTCTTCAGGAAGCTTTTATCACCGCTGTGACGGTAATAATTGAGTAGCTGCCAGGGCCAAAGCAGTGAATAATCCGCAATCTCCTGCCTATAGCTGCAAGGCGCGACGGCCATCAGCCCGGGGCAGTACCTTCCCGAACGGGCGAAATCTTCAAGATATTTTTTATAAAGCGACAAATCACCCGTCAGATAAAGATGGGATAATGCAGTAACCGTGGCATCTCCCAGATACTGGCCCTTCTCCCGGCTGGGGCAATCGGTGTAAACCTCCTGGCATCCAAGCCTTACCGCGTTTTTACAGATGTCCCATATCCCATTCAGCAAGGGACTGGACGAGGAAAACCTGCAGCTTTCTTCCTGCATCGGGTAATGCCTTGTCATCACCCTGATGCTGTCGGGAAGCACCGTGTTGGCTGGTGCTTTTATTTGGACATAACGAAAAGCTTTATAGTCATAAGGCTCAAATTCGTTCATTCCTTCGGCCAATGTCCAGATATCCCTGTATAGGCAGTTGCAGCGCATATTGTACCGCACCGTCCCGTCTTCGTTCAATTCCTCCCCATACAGGATCTCAACCTTTTGGCCTGATTTCCCTATCGCTTTCATTTCCAGATGACCGGTAAGCTCCCTGCCAAAATCCAGAAAGCAGTCACCCTCATCCGTATAGCGGGTTATTTGCGGCCTTGTCTCATATACCGATACAACAGGTGTGGGCTGTAGGAAGAGCACGTGATCATCTTTATCATTTTCCACACAGGATAACCAGCTGCTGTCATCAAAGCCTTCCTCTTTCCAGCCTGCAGCCTTCAACCGGTTGTCAATGAGCTCCGGATATTGCGTGGCGTAACCGTAAGGCTCGCCTGTGGCGTATTCCGCCGCGCGAATATATTTCCAGGTATGATCTGTTTTGGCATGAAGCCCTACCTTGCTATAAAGCTCAGCGATGAAGCCCTGCCGGTAATCGGCACTGCACCAAACCCTGTTCACCAGCCCCTGATAGTAAACGTGCACAGCAATGACATTCATCCCGGGATGCAGGTATCGGGTCACATCCAGGCGATTGAAGTAATAATGAAAGGGGTAGCCGGGGGCGGGCCCCTGTGCCATAAAAATGCCATTGATGTAAAGCTTGTAACAGTCGTCGGCGGAAATGTCCAAAAAAACCTTCCGGGGCTTGTCCGCAAGTGTGAATGTTTTTCGCGCCAGCATATGATAGTTTTTCAGATCCTCTCTGTGCGCCGCGCTTGGGGGTTCCTGCCCGGAAAACAGATTGCCCGGCTGAGGCCTTGCGAACTTTTCATCCACAACCCATTTTGCTTTCCACTTTTTCATTCTTACACCGCCTGTTCCTTTCTAAAGAATAACATATCTTGGTGCAACTGAAAACTCTAAAGCCAAAGAATGTTACATGCATCGACAATGTCTTGCTGAACGCAGCAATGCCCTCCTGAGCACAACAATGTCATCCTGAGCGTAGCGAAGGATCTGTTCAGGAATAAGGCGGAGACCCTTCACTTCGTTCAAGATGACAGGTACTTCGCTTCATGCTGCACCTATTTACCTGTGAACAATAAATCCTTTACAGGCATCAAGCCCGGAATGCAACTGCTCCGCAAGAAAGGCAGGCTTCAGGCAACCTGCCCCTTATGTAAAACCGGATTATGAAGAAAACCGGACTGTTTAACCATTGGCATTGCGAAATGCTTCATATTTTCTGCCCAGATATTGAAAGTCGGGCTTGACAATCAGGTCCATCAGGTAGGCCGAGGTTTCAGAGCCATAGCTTCTGTTTCTGTTCAGGTCACGGATGATCCCTGCAGCGGTTTTAACTCCTATTCCATGCCCATAATAATATCCGTCTAAAAGCTGGATCACATTCTCACCCTGCCATTCCGGTGTATCCGGGTTTACATCCGGGTTCTTGAAATACAGGCAGTCCCCGGGCAATGAGTCTTCCACCCCTTGATGAGTGCCCACGCCCAGGTCTTTGTCCAGGTACTTCCAGTCCATCAGGTAAATATCTGAAAAAAGCATATCAAACAGTTCAGCCGGTAAAGCTTCTACGATTGCAAGGTAAAACACCATCACGATGGCGGTAGCGCATTCAGTACCATAGCGCCTGCTGTTTTTAGTAATGTCCAGGACTGCCTCATGCGGATTAGCCGTTTTTTTCAGTCTGAAGCCGCCCTCCTCTGTCTTATCCCAATATTGTGTATTGCATATGGCATCCTTAAAGAGCCTGAAGGTAAAAAAGCTGTTGTTCAGCCGTTCTGATGCATTGACAAGCTCTTTTCGTAAATTCAGCTCAAAATGCAGCAACGCCTCTGATGGGTATGAAAAAACCGTTTCGGCAGACAGCATTTTCTCCAGGATCGCGCGTTCGATAGTATCTCCCCGCCCATATCCAAAATCCTGGCCGCTCATAATCTTTTTCCCGTCAATGATTAGCATGGGTTTCTCTCCTTTGTCATCTTTTACTTCATCATATGTGAGGAAATGGGACAGGTACCTTGTCCAGCCTGGCGGGGATTTACATTGGGGACAGGTTCCTGTGTAAATATTTACAGAGGAACCTGTCCCTGGTGTAAATATTCCTGACGAGGGGGTTGACATCGTTGATGATCGGTTGTATTATTGTATTAAGCGCTTAATACAATAATACAAAGGAGTGATCGCATGTCTTGGGACTTAAAGTCGGATCGTCCAATCTATGCCCAGTTGATTGAGCAGCTGGAATTGAAGATATGTTCGGGCATTTATGCGTTGGGAACTAAGCTTCCATCTGTCCGTGATCTGGCGCAGGAAGCCTCGGTAAATCCAAATACAATGCAACGGGCCCTGGCGAAGCTAGAAGAAGACGGTTTGCTGTATACCAACCGCACAAGCGGCAGGTTTGTAACGGAGGATGTTAAAATGGTTCATAAAGCAAAAAACAGACTGGCACAGGAGCAAATACAGGAATTTCTTGAGAAAATGAAACGATTGGGTTTTGATCAGAAGGATATCCTGGATATTCTTGCAAACATGCTGGAGGAGGCGAAAAAATGAACAGTATTCTACAGTGCACAAACCTTTCAAAAGCCTTCGGAACAACCATGGCGCTGAAGAACGTAAACCTGGAAATCGCACGCGGAAGGATTGTAGGCCTGCTTGGCCCGAATGGCAGTGGAAAAAGCACTTTCATCAAGCTGTGCAATGAGCTGTTGAACCCGACAGGTGGTGAAATCAGGATTGGGGGTTTTCAGCCAGGTGTTGAAACCAAAAAGATCGTATCCTACCTGCCTGAAAAAACCTATTTGAATGACTGGATGAAGGTTTCCGAGATCATCAGCTTTTTTAAAGACTTTTATACCGACTTCAGCAGCGAAAAGGCTTTTGATATGCTGAAAAGGCTGAATATTGAACCCACAAACAGGCTGAAAACCCTTTCAAAGGGCACAAAGGAAAAAGTGCAGCTGATTCTGGTGATGAGCCGGGAAGCACAGCTGTATCTGCTCGATGAACCCATCGGCGGCGTTGACCCGGCTGCCAGAGATTATATTCTTGACACAATCCTTAAAAACTACAATGAGGAAGCAACGGTTATTCTGTCCACCCATTTAATTTCTGATATCGAGAAGATCCTGGATGATATCATCTTTCTTAAGGACGGGCAGGTAGTACTTCAGAAGACCGTGGATGAGATTCGCGATGAATCCGGAAAATCCGTTGATGCATTGTTCAGGGAGGTATTCAGATGTTAGGAAAATTAATGAAATATGAGATAAAAGCCACCGCTCGCTGGTTCCTGCCTATCTATGCCGCTATTCTTCTTTTTGCGGGCATCAACAGATTACTGTTTACAGACCCGATGATCATGGATGGTCCTGGCTTCTCCTTCCGGGAAATCATGTCCGGTTTGTCCATATTCATATACGTCATTTTGTTCATAGGGCTTATGGCCGTAACCTTTGTGGTCTGCATCATCAGGTTTTACAAAAGCCTGCTGGGTGATGAGGGATATCTGATGTTTACGCTGCCCGTGAAAACCTGGAAGCATATTGTTAACAAGCTTCTGATCGCTATGATGTGGAATGTGGCAAGCATATTGTTTGCGATTCTTTCAATCCTCATCATGATCCCCGGGTCGGAATTGGCTAAAATGGGAGAATTCTTCGCTGAACTCCGTATGATTTTTGGCCTTGGAGGGGCTTTTACGATTCCGCTGCTGACATTAGTTACCATAATATTTGGAGTGCTGCAAATTTATGCTGCAATTGCATTGGGACATTTGTCCAACAAACATAAGCTCCTCGTTTCCTTCGCAAGTTATATTGGAATCAATACCGTATGCCAGTTTTTCATGATGCTGGCGATGCCAGGTTTTTTGAACATAATGTATACGGTCAACGGTGAAGTGGATAATATCACCGGCCCGCTGAATCAAACCATGCTGGTGACCATTGCACTCAGCACGATAATGGCTGCAGGCTGCTATGTGCTGACCAACAGGATTCTGAAAAAGAAGCTGAACCTTGAATAACTGAACGTTCATACCTCCAAAGCTCACAACTGCTTCGGAGGGGCAATCCGCCCTTCTGAAGCGGTTTGCTGAGTAAGCTTCATTTGATAACTGAAAACTGGTGGGTGCGTTATCCAGTCGTAATTGTTTCTTTTTCCGGTATGTTTTTTTCATCCAGGCCTTTCACCGGGACATATTGCGTTCGATAACGAGCCTTTTGAAATAAGCAGTCGGACACCTCATCAACTTAAAAACCGGCTGCTTATTGTTTTATCAAGTGCTCGCGGATCATTCATAACTATCAGAGATAGTTATGAACTGGTTGCACATAAAAATATTGATGTTTTTGTGTGTAGGAGGCGCTTTCAACGGCTATACGTATTTTAAAAAATGTGGTTTGGCGCGTAATTCGTGTAAGCACTCATTGAACTATGGAACCTAAACACGCGTGCTGAGAGGTCTTGCCATACACGCAGCTGTTAATATATCGCTATTTTATTGCACATTTATGAGTCCAGTCTCACCATCCACGTACCTGACTTCTTTGGTCAGGACATGATGTTGTCAGGACATCCGGTGCATATGTTGTCGAGATGTTCTATTCAGAAACCGACTTATGACTATTTCAAAAAATCCTGGTTCCACATCAGCTTCTCAGCAACCTTCATATAGTTATTCCGATAAGGGATTTCATTGTTTGCAATCAGTATGGCTATGCCGTGGACAAGACCCCAGCTGTATAGCATCAGTTGGTCCTTATCCATCCCGGAAGTCTCGGCTTGTTCCGCGTAACGTTCAAGCGCACTGAAGAATGTCGCAAAAGGATGCCCTTCTATAATTTCATATCCCTGACATTCACCAGGATGATTCATCTCCTCCGGCTTTTTGTTCAGGAAAATGAGTCGCAGATATTCAGGGTGTTCAACGAAAAAACGTATATAGGCCGTACCCATCTCACTAAGCTGGCTTCTCGGGTCTTCAGGGTGTTTTTGAACTGCCTGCTCAAGGCTGAGATTAAACTGTTGCATGACATACATGACCATGGCATGGATCAGTTCATCTTTATCTTTAAAGTGCCGGTATGGCGCAGTTTGGCTGACACCGCATTCTTTTGCCACCTTACGCAAAGAGAAGCTCTCGTAGCCGTCCCGGTTCAATAGGCTAATCCCTGATTCAATCAACGCGAGCTTCAAATCTCCATGATGATACTTCTTTTCAGGCAAGAAAATCAGTCCTTTCTTATAGGTGGGGGACACGCCCGGGTTGCATGGACGAGCAGCCAGGACGCTTGGGCGAGCAACAAGCTTTAGCCTGTGACCCGCCAAGCTTTGGCTTGCGACCAGCCGCTG
>CAYVFB010000009.1:41166-67873 GCA_964450305.1 uncultured Ruminiclostridium sp.
CAAGCTTTGGCTTGCGACCAGCCGCTGTTTCGCGGGTCTGGCTTTTTGCGGAATGTCCCCCATTTTAATTTCTCACTTCATCTCTTCGGTCTTAATCTTTACTTATATTTAAGTTACCCCTGGAAGATCCTTCACTTCGTTCAGCAGGCTACGCCTCTTACCTGTGAACAGTATTTCGCTTTTGAAATTGTGGAGTTTCCCCATACAGAAACATTATATCAAATGATGTTGACAGAGTAAACATTCCGTGATATATTTATGTTGACACTGTTAACATTAGGAGGTTTTATATGAAAGCGTTGATCATTTCAGACAGTGAATATCGGACAGAAACCTTCGGACATCTCGAGGGGCTGGTACATAAATATCTGCTGCAGAAGGGTTTTGATATTGAAGATGTTCGGATTGAAAAGGATGAGCTGGGTTATTGTATGGGTTGCTTTGGATGCTGGGTGAAAAAGCCCGGAGAGTGTGTCATCAATGACAGAATGGGTTCCATTAACCACTCCTTCATCAACAGCGATGTGGCCTTATATCTCAGCCCCATTGTGTTCGGTCAGTATTCGTGCAACATTAAAACTGTGCTGGATCGGTGGCTGCCGAACATTCTTCCCTTTTTCATCACAAGGAAGGACGGCTCAACCATCCATCCGGCGCGGTATAAGGAGTACCCATTATCGATTATGATAGGCTATGCAAACGATTTATCGGATGAGGACAAGAAGCTTTTCACCGATATCAATAAACACCGCAGTAACCTCGGGGTCTTGTTTTATCAGGATATTGACATGGAAATAATAAAAGCATTGGATCAAATTAGTTTAAAAAAGCAGGGAGATGAAATATGATGCAGGAAATGAAGAGAGTCGTTTTTATTAACGGCAGCCCCAAGATGTCCAACCCCTCTGCTTCAAATTTCTTGAACAGTTATGGGGAAGGTTTTATGAAGTCCGATAAATTCCAGGTTTTCAGGGTAAATGTGCGGGATGGTCATACCCATAAAAGCTGGGAAAAAGACTTTAGTTTGATGCTCAATGCCGATGCCCTTGTGTTTACGTTTCCACTGTACATATTCTGCCTGCCAGCAATTTTGATGCGGTTTTTACAGGATTTTAATGTTTTTTTAAGCAGTAATGGCGGATATGCCATAAAACCAAGGGTCTATGCTATTGTGAACTGTGGGTTCCCGGAAAGCGGTATCAATAGTGAAGCCATAAGTGTAATTGAAAGCTTCAGTAAGAAAACCGGAGCCGACTTCCGTTTCGGGATCATGCTTGGCGGCGGGGGAATGCTTTCTGATAGTATGAAGGACATCCCCTACATGAAGCAAACATTCATGACGCTCGACAACGGCTTCAGTTTCATGGCGCAGGATATTCAGGGCAAATCAACCGAGCCTGTGAAGAACTTTTCCAGCGATCTGGGGTTCCCACGGAAACTTTACTTGTTTATGGCCGACAAAGGCTGGATCCAAACAGCCCGAAAAAATGGACTGAAGAAAAAGCAATTATACGCAAGGCCTTACCTGGATTAATGCCGACACAGGGGGATGGGGAAGCCATCCCCCTTATGCTTTACTTCCGAGCCAGAATTTCCTTTGTATATCGAGGCTCCAAAGTCCTCGCTAATTTTTTACCCAAAGTTAAAAAACGTGTTCTAATGTATTTTTAAGCCAAAGGCTAAAACCATATTTTTACAGCGGTTATAAAGCGTGTGTTGGAGGGTACCAGTCATTCATTTCACGGCTTGCCCATCTCATTGAGCGGCAACAACCTGAAAACAACCTTTCCTTCAATATGATCCAGATTAATCGGGCCGAAATAGCGGCTGTCCTTGCTAACTGCCCTGTTATCACCCATGACGTAGACATAACCTTCCGGCACAATTTCGGAAACCATCTCATTGGGAGTAAGGGTTTTTATATACTGCTCCTCCATTTTTTCACCATTGACATAAACATAACCGCCCTTTATGGTCAGTTCGTCACCACCTACGGCGATGACCCTTTTAATCAGACGATCCTCCCGCTTTTGCTTTTTAAGCTTCAGGCTGATATCGTTGAAAAAAATTTTAACCCTCTCCAGGATACCGTCGGTTTCTTCATCCTGAAGAAATACAATGATGTCTCCGCGCACCGGTTCATGGATCTTATAAGAAATCCGCTCCATCACCAGCTTCTGCCCTTCGATAAGAGTATCCTCCATGGAGCTCTGATCTACCACGGTCATCGCAAAGACCTGTGTATGCAGGATTGATGCGATAATGAACGCTGAAAATAAATATAAAAACCATTCAATGACTTCTCTGATCACCCTATTCTGTGCTTTTTTCTCCATCGTTTTTCTCCCTGTTTACTTTATTATACAACTTAACTCTCCAGTCTCAACTTGTGAGCAGTGTTTAAAGACATTGGTGATGTGATATCACACCATCATTGGTGACCTGCTGTGCAGGCAATCCCCCAAAGCACTGCGGGAAAGCTGAGTGGGTTATCTCATTTTCTTCTTGCCGTGAAGAAGAACCTGGGAAACCTGAAAAGGATTTCTCCGTTCTTCTGTTTTGGGTATGCCCTCATCAGCATTTGAAGGATATCCTCTTCGAACTCTTTGCTGTGCTCTTCTGTCAAAACGGCCAGGTACGGCCTTAGCCCCGTGCTGCGGTACCACTCCATAATATCCTGCCAGGACTTCATCACATGGTAGTATGTCGTGTTCCAGATTGAGAACTCATCCGTGCAGTCAGATAAAACATCGAAATACTCGCCTTGTGAAAGCGTATAAAAGTTCCGTTGCTCCGGGAAACAGGCACGCCACTTTTCAGAAGAACTGACTTCCTTGATAATCCTGTGAATCGGCTCATCAAAGTTCATCGGGATTTGAACCGCAAGAACCCCACCCTTTTTCAGAAGGCTCAGCATCTGCGGAATCAGCCCTGAATGATCCGGTACCCATTGGATACAGGCATTTGAAAACACAATATCAAAATCGTGATCCAACCGTGACAGTTCGCAGCTGATATCACAAATGCAAAAATCAAGTTTCGGGTATTTCTCTTTGGCTGCCGTGATCATGTTTTGAGAACTGTCGACCCCAAGAATATAAGCATTGCTGAACATCTCTGCCAGGACCTGGGTGCTGTTTCCAGGGCCGCAACCAAGGTCTGCGATTTTTTGAGGATTGACCGCATCAATTCGGGTTGCCAGATCAATCGCTGGCTGCGTACGCTCATTTTTAAATTTTAGATATTGAGTTGAATTCCAGTCTGCCATGTGGTTTACCGTCCTTCGTTTTACCTGATCCAATTTATCAAACGCCTTATTTTGCTACCGGGATAAAACAGTCCCTCAAAAACTGTTCAATACTGTAATGATGCTTTTTTG
This sequence comes from uncultured Ruminiclostridium sp., assembly GCA_964450305.1. Lineage (GTDB taxonomy): Bacteria > Bacillota > Clostridia > DSM-8532 > DSM-8532 > JAAYJG01. The sequence goes on from CAYVFB010000009.1 coordinate 44,546, forward strand.
AATTGATTCCGCATCACTCTGTAATAGGAGTTTCTTCCATTATACAGCTTATAACGCATTCTTCAATACTATTTCTCTGTCAAAACCCAGACAGAAAAGTATAAGCGCAAAACCATGATAAAAATAACCTTCTGTGGAATGTGATCCACGCACGACTTTCAGCCCCGAACAAAAAAATTTGAAATGATTTGCATGAATATTTATCGTTTATCCTGAATGTGTGGTAAAATAGACTAACTGAGCCGTATGGCTGCAACCTCTTTCCGGTTATCCGGAACAAGCAAACAATGAAAAGGTGATGTTTTTGAAGCGAGTATCCAGGCTTACCGTAAGTGTTTTATCCATTGTTTTATTGATCGCGCTTGATCAGATTACGAAGAAAATTGCCCAGGCCTCATTAATGGGCAAAGGAACCATACCGGTCATTGATGATTTTTTTATGTTGGTTTATGCGACGAACCGCGGAGGTTTCCTTTCCTTTGGAAGCAGTGCGGGCGGCTTATTATGGTGGATGTTTTTTGTCGTGCTCCCCCTGGTGGTTTTAATCGCATTCTCTGTTTATGTTGTCACGAAAAAGAAAGACGACTGGTTTTATCTGTCCTTCTGGATCTTTGTGATCAGCGGCGGTGTTGGTAACCTGTTAGACAGAATCTTTTATGGTGAAGTGATCGATTTCATGCACATGAATTTCGGCATTTTCCAAACGGGTGTGTTTAATGTTGCAGATTTATATTTGAATGTTTTCGCGTTGCTGGTGGTACTGATCTACCTGATACGCTTCAAAAAAGAAGAAACCGCAACAGAGGAAAAACAACAGCCCGAAGAAGAATAGACGTTACTCCTGTGAAACCTGCCAAGGTTTCGTGTCGTATGGCGACAATTGGGTCGTGGAGGACTGTTCACACCCCATTAATAAGTTCATAAGTAGCTTCAGAGGTATGTGCTTTATCTGAGCGCAGCGAAGGATCTTGTCAGGAGTAATGCAAGATCCTTCACTTCGTTCAGGATGACAGGCTACGCCTGTTTAGCTGTGTACAGTAACAAATAGCCTGATCCCCGCACATGGCTGGTTTGGGATGACTTGCAAACTTTATTACAAATCATTATAATTTATATATATTGCAAATTAGAAAGGTTGATTCTTATGACCTACCGTTACAGGTTCAGATGATAACTGACGGTAGTTTCAATTATACCCTCTGGCTGTAAATGCTCTGCGTTAGCCCGAGGTCCTCCTTTGTTTCTTTTACCTGAAAAGTAAAAGAAGCGAGGAGTGAAATAATTGAAATGCCTGAAAGGTAAAGTGATTCAAGAAATCAATCGTGATGATTTTCATCATATGATCAAGGACTATACCCATATCGTAATGGATATCGGTACGGGTGAAGGGGAGTTTATATACGGGCAAGCCAGGAAAAATCCAGGAACCCTGTATATAGGTCTGGATTCCTGTGCCGAAATGATGGCATTCCCATGTAATTCTCTATACCCATTCGCACCCATGCAGCTGAATGAACCGTATCTCATCCTGGTAATGAGCAAGATGACCCTCGTTGATCATTTTGATAAACGCTTCTTCACCAGCAGCCGCTTTCCCGGTTAAGGTATCACACATCGCTTCCAGGCGCAGAATCACCTGATGAATCAAGTCCGTTGGTTGATCCATCCCATAGGCTTTGAAGAAGGTCGAAATCCTTTTTCTGCGTTCATCCGCATGCTTTTTTGAATGGTAGTCAATAAGCGAATCGGAGCACGGGTCATAGACAAGCCTGCCCAAAGGCACAAAAGTATACAGGGTATATGCGATATCCCATATGCGCGGGCCGGGGCAGGCGGTGTCAAAATCGATGAGCCCCCTCAACTGACCCTCTGAGAAAACCACATTGTACGGAGCACAATCATTATGACAGATGACCTCTGCCGGTAGGGTTCCCGGATAAGTCAGCATCCATTGTTCGTTACTTTCATACCTGAAGAAGGCTGTAATGTCATGAAGTTTTCGAAGCATTACGGCTACATCTGTCAGGATGTCATCGTGAAGCATATGGGGTTTTACCCGCGGAAAGTCCACCGCAGTTTCACCAGGAATGAAGGACAGTATTTCACGGTTGTTTTCATCGATCCCGTAAAACTTCGGAGCATATTCGAAATTGTGTTGTTTCAGATGCTCCAGTAACCTGTGGATCGTAGGGCTCCAGCTCTTTAGGGAACGCCTGACGGTTTCCCCCACCTGAATCACTTCGTTTAAATTACCGCCTTGTAATACAACATGATCTTCCAATTCAACATCCTCCGCAATGTAATGAGTATCCGTACCAGGCTATGGATATCGTATCTTGTTGACAGAATGTCGTCAAGCGAAAGCAATTCTGGGCTTTAGTTTCATGTGTCCAGTTACTGAAGCAGTGTTACATCTGTGAAACCTGCCTGGGTTTCGTGTCGTTCGGCGACACCTGGTGCAGGGGGACTGTTCATCCTCCCCTTCAATTTGTTCATAAGTTGCTGCATAGATATCTGTTTTATTCTGAGTGCAGCGATGCCATCCTGAGTACAGCGAAGGATCTTGTCAGGCGTTATGCGAGCTCATTCACTTCATTCAACAGGCTGCGCCTGCTTACCTGTGAACAGTAACGATGCAGTGTTACTATTGTGCAAAAGTGTTCAAAATGAATTGAAAAAGTCATGGCCATTCCATATAATAGACTGTGTGCGGTATTCATTGCAGAGCCTGTGAAATACAGCACAACCACAGATAGAAGAGGGGGAAATTGTATGAAAAAGTTTTGGGCATTATTGTTGATCCTTTGCCTGGTTTTTACCACACTGACTGCCTGTAATAAAAATAAAAAGAATAAGCAGCAGCCTACAGCAGGGCAACCCACAACAGCAGCAACCGCAGCTCCGACCAAAGCACCTGAACCCACGAAGGAAGCGAAACCCACAGAACCGCCAACGGTTTCTGAGGAAGAAGAAAGAGGCAATCTGATGCCGGGAGGATATTTTAACGAGCTCAGCCCCAAATGGGGAACTTACACGGAATCCGGCGGCGACGGCAAAATCGCCTTAAATGCCAAAGGTCAGCTGGAAGCGACAATCAACAGCACCGGAAGTGTGAAGCATGCGGTACAGGTATATTGTGATGGTTTTAAAGTACTTCAGAACGCCGTATACAAGGTGGCATTTGATATCAGTTCCACTGCGGCCAGAACCATGGAATGGCGTGTTCAGCTGAATGGCGGGGATTATCATGCTTATGCCACCGAGGAGAACATCGCCGTCACTACAGAAACCATGCATTATGAAAATACCTTTACCATGACGGAAGCTTCAGACCCTGCACCCAGGTTCTGCTTGAATTTAGGGTTCCACGAAGCCGATGGCAAGCTTCCTGCGCATACTGTAACCATTGACAATGTGGAGCTGATCCTGCTGGATGCTTCCAAGGCGGAAGCCTCCAATACCGAAGATGTACGGCCTTCCATTAACATTAATCAGGTTGGTTATCGTACGGACGACACGAAAACAGCTATATTCAGGGATAGCAGCCTTGATTCCACCTTTGAAGTGGTTGATGTAAAGACGGGCAAAGCTGTTTTCTCCGGTTCAGCAGCCGGTTCAGTAAATACTCCAAGTGCGGGTGAAACCGTAGCTTATGGTGATTTTTCCAAAGTAACCGCACCTGGTACCTATAAAATTGTTGCTGCAAACAGCGGCGAATCCTTTGAGTTCACGATCGCAGACAAGCCCTATGATAAAGCTTTTACAGATGTCCTAAAGATGCTGTACCTGATGCGCTGCGGAAGCAAGTTGGATAGTAAAACAGCAGGAGATTTTGCACATGAAGCCTGTCATACGCAACCAGCAACGATTTATGGCACAAACAAAACAAAGGATGTTTCCGGCGGATGGCATGACGCCGGGGATTATGGACGTTATGTTGTTCCCGGGGTAAAGGCAGCTGCAGACCTGCTGCTTGCTTATGAAGATTACAGCAGTGTCTTCAACGATAAGCTGGGAATCCCTGAAAGCGGCAATGGTGTTCCGGATGTTCTGGATGAAGCCAGATATGAGCTGGAATGGCTGTTCAAGATGCAGGATGAAGCATCAGGCGGTGTTTACCATAAGGTTACAGGCTTAAACTTTGATGGAATGGTAATGCCTGAACAGACAACAGCCGACCTGTTTATTATGCCCATTTCCAATGCAGCAACGGGTTCTTTCGCATCTGTGATGGCGATGGCAGCAAGAATTTACGAGCCCTTTGACGCCTCCTTTGCAGAAGAGTGTCTGCTGGCAGCGAAAACCGCCCTTTCCTACCTGGAAAGCAATCCAAACAAGAGCGGCTTTAAAAACCCAAAGGATGTATCCACAGGCGAATATGGTGATGAAAATTCATCGGACGAGGTTTTTTGGGCTTTAAGCGAGCTGTATAAAACGACCGGCGACTCCAGCTATCATGATAAACTGAAAGCATTGGATATGGCATCCCTGGATAACGGCTTGGGCTGGAATGCAGTTTCAATATATGGTTGTTATGCATACCTCACTTCCGAAAAAAACGATGCGACCCTGAAAAGCAAGATTCAGGATAAATTCAATGCATACCTTGCTTCTGTAGAAAAAAACATTCAGGCAGACGGGTATTTTTCTTCCATGGGGGATGTATATCCATGGGGAAGCAACATGACACTGGCCAACAATGGAATGGTCCTGTTAATGGCAGGCAGGTTTTCCGAGAATAAAGATGATCTGGCAAAGAAGCAAATGGATTATCTGCTTGGTGCCAATTCCACTTCATACTGCTTTGTTACAGGCCATGGAACTCTGACACCAAGCGGTACGCACCACCGCCCCTCCATTGTCCATGGAACTACCATGAAGGGCATGCTGGTGGGAGGCGCAAACTCCAACCTGGAAGATCCCTATGCCCAGAATGTCCTGGAGGGTAAGCCTCCGGCGAAGTGTTATGTTGATAACGTACAAAGCTACTCCTGCAACGAGATAACGATATACTGGAATTCTCCGCTGGTGTATCTGATGGCAGGTCTGCTGTCTGAATAGTAAAATTGAATCGTTTAAAAGAGCTGCCCTCAGAGGCAGCTCTTTATCTTATTATCGAATACTTCTCTTTCCCTTATTGTGTTCCATGAAGCGGTTTAGTCAGAATGATGATTTTTTGTAAAGCTTCGATATGTGGCTTCCAGTTCCAAACCCCTTATCGAATGCTGTCATATATTTTATAGTGAAGGCTTTCCACATCATAATCTACATTACATAATATTGTTATCATCATTTGCTTGTCTAAATCAAAAGAGGTCATAAAATTAACCCCGGGATCACAACCCTGAAAAGAAGGAATCTTACCATTTAGCAGCCAGACTCCGTAGCCATAGCATCCTTCTGCAACCTGCGGAGTAAACATTTGCTTCAGTAGCTCACCGCTGATCAATTTGCCGGATACCAATGCGGCCCAAAATTTCTCAACGTCAGGGGCTGTGGTAAATGCACCTCCTGCCCCGCTTCCTTTTGCATCAATGGAAAAGATATTTGTGCGATATTCATTCCTTTCCCCGTCATAAATATAAGAAAATGCACATTTTGCAGGCAATCTGTCCAGTTCATAATAACCGGTATCTGCCATCCCACATGGACGGAAGATGGTTTCCTGAAGATACACATCGAAGGGTTTACCTGTTATTTCCTCAATGATCAATCCGAGAACAACGTAACCCGTGTTGTTATATTGAAATCTTTCACCTTTTGGATACATCATCGGTTTATCGATGAACAGAGGAATCAGGTCTGATGATGTTCTGATACGATAATTCGGTATATTGATCCACAGCTCCTCATAATCCTCCATCACAGATTCGTCAAAATAATCCGGTATCCCTGAAGTATGGTTCAGAAGCTGCTTTACCGTGATCCCCGAATCGATCTGTTCTAAATTGAATTTCAGGATTTCTCCGATTGTTGAATCAAAGCTGATGAGCTTTTTTTCAATTAAGCCCAATATCGCGGTTGCAACAAACACCTTCGCCGCTGAAGCTGTACCAAATTTTGTGTCTGTTTTGTTTGGGATTTCATTGGCCTTGTCGGCATATCCATATGCACCCTGAAACAGACTTTTTCCGCTTTGAATGATTGAGATTACTCCACTAAAATCATTTTCGATCAAATCATTGATGTTCATTTTTCCTCCACACAAAGGTTTTCTTTCGGTTTTTATTTCAAATATTAAGCGATCTTAAGTCTTTGCTAACTCCTTATACACAAAACAATCCGTGGTATGATCATTGACCATACCGATAGCTTGCATAAACGAATAAATAATGGTCGATCCGACAAACTTAAAGCCCATTTTTCTCAGGTCTTTGCTGATCTTATCGGAAAGCAGCGTGCTGACGGGCATATCATCGTGCTGCGACCAGTGGCCTGTGATAGGAGTGTAGTTTACATATCCCCATAAGAACTTATCGAAGCTCCCGTATTCTTCCGCAACCTTTAAAAACAGCCTGGCATTATTAACAGCAGCATGAATTTTCAAACGGTTTCTGATTATTTTTTCGTTTGTCATGAGCTGCTGGATCTTAGCATCATCATATAGGGCCACCTTTTTGGGGTCAAACCCATCAAAAGCCAATCTGAATGCTTCTCTCTTATTCAATACCGTTATCCATGCAAGCCCTGCCTGCATGCCTTCCAGAATAAGCATTTCAAACAGCTTCACATCATCATGTACAGGCCGTCCCCATTCGTTGTCATGATAGTCTATGTATATGGGGATATCTCCCGCCCATTTGCATCTTGTTTTTTCAGTCATAAAGCACCTCGTATCACAGCTGTTTCATCATGAACATTTCCATCGTTTCAACATAGGGAGGGAAGTCTTTAATCAGACAGCCACAATCCTTGTAACCCAGTTTACGATAGAAGTGCTGTGATGTTTCTTCAACCATCGTTGATGTCATTGCAATTTGATGTCCCAGTTTACGCATTTCATTTTCCCAGTGAAGCATCGCTTTCGTTCCAAAGCCCTTGCCCTGGTAAGGTTGTTCAAAATGAATCATGTTAAGAAACGGAATCAGATCCCAAAACAGATTGTAACGCATGATGCCAACCGGACGATCATCATCTTTGATGATGTAGCACCGTTTATCCCTGATTTTTAAAGATAGCTCTTCATCACTGATGTATTCATCCAGTGTGCGCCAAAAGGCGCGATCCTGTTCAGTTGCATAATCAATCGAGAACATTTTCTGACCCTCCATATTGATAATCATTTTTTTCAGTAAAAAGCAGGAGACCTCACCCTGCGAAGTGTGGCAGGCTAACCTTTACCAAGTTATATGATAAACCCCGGTTCGCCTTTAACATCATTTATGATTGCATCTGCTTGCTTCAACTGTTCTTCATTCCCGGAAACAGCAATCCAGCAACTTCCCTCCGCTCCGCAGACTCCTCCGCCGGCAACAAGTTCTGCTTCAGCACCGGTTAAAATATGAATGGCTTCCAGCTCAGTGAGGATATTTCCGCAGACCGGGAAATACCTGAACCCCTTTGCACCCGGTGAATTCAGTCTTCTGGCAATATCATTGATATCCCCATCTATTCTTTTTTCCAGGCCAATGGGCAAATACAGTTCAACTCTTCTTCCCATAACTGCCTGGAGAGTAGTAATGATGGTACCTGCCTTTGGATGGCCGATATAAATAGCTGCCTGTTTGCTTTTTAAATTAACCGCGTTAGCGCCTTTTACGATGATATCGCCTTCCTGCAAACTATCGGCAACATCAGAAATCGTCTTTCCGGGTTCCCATTTCCCATGAACAATGACTACGTCCCCAGGGAACTCATCGTCACCATTCAAGCGGCCAGTATCTGAGATAACATACTTTGGAGGTAAAGATATCCCTCTGAAAAACCGATTCCTGGAGAAATCTGAATCCTGACTTTTTTTCTTGAATATTTCCTCAACAATATATCCATTGGTTGTGCCTGCAATAACCACAATCGTTCTGTTCTCCAGGGCTGAAGCTACGGATGGAATGCGTAAAAAAGATTTTGCAATTAACCTTTTTCCTGCGGCTGGTGATAAAAAATACTGTTTGATCCCCTTATCCATTGATTCTCCTCCCTTGATACATTTTGTGAGGTTCAGTTGCAGCTGAACCCCAGCATCGAACAAGCCTTTTTAGCTTTACTGAAGCCTGTTCATATTCCTGGTCTCTTAACAATGAATTATATCATATATTTCCTTCGGGTATATTGAAAATTTCTATGCAGGAGTTGGATATGGCAAGGCTTCTGATGGCCTCATTAAATTTGTGTTGACAAAGAAAATGGCAGGTATTATAATCAAATTGTACATATGGTAACGTTACCGGTAACGTTTTCATTATGTATTATGTCCAAAAAAGGAGGCAAACCGAATGGCAAACCCAACGATCAAAGAAATATCGAAGCTTGCGCAGGTTTCTGTCAGTACTGTTTCTCGTGTGATAAACAATATGCCGGATGTGAACAAAGAAACCAGGCAAAAAGTATTGGCTGTGATCGATGAGTTTGGCTATTTTCCGAATGCAAACGCAAAGAATTTGAAACAGATCAGTTCAAATATCATCTGTATTATCGTAAAAGGGATGCACAGCCAGTTTTTTGGGCAGATTATTGAAAAGATTCAATCGGAAATCATCAAGACAAAATACATCCCGCTGCTGCATTTTATTGATGAGAATGAAAACGAAGTGGACACTGCTTTCCGGCTGATATCAGAAAGGAAGGCTGTTGGTGTGATATTTTTAGGCGGCAGCCCCTCGCTGAAGACCGACAGGCTCAAAGAAATAGATGTGCCTTGTGTGTTTTCCACGATGTCAGCGGAAGGGTTGAATTTGAACAATGTTTCCAGTGTTTGTATCGATGATAAGGAAGCCGCAAAAACAGCAGTAGATTACCTGTTTGAGATGGGTCATCGAAAAATCGCGATTCTCGGCGGCCAGCTGCTGGACACAGACTCGATCTATAAAAGATATATGGGCGCCCTGGAAAGCTATCATAAACATGGTTTAGAATTCGACGAAGCGCTTTTTATTCAGTCTAAATTTACGTATGAGGATGCATATGCTGCGGTAAATAATTCTCTACAATCTGGAAAGAATAAATATTCAGCAATATTTGCCATGTCGGATGTGATGGCTATCGGAGCGGCTAAAGCCATATTTGACAACGGCCTGTCCGTACCGGGCGACATTTCGATCATCGGTTTTGATGGCATTGAAGCCACGAAGTACTACCATCCCACATTGGCAACCGTGAAGCAGCCGTCTTGTGAAATTGCTATGGCAAGTGTGGAGTTGCTGATCCAAAACATTGAATATGATATGGTTTCACAAAATATTATTTTAGGGACGGAACTGATAAAAGGTCATTCTATTCATAGTTTGTTAGCAGATGAACTGCTTAATAAAAAATAAAGGAAAGAGGTTGTATTATGAAAAAGTTTTTGGCAATCCTGTTGTCAGTACTAATGATTACAGCGGCATTTACCGGTTGTGGAACAACGCCTCCCCCGACCCCCGACACCAAAACTCCGGAAAATACTCCAACCGCAGTCCCAAAGCAGACAGTTACACTGAAGGTATGGGGTTCTCAGGAAGATCAGGCGATGCTGGCCACGATGGTAGACGGGTTTAAGGCAGCAAACCCTGACAAGATCTATGACATTTCATTTGGTGTTGTCAGCGAAGCCGATGCAAAAACAAAGGTTCTTGAAGATCCGGCTGCAGCAGCTGACGTATTTGCATTCGCAAATGACCAAATCAAGGATTTGGTCAATGCCGGTGCTTTATACGAGATCACGCGCAACAAAGACAAGATTACGGCGGAAAACATGGCTGGTTCCATTGAAGCCTCCACGGTTGATGGAAAACTGTATGCATATCCTGAAACAGCCGACAATGGATACTTTATGTATTATGACAAGAGCGTCTTTACAGCAGATGATGTCAAATCTCTTGACAAGATGCTTGAAGTTGCCAAAGCCAAGGGCAAGAAGGTTTTCATGGATGTATCAAACGGATGGTATATCGCTTCTTTCTTCCTGGGTGCAGGCGGGACCCTGACCGTTGACAAAGACGGAAAACAACAGTGTGATTTCAACAACGAAAAAGGTGTAAAAGCTGGCGAAGCGATTAAAGCCTTCACAGCTCATCCGGCATTTTTAACAGGCGATGACGCCGTATTAAAGGGCGGAATCGGCGGCGAAATAGCAGCCGGTGTCAGCGGCACCTGGAATGCGGAAGATATTAAAACCATTTTGGGTGATAACTATGCAGCAACCAAACTGCCGACATTCACGCTGGGTTCTGAACAAGTACAAATGGGCAGCTTTGCAGGCTACAAGCTTGTGGGCATTAACAGCCAGACGAAATTCCCCGTGGATGCCATGAACCTTGGCGAATGGCTCACCAATGAGCAAAACCAGGTTACCCGTTTTGAGACTCGTGCCATGGGGCCATCCAATATCAAGGCGGCTTCCAGCGATAAGGTAAAAGCGAATATTGCTTTAGCGGCACTGGCAGAGCAGAACCAGCATGCCACCTCACAGAAAGATGTTTTAGGCTCTTACTGGTCACCTGCAGAAGCATTTGGCACCGCAATGGAGGCAAAGGATTATTCCAAATCCATCAAGGAAATGCTTGATGCAATGGTTGCTCAAATCGTTGGCGGTTAATACGAACCGTGGCTGAGGGTGGCAACTGCCACCCTCAGCTGTTTTTATCACAGCAGGAGCCGGCGGGCAGCTTTCAAATGAGTTGGGTCATAGTATAAAATGAATTGGATGTGAGTGTAATGCAATATATCGATTATGTCACACTGCCCTGGTATAAGAAAGTAATCGTTCGTCTTTTGCAGAGCATTAAAAATTTTCGCCGGAATTTCGTTGCTTCTATTTCTAAAGCAGGCAAATCCATTGTTTCTTTGTTTAAAAGCATTATCAATGGGATAAAGTACTTTTTTACTACCTTTTTCAAAGGTGATCTTCCAACCAGGCTATCCTATTTCTTCATGGGTTCTGGCTGTTTGCTTCGCGGCCAGGTCATCCGCGGCCTTGGGTTTTTAGCCCTGCAATTATTCTATATCGTCTATATGGTTTCTTTTGGCTGGGGTCAGCTACAGCTGTTCCCTACGCTGGGCATCGCGGAAAAAAGGCAGATATGGGATGAAGCCGATCAGATTTACAGATACGTGCAGGGTGACAATTCCATGCTGATCCTGCTTTTTTCAGTATTGACCCTTGCCATAAGCATTGTCATTTTATCAATCTATTTTGCCAATATTCGTGTAGCTTATCATAATCAGCAGCTTAAGAAAGAGGGTAAAAAGCTGAACTCAATTGTTGATGATACCCGGGAATTGCTGGACAAAAAGCTGCATATAACCTTCTTGTCCCTGCCCACACTGGGTGTGGTCTTTTTTACGGTATTACCCTTGATTTTTATGATTTTGATCGCCTTTACGAATTATGATAAAAACCATCAGCCGCCCGGTTCTTTGTTTACATGGGTGGGGTTGGAGAATTTCAGCAAATTATTAAGCGGCAGCGGCGTCCTGGCGACCACCTTTAAGGGTGTTTTCTCATGGACCATTATTTGGGCGTTTTTTGCGACCTTTTCAAATTATGTTTTAGGCATGCTACTGGCTATCATGATTAATAAAAGCGGAATTAAGCTGAAAAAAATGTGGCGCACGATATTTGTTATCACCATTGCGGTGCCCCAGTTTGTTACGCTGCTTCTGATGTCCAGACTGCTCGATGACAGGGGTGCTGTCAACATTTTGTTGGGTTACCTGGGTATAGCGCCTGTTAAATTCCTGTCCGATGCAATCATTGCAAAGGTTACGGTTATCATTGTAAACATATGGGTTGGTGTACCCTACACGATGCTGATTACAAGCGGAATTTTGATGAATATTCCCGCCGAATTATATGAAAGTGCCACAATAGACGGTGCGGGGCCCATTAAGACATTTACGAAAATAACCCTTCCGTACATGCTGTTTGTAACAACCCCGTATCTTATCACGCAGTTTGTATCAAACCTGAATAACTTTAATGTTATTTTCCTTTTAAGCGGAGGGAACCCCCTGGCCCTGGATTATTATCAAGCGGGGAAAACAGACCTTCTTGTTACATGGCTTTATAAGTTAACGGTCAATTACCAGGATTATAACCTGGCTTCAACAATAGGCATTATTATCTTTGTCATCTCGGCGGTTATTTCGCTGATTGTTTATAATTCCTCCAGCTCTGTTAAAAAGGAGGGTATGTTCCAATGAAAACAGGTAAGATTAAACGCAGAAGTGTTGCCAACACCATCATCTATATTGTTTTAACAATACTGTCGGTGATATGGATATTGCCAATCATATGGCTTCTGATCACATCTTTTCGGGCAGAACCGGGTGCATGGACGCCTTATATATTTCCAAAGGAATATACCTTCAGCAACTATACCAGGCTTTTTACACAGACCGAACTGTTCAACTATCCTCGATGGTTTATGAACACCTTCGTCGTAGCCATATTCAGCTGTATCATCACCACTGTTTTGAACCTGATGACCAGCTATACACTCAGCCGTCTACGCTTTAAAGCCAGAAAAGCATTAATGAATATCGGACTGATCCTGGGTATGTTCCCGGGCTTTATGTCCATGATCGCCATCTATTTTCTTCTCAAAGCCATGGGGTTGGCTCAATCCCTTGTCTCTCTCGTTTTAATTTATTCAGGTGGTGCGGGGCTGAGCTATTACATCGCCAAAGGCTTTTTTGATACGATACCCAAATCCCTGGACGAAGCCGCAACCATCGACGGAGCCTCCCAAAACATGGTCTTTTGGAAGATCATCCTTCCGTTGTCCAGACCCATTGTCATTTATACGGTTTTAATGGCGTTTATGGCTCCGTGGCTCGATTTCATTTTTGTCAGTGTCATCATGAAGGATAATTATAACAACTATACCATTGCCCTTGGGCTATGGCAAATGCTGACAAAGGAAAACATCTATCAATACTTCACACAATTCTGCGCTGGTGCTGTGTTAATATCCATCCCCATTACACTGCTTTTCATTAAAATGCAGAAATACTATGTGGAGGGTGTTACAGCCGGTGGAGTTAAAGGGTAGAGTATGAAAGCACGCTTAAGCATTATCATCATTTGTACAGCGATTCTTTTTAATTCCTGCTCGGATAAGGGCACTGCGAAGCAATCAGACAACTATCGCAATTACTATGAAATATTTGTGCGCAGTTTTTACGACTCGGATGGGGATGGTATTGGCGATTTAAAAGGGGTAACCAGTAAACTTGACTATATCAGTAAGGATCTTGGTGCAGACGGTATATGGCTGATGCCCATTATGCCCTCCCCATCCTATCACAAATATAATGTCACCAATTATTACGCGATTGATCCCCAATACGGCACCATGGACGACTTTGACGAGTTGATGCAGGAAACGGACAAACGGGATATTAAGGTGATTATTGACCTGGTGGTGAACCACACCTCCGACATGATGCCGTGGTTTAGAAAAGCGGTGGAAGGCCTGTGGGATGAGGAAGAAAACGAATACACCCGCTACTACAATTTTACCACCGAGTATTCGGGAAGCGGATATACAAAAATTACGGCTCAATATTACTATGAGGCGCGGTTTTCACCCGATATGCCCGACTTGAATCTGGATAATGAGGCCGTTCGTTCAGAAATTTTGAATATCGCAAAATTCTGGATAGATCGTGGTGTGGATGGCTTCAGGCTTGACGCTGTAACCAGCTATTACACCGGAAATGACACAAAAAACACCGAGTTCATGAAATGGCTGAATGACAGCGTCAAGGCATACAAGCCTGATGCGTATTTTGTAGGGGAAGCCTGGACCACCGCTTCAAGCATTGCCGACTATTATTCAAGCGGCATTGACAGCTTTTTCAACTTTCCCTTTTCCCAGGTTGATGGTACGATTGTAAAGAACCTGAACGCGCAGAATGGTAAGATTCTGGTTGAACAGATTTATAAATGGAAAGATACCATCAAAAATTCTAACAGCGAGGCGATTGATGCACCCTTCCTGTCAAACCATGATAATGCCCGCAGTGCTGGCTTTCTCATGAGAAATATGAATAAGAAGAAAATGGCAGCCTCCATTTATTTGCTGATGCCCGGAAACCCATTTATCTATTACGGTGAGGAAATCGGCATGACCGGTTCCGGTAATGACCCAAACAAGCGGCTTCCCATGCTTTGGTCAACCACAGAGCTTGTTGGCATTCCATATAATCCCCCGGGTGCAACCCAGTCCATCAGTGATCTGGACGGCGTAGATGTACAAATGGAGGATAAGAATTCCCTGTTAAATTTCTATAAAGAAATTCTTACGATAAAAAAGCGTTTTCCCGGGATTGCTCGGGGTGAAATGACCCGACTGGATACTCAGAACCCCGAAATATGCGCTTACACCATGACATGGGACAACCGGACGGTTTTAGTGATGCATAATCTGAGTGAGTGCGAGCTTAGCGAGGATCTGGAAACGCTTCATCCTGGCAAAGTAAAAATCAGAAGCAGCTTGTTGTGCGATCCAGACAATTCCGCTGCTCGTATTGAAAAAGGGTTATTAACATTACCGCCCTGTTCAACGACGATATTGCAATAGCATCTTGCTGTTTGAAAAGAATTTGATGGTTAGCGACAATATTGTTGGGCTATTTGGTTGTGGGCGGAGTTTACTATAGAAGTTTCGGCGGTTAAGTGTAACAGTATATATTATCAGCAATAAAGGCAGGTTATTTATGAAACAGAACAAACGCGCAAGTGGTATTCTGCTACCGGTTTTCAGTTTACCATCCAATTATGGCATAGGCACTTTCGGTAAAGAAGCATACAATTTTGTAGACAGCCTGAAAAATGCAAAGCAAAAATATTGGCAGATACTCCCCCTGTGTCCTACAGGTTTTGGAGATTCTCCGTACCAGTCTTTTTCGACCTTTGCCGGCAATCCCTATTTCATTGATCTGGACCTGTTGATAAGCGAGGGGCTGTTAACAAGGGAAGATTGTGAAGAGGTCGATTTTGGTGATCATAACAATCGGATTGATTACGAAAAGCTTCGCTTAGGAAGATACCCGCTTTTAAGAAAGGCTTTTGTAAATTCAAAGCACCACCACCAGAAAGATTATATCGCATTTAAAAAGAAAAATGCTTCATGGTTGGACAATTATTGCCTCTACATGGCCGTAAAAAGCCGTTTTAATGATGTGTCGTGGTTGGAATGGGATGACGATATTAAGTTCCGACGTCCTGACGCAATAAAACGATACAGTGAACAGATGAGCGATGAAATCGAGTTTCATACCTTTCTGCAATTCTACTTTGCAAAGCAGTGGAACGCATTAAAAGAATACGCCAATAAAAAAGGAATTAAGCTCATCGGTGATATACCCATCTATGTTGCCATGGATAGTGCTGATGTTTGGGCGGACCCATCGCTGTTTCTGCTTGATGAGAACTTAAACCCCATCAGTGTCGCCGGTGTTCCTCCCGATTATTTTTCGAAAACCGGTCAGCTTTGGGGAAATCCGCTCTATCATTGGGAAAGGCATGCGAAGGATAACTACAGCTGGTGGATCAAAAGAATAGCCTACGCCGCAAAGCTGTATGATACCATAAGAATCGACCATTTTAAGGGCTTTGATGGCTTCTGGGCGGTACCCTACGCTGAAAAAACCGCCGTGAACGGCCAATGGTGCAAGGGCCCGGGGATTAATCTATTCAGGCAGGTTGAGAAGCAGCTGGGGTATGTTGACATTATTGCAGAGGATCTGGGCATTCAGACCGAAAGCCTTCATGCGCTTTTAAGGGAAACCCGTTATCCGGGAATGAAAGTGATTCAGTTTGGTTTTGATAACGGTCATGACAGCGATAACCTGCCCCATCATTACCTGCAAAGAAGTGTGGCTTATACGGGAACTCATGATAATGCCACTTTGCTGGAATGGTATAAAGGGCTGTCAAGAAAGGATAAGAGCTCTCTGCGGCGATATTGTCGTGTGGACGGCAGAAATCCTGTCTACGATATCATCCTTACAGTTGTTCAAAGTGTTGCGGACCTTGTTATCGTGCCCATCCAGGATTATCTTGTCCTTGGTGCAGAAGCGAGAATCAATATTCCTTCCACGGTGGGTGATAACTGGAAATGGCGATTGACAAAGGGTCAGTTCAAAAAGTCCGTACAAAAGCAGATTGCAAAGATGACCGACACCTATTTCCGCTCATGAAAGAGCAAAGAACCCCGAACTGATAGCAGTGGGGTTCTTCGAAATTTGAAAAAAGAAAGGGTTTGATTTATATGGATATCCGGGAACTACTGAAAACAGCTGAAAACATTTTGAAAAGTCAATTTTTTACAAACCTTGAGAATGCAACGGGTACACAGTTGAATTATGCGATATCACGGGCTGCTGTGACACATATATGGCCTCAGTGGCAGGACAATGTACATAAAAACAATAACTGGAAGCAGGCTTATTACATATCTGCTGAATTTTTAATGGGCAGGGCTTTTTACAATAATTTGCATTCCCTGGGTATTTTGGAGGAAATGAAAGCTTTACTGCTATCGAAGGGTGTAGATCTCAACAGCTTGGAAGAGGTCGAGGACGATGCGCTTGGTAACGGCGGCTTGGGCCGTCTTGCAGCCTGTTTCCTGGACAGTGCCGCGACGCACGATTTGCCCGTAAGCGGTTATGGCATCCGTTATAAGTACGGTCTATTCAAGCAGACATTTGAAAACGGTTTTCAGGTGGAGACCAAGGACGATTGGCAGCAATACGGAGACCCCTGGTCAGTTCGCCGGGAAGATGATAAAGTAACCGTCGCTTTTGGAGACAGTAAAGTTTATGCAGTGCCCTATGACATGCCCATTATCGGCTTTGAGACAAAGACCGTCAATACGCTGAGGCTATGGCAAAGCGAGCCCATCGAGGATTTCAGCTTTGTTGATTTCAACGAACAAAACTATGAAAAGGCAGTGAAAGAAAAGAATGAAGCCGACAATCTTTGCATGGTTCTTTACCCGAATGACGATAAAAACAAAGGGAAAATTTTGCGTCTGAAGCAGCAATATTTGATGTCCAGCGCTTCTGTCCAGGATTGTGTTCGCAGGTTTGTGAAAAAGCATGGCACCGAGTTTGAGAAATTTCCTCAATACAATGCAATTCAGCTGAATGATACCCATCCTACCGTTGCCATTCCTGAGCTGATACGCATTCTGACCGAAGATTATGAACTCTCTTTTGAATCCGCTTTTTCAATCGCACAGGCTACCTTTGCATATACCAACCATACTATCATGGCAGAGGCATTGGAAAAATGGAGTGTGAGGCTGTTTAAGAAAGTATTGCCTGAGGTTTATCCTGTCGTTGTTCAGATGAATCACCGGTTAAAGAAGGAGCTTGGCAAGAAAGGTTTTAGTAAAGAGGAAATATCAACCTTTAAAATCATTGATGGTGGTATGATTCATATGGCGCGGCTGGCCATTTATGCCACCTTCACGACGAACGGTGTTGCCAGAATTCATACGGACATTTTAAAGAATGATGCATTGAAAAATTGGTATTCAGTTTACCCCGACAGGTTTCAGAATAAAACCAATGGCATTACACAGCGGCGCTGGCTGGGTATCTGCAACCCACAGCTTTGCAGTTATTTGTGCAGCCTGGGCATCAATGGTTTTGAAAAAAATCTTGAAAACCTGCAGGCCCTCAACAGCTTTAAGGATGACAGTGCTGTGCTGTCAGCCCTGAATAAGATAAAGAGCAATAATAAGCAGGTATTGTCCGACTATATTTATAAAAAGGAGAATGTCCGGATTGATCCGACCTTTATCTTTGATATTCAAATCAAGAGGCTTCACGAGTATAAACGTCAGTTGATGAATGCATTCTCCATACTGGCCATATACTATGGCATTAAAGACGGCACTATCAAGGATTTCACCCCAACGGCCTATATTTTCGGGGCGAAAGCAGCACCAGGCTATTATCGTGCAAAGGGTATAATCAAATACATCAATGAGATCGCCAAATTGGTAAATCAGGATCCGGATACAAAAGACAAGCTCTATGTGCATTTTGTTACAAACTATAATGTGACTTATGCAGAGAAGCTGATTCCTGCCGCAGATATTTCCGAGCAGATTTCGACGGCGGGGACCGAGGCTTCAGGCACCTCCAACATGAAGTTCATGCTGAACGGTGCTGTCACGCTTGGAACCTTTGATGGAGCGAACGTTGAAATAGTTGAGAGGGCAGGCCTTGAGAACAATTATATCTTTGGGGCAAAGGTTGAGGATATCGAGAAGTTGAAGGGCAGCTATAGCCCGAAGAAAATATACAAAAGCAACCCGGTTATTAAAAAGGTTCTGGACACTTTAATCGACGGCACTTTTTCTGATGATGGTACCGGCATGTTTCAAGAACTGTATGATTCCATACTCGAAGGTGCCAGCTGGCATAAACCCGATCACTATTATATTCTGCTTGATTTGCCGGGCTATATCGAGGCGAAATTGAAAGTGAATAAAGACTATCATGACCGGGAGGAATTCGCCAGGAAATGCCTTGTGAATATTTCAAACAGCGGATACTTTTCCAGTGACAGAACCATCAAGGAATACGCCCGGGATATCTGGAAAATATAAGCACCAGAGGTACCAGAGGAGATATCTTCCGTTGGCCCATCGGGAGAACGAATGTCATTTCTCTGTCTGGCGTGTCAAACTTCCGTCCACCTCACATGCGTCCCCCTGACACGTTTGTCTCCACTGCTCTCTGGTAAGCTTTGTGAAATGCTCTGTCCTTACATCCCCCATCAACGGGCATGGTTTATCCTTTTCTGTATGATGATAAACGAATCCACATTTTTCCTGACAACGCTTTGATTTTTCATTGCCATCATAATAGCCACACCACATGGCCGAACATCCCAAATCCTCAAAAGCATGTTCCTGCAGTCTGCTTATAGCCTCAGGAATCAAGCCTTGTCCCCAGAAAGGAACTCCTATCCAATAACCGATCTCTATTTCATTATCTGCTGCATCCGTGTGTGATTGCATCGGTGGAATAAGACTGATGCTTCCTATTGCCCTGTTATTCTCCTTCAGGCACACTGCATAGGTTTCCTCTGCAGACAAAACATTCCGAATTATTTCCCGGCTGTTTTCGACGCTGGTATGTATTGGCCAACCGGCAATAGGACCTACTTGTGGGTTCTTTGCATATTCATATAGCTCCTTAGCATCCGATTCTTTCCACGGACGAAGTATTAAACGTGCTGTTATAAACTCCATTGTTATATTTCTCCTTTATCAGCTGATTTTGAATGTGCAGAATAATCGAATCTATTGTCTCAGGGTAAATTGTCCATCATGGTATGAAATCCGGCACCCCAGGCATTGATTTCTTTTAATAACGGGATCAGGGTTCGACCAAATTCAGACAAGGCGTACTCGACACGCACAGGCACTTCGGGATAGACAGTTCTTGTTATCAAGCCGTCTGCTTCGAGGTTTCGAAGCTGAGCAGTCAAGACCTTTTCTGATACTTCCGGAAATCGTCGGCATAATTCTGTAAATCGAAGCTCCCGTTCAGCAAGATCCCACAAAATCAAGGCTTTCCATTTTCCACTAATCAAATGAACAGCAAGTTCCATCGGGCAATGATATTTCTTCCCATGATATTCAACCATAAAAATGATTTCCCCTTTCCATTTGGTAAGGAACACACAATAAAGTGCGTTATTGCCAGTGAATTCATATTCGTTTATGATAATGGTTATAAAGTAATATTACCATAATGAAGGAGTTCACACATATGAATGCAGTTATTGAGTCCATGATGACAAGAAGAAGTATCCGTAAGTTTACGGATCAAAAAATACCGAAAGAAACAATTGAGCTCCTGCTCACCGCTTCTATGAATGCGCCGTCTGCCTGTAATCAACAGGTAAGATATTATATTGTCGTCACCAATGAGGAAACGCTTGAAAAGCTTTCACGATTTCACAGTGGTGTCAATTTCGTAAAGCATGCACCACTGGCAATAATTATCTGCGGAGAGCCGGCTGCCGCAACGCTTGATTATTATTGGATAGATGATTGTGCCGCTGCCACACAAAACCTCCTGCTCGCGGCGCACTCCCTTGGGCTTGGTGCTACCTGGACCGGAATCAATCAACAAGATGCGAGCAGCATTGATTTTTTCCGTCAAAACCTTGATATTGCAAGTGAATATGTTCCCTTTGCCATGGTACCCATCGGTTATCCAGCAGAACAGAGGTCTTCGAAAAATAAGTATAACGAAGAAAAAATATTATGGAAGCCCAGCCTTTAATGCCATTTCGCAAAAAAAGACCTTAATAATTCAACATATTTCCCGGGATTCGCCAGACTCAGTTCACCATGATTCATTACCGGCACGATATGAAGTTCACTATCCTTGATTACTTCGTTCAATCGTTGGGCGATTCTATTTTATCGGATAATATCAAGAAAAACAGATACTATCTTTACTATTAGTAATATTAATATTATACCATTAGTTAAAATACGAAAAGAGGTTTTCAGCAATCGGTGAATATATCCGAAATCTGAAAACCTAGCCCGATAGAAATTGGGTATTGTAGTGTAAAAATACCTGATGTAAAATGGATATATAAAGAAGGGTTACCATGCGATGATTTAAATCAATCTTGCCGACTAAAGTCGATGATCCCATTCACCCATAGAGAGTGAACACCGAGCAGGAAAAGCAATGGCGAATATCACTGCTCACAGACGATGAGTATAAAACGTTTGCATGGTTCCAGAAGGGATATACAGCCCGTTGGGCAGCGGAGACGATGTTTCTTGATCGAAAGACTGCCAAAAAGTATCTTTACCTGTACCACCAGCAAAATAAACATGAAGTATCTTTATGTCTACATCTTTGCTGCGGATAAAACCTGTGTTATCACATTTGGCGATCAAGAAAGCACCTTCCTACCCTGGCCACCGACTACGAAACCATTTTAAGCAATATCAAATTCAAGGCACAAAAGTGACCAGGGAGAAATCCCCCTGCCATTTAAAAGCCTGACAATAAATAAATTATACAGGAGTTGATGATATGAAAAAATTAGCCATAGTGCTCTTACTACTTTTGCTGCTCACAGGTTGCAAAAAAGACAATGGTGCGGCAAAGTCTCAGCCATCCGGCTATACCTCTGCCTCCACACAGGAAGAGACTATTCGTATCCAGCCAGAGAAGCTACTGCTTTCAGTCGGAGAAACCGCCTCTCTTGTATGCCAAAACGCATCAGAACAAGCTGTTACAGATGTTATATGGGCAGTTGAGGACGAAAGAATTGCCACCATTTCCAGTGACGGTATAGTAACAGCTGTTACAAAAGGTGACACCACGGCTACTGCAAAGCGGAAGGGAGCCGCCGGTGTACAGGCAAACTGCCATATCACAATCGAGGAACAAAAAATGTTGGCCACCGACGGGGCAAAGATAGAGATCAACGATAAAGTGGAAAATGTTATCGCACAGGATGGCACCAATTGCACCATGACTTTTGAGATGCAGGCTGAAAGCACCAATGGTGTTTTCAAAGGTCAGGTGATGTTGCAGTCCATCGGGGTAAAGGATGCCGGAGGCAGCGTGCCTGCCACCGGGATGCTTGGACTTGTATCAAAGGCGGAATTTACTCTTGAACCGGCTGCTGCCGAAAAACAGTCTGCCGACAATGAGATTGACCTGGCACCGCTGGTCAAGGTGGATTATCGCGGAAAAGGAACCTTCCGTTTCATCATGACTGATGTAGGATTTATGGCATTGGAAATGGAAGTGGGGGAGAACGACATGTTTCTTGACGTACCATTTGAGGTTACGGTGACGGGAAACAACGTTGGGATTAGTTTTAACTCGCCGGACGGGCAATTGCTCAGCTTTCAGGGAAATCTCCTGCAATAGCTAAAACAAAATTTTTACCGCTGCAAACACCGCGATAGTTCGCATCACCCTCTGAAAATACGAAACTATAATGAGGCAATACGAAGTAAAGGGGGACAAGGGATCTGTCCCCCCTGTCCCATTATACTCATAATAAAATCTGTTGCATCTTCTATAAATTTCATCGTGCTTTCGATTGTCACTACTTTATTTGAGGATGTGTCCGGATACCCCCTATCTTTATACCACTTGTATAGCAAGTTTTCTTTTTGCTTATCAACTTCCTCTGCAAAAATAATATCGTTTATGCTTATTGCTTTAGCTTTTTCAAGATGGACCCAAAAGATATCTTTATTCTCTTCTTTCAACGCTAGTTCTATTTCAACCTTTTCACTTTCTTGATGATATAATCCTCCATAGCCTTTTAGCAATTCTTCAGGATATTTCAACCTATATGGCGTCCATACAGCAATATTGTTATATATGTCTGATAAGATATGGCAACCGTAACCAAGAATAAAACAATAGTCATCTGATTTCCCATTTTTATTCAGAAACCTCAATACGCTTTCAATCCATTCATCGTTATTTGTGAACATTCCCCAACGTTCGTTTCCCACACATAAATGAGATGCTTTTTTATAATCTGATACATAACCTTCTCTGTTATGCACAGCGTCAGGAGCTATAGTTCCCAGGTAAAATTGAGGTAAATCCTTAATTCTTTCAGGAAAACGCTGATATATATTCTTTGCTATATGTAAGTGTGTCATCTGAAATGGCATAGTCTTGTGTTCATCCTCTCTATTAAGTCTTAATATGTTCACTCTGCCTTACCGACCCCAGGTCGTTATTAATTGATATTACACGGTTATGTACCAATATACACCATATTTATCTACCACATCAGCGCAACAAGGACTCCAAGGAAGTGAACCTAATGGGAAAAGCACCTTCCCTCCTTCTATTAACATGGAATATGCTTTTCTGACTTCATCTTCATTATCAAAATTGATTCCATAGCTCATAGTCGGACGCGATTCATTTAATGATGAAGATAGCATAACATTAACAAAGTCATCATTTTGGGATTCACTTACGTCAAATACTTCATGTCCGTCTCTAAGTAACACCGCATGCATGTATGTTCCATCTTGAAATTTCTCATTATATCCCAAAGTCATTCCAAAGGCTTCCTTATAGAACTCTACGGCTTCAACTGTGTTCTTAATGTATAGCGTTGCCCCTAGTTTCATTTGTACCACTCCT
>CAYVFB010000010.1:0-4565 GCA_964450305.1 uncultured Ruminiclostridium sp.
CCGAACGGCATGCCAGGTGGTGTGAGAGGGGGGAGAAATTCCCTCCTACTCGATTAACCATGATAATGAGCAATCGCAGAACCAATAGATAACAAAATAAAAAATCGCTATTACATTTTAGGTATCATTATTTTCCATAATTTCACCGATATAGTTATTGATACATTTCCCGCATTATGGCAATAGAGTTAATATTTAGTTGAAAAAGAGGGAAGGAACAATTCTGTTCCTTCCCTCCATGGTATGATGATTACTCTTTACAACCAATACAAGAAAACTCCTGCATCGGTTCTGTGTGTTTGCATTAATCCTTGATCCGGATGGTTGCTTCATCTCCGAGCTTGATGCTGTCCTTTACCAGGGTGCCCTGAATGATAGTGCTGTCAGCCTTGAAGGTTCCCGGGCTTACGACGCGGCAGTAGTAAACAAGCGGCTGCTTGTTCTCGGAATCACGCCACACATTGAAGGTGACCTTCTGACCGTCGGTGTTGCGGAACCACCACCAGAAACCTTTTTCACGGATTCCCGCGCTATAAGGGTTATCAATGGGTTTCAGCCCTGACGGAACATAATCGGTAATTTCATAGTAGCTGTCCATGGCTGTGGGGGAAACGTTCCAGTTTAGAACAACCTTCACCAGATCGTTTTGCTCAAATTGCGTGGTTTCCTTTCCGGTTCTGTAATCGTAGAAGGTGCGTTTAATGGTCAGGTTGTCATCCTGGTTCAGTTGTTCGGTCAGGGGTGCTTCAAAGATGGATACCACCGAAGCGTCCCCGGAAACCTTTGTAATTTTCAACTCATTGAGTTTGGCGGAGGGTACCTTCACGGTTATTCCGCCGCCATCCTTCAGGGTTTCAGTATAAGTATTGCCATCATAGCTGTAGGTAAATTCCACTTCCGAGGCCGGAAGCTTTTGGTATTCCTCCATCACATACAGCAGCTTTTCAGTATTGACTAAAATTTTCTTCGAGTAGTTGTTTGTTGCATACTGGAACAACCCTTCCTTGTCCTTCGTGTCCAGCCTGGCTGCCAGAACGGCGGCCAGTGCGGTGTCACGCAGGATGGTATCCGTATCGGTGGATTCCTTCACACGGATATAAGGCTTCATATTCTCCAGCAGTGAGACCAGTTTTTCATCGTATATCTTCTGCGCTACAGCAGTTTCACCCAGGGTGTCGAAAGCCAGTGCCAGGTAAATGTTGTCTCGCGTGGTGAGATTGCTTACCTTCAGCGCATTGTTCAGATCCACCAGTACGGGCTCTCCCATCACAGCCAGCCCAAACAATGCCGGGGCATTCACTCGTCCGGGTTCTGCGAATATCAATGAATAGAAGTATTGTTTCAGCATTGCAGCGCCGCTTTCATCCTTCAACAGCACTGCCAGCTGTGCGGACAGTTCCACGTCACTTTCTGAATAGGGCAGGATTCCGTAACCGCCATCGGGTTTCTGGTATTGTGTCAGGTCTACGGAAGCGGCATCAAAATAGCGGTTGGCGTCTTTTGCAATTTCATCTAACAACAGCTGTGCCTGCCAGGCGGTGTATTTCTGATCCAGCCGGCTTCCTCCGCTGTACATTAAATGGTATAACGGGGGTACCAGCCTGCCTCGGCCTTCGTCGGTAAACAGCAGCGTCGTTAGCCCATCCTTGCCGCCCTGAAGAATCATGTTCGGCTTCAGGGTTTCTGTGACAGCTTTTTCAATTTCATGATAGGTGTCCGTCACATAGATGGTCCGCTTGATGCCATCAGACATGCCGCTTTCACTGATAGCCCGGATTTCAATATCGTAAACGCCCTCTTCCAGTGGCCACAGTGGAATGTTCGTTCTCTCAAAGGCTTTGCCGGTTGCAGTGTGGACCAGTCCAGGTTTTTGCGGACTGGTGATCTGCCAGGTGATGGTTTCCCCTTCCTTTAGATCGTTGCCATAGCTGCTGACACCGATAAACGGCGTGTCTCCTGTCAGATAAGTGGTATTCAGGCTGTCATTGATGAAAAATGGCAAGGTGACTTTCAAATTAGCTTCTCCTGTGCCTCCATAAAGATCCGGGGAAATTCCGGCCAGTGTTACATACCATGAGGTCACATTGTCGGGCAGCTTGAACGAGAAGGTTCCGGTTCCATTTTCATCCAGAGTGACCATGCGGAACAGCGCAGTATCCTTGAATTCGCTTCTGACCTGGACACTGCCCATATCGGCGGCAGCTTGCGGAGCGTCTTGCGGCGCCATCGGTGCAGCTTCGGCTACAGAAAAGCTGGTATCCATTAGCATCCCATTGGTGGTTTTTGCAAATTCTCTTTCGGCATAAACCGGTCCTCTGTCGCCTGCAGCACCCATCCCATGAGAACTGTATGAGTAACCCATCCCTGAGTCTACCCATTGGTACAGGTTGTCAAGAACATTCACTTCGTACCAGGAGATTTTTAGCATCGCCTCGTCAATTAGCGCCAAGTTCACATGTGCCGCAACTGGGTTACCGTCTTCATCCTTTGCGGTGATGCTTACATTTACAGTATCGCCCGGACGATAAGCCTCTTTGTCGGCCTCCATCTGGATATCCAGCTTTACTTCGTCGGTGTCATAGCGTATACCCTGGCTACCGGCATTGATATAGCCTTTTCCGTTGAAGTATACGGCTGTGACATAAAAGTTTGGGACCATATTCTTCGTAAATTTTGTTTTGTATTCTGCGCCGGAAGCAACCTGATATTTGAGAATTCCCTTTTGTGCTTCAACATACAGCACAGATTTTGGGGATGCGACCATCTCTTCATTGTTTTTCAGCGTGAGTGTGACTTCCTCGTCCAACCGGTATTTCTCTTTATCAGTTTCAAGATGATACCAGTCGTATTGGGTATCAGGGTATTTTACATGATAGTTTGACAGATAAACACTGCTGTTCATCACCCGTTTGTTGTTGTCATTCCAGATCAATTCGGCGGTGTACCAGCCCCCGCTGGGGGTTTTCAGATTAAAGACTTTGCTGGCGACTCCTTTTTCGTCTGTTCGGAAGGAGAAGGTTTGAACGGTTTCCCGCCGCTCTTCATAGCTGTATACCTTTCGAACTACCTTATTAATATAATCGTATTCTTCGCCCTGCTCGATTTTTTCATAATAGTGATAAATAATGGTTCCGGCAATTTCCTTATAGGCTGCGGGAGCTCCCAGGAAATCTGACCTGTCAGTATTGTCGGGTTTATTGATTCGGCTCAGGTCAATTTTATTCACCGCAGCCTTCAGGGTGGTTTTCCCTTTATCATCCGTGTTTGCTTCAAAGGCAGCGTGAATGTCATTGATAAACACACGCGCATAGGCATTGCTGTAAATTTCTCCGCTTTCCGGCAGGGAGGCATTGGCGTTGATATACATATACTGCTCGCCCTGTGCCTTTTGATCGGTGGTTTGCGCCGTAAAGGGAACAACAAGCTTGCCGTTCGCGCCGGTTTTAACGGTATTGTAGGCTTCCTGCAAGGGGTAGCCGCCGATGTTATAGGATACATCCAAAGCAGGGAGGGGGGTTCCTTCAAAGAAAGCCGGGATGATGGTGAAGTTCACCGTTTCACCCAGGAATATGGCCTCCTTGTCCTTCTCAATGCTCATCTTGTAGGCTGGTTTCACGTAATTTTCAACGGTGATGTAATGGTTGTTGACCACCTGACCATCGGCTTTTATGGTGATGTTGTAACCGCCGGGAGAAAGCTTCGGCAGTTGGAAACTGCTATCAAAGAAACCGTTTTCAACGGGCACGTCGATTGTGACCAGAGGCTTTTGAATGGACGGCAGATAAAAACTGAGGAACCTGGCCTCAGGAATGCCCCAATACCCGCCCTGGGCGATTTCCACTGTAACTTTTTTCGGGGATGTGCCATATCCGCGCTTTTGCAGGAAACCCCAGAACACAACAGGATCATCAGGCTTATACAGGTTTCTGTCTGTCTGGAAATAACGCCAGTAGTCTTCATAGGCATAGACATCATTTCCATAGGTTCTGTATTGGTAGTTCAATAGAACCAGTTCATTGCTTCCACTGCGAACGATATAGTACTCCAGCTTATTGCTTTGCGGATCTGCCGGTACTGTGTCAAAGGTGACGGTACCGTATGCATCGGTTGTATAGCTTTTGCTGTTGCCTGCATCATAAACCGTCGCGGAGCTTTCGGCTTTTCCGGTTTTCAGGTTGTTCACCCAGAAAAGAGTTTTTGTGCTGCTTGCCGTAAAGTAAGCAGCCAGGTCGGTGGATTGAACCAGAACCTGTGCGGTTAAGTCGTTATAAGTGCTTTCAATCAGATAGAAACCGTTATTCAGCTCTTCAGGCAAAGCAAGGTATTTCTGCTGCCATTTTGTCATATCGAAGGTTTGCTCGAAAGAGGAAACAGTGGATAGCCCCTCTTTGGAGATCAGATTGTTCTGCTGGCTGTAATATGCCCAGGAGGGTGTTTCGTATTTGGATTGCAGTGTTTTCAGGAAATCATGAATATTCTTAAATTGATATACGGTTGTTTTAACAACCGCTTCGGTATCCTGGTAGTTTGCAGAATAAACACCGATGGGGATCACAGGCGCTTCA
>CAYVFB010000010.1:4640-25345 GCA_964450305.1 uncultured Ruminiclostridium sp.
CTCTGAAAATACAGGCTGCCCTTCTGTTCAGTACGCCCGTCCTGCTCGGGTTCGGTTTCGAAGGAAAACACATAGTCCTCGGGAAGCTTCAGGTCGGTTCCCTTCAGCCCAAGCCCGTTTCGAACAGTGACCGTATACAGGGTGCCGGGCTCGAGCTGCTTTGGAATGAAAACAGCCATGTAACCGTTCCTTTCAAAACGGCCTTCAACCTTTGGTGTAATCTGAAAATGTTTACCCGGGTCTTCAAAATCCGTATGGCTGAAATAAATCTCGATACCGGAGTTTACCGGCACATAATTGGACTGATCGGCGGGCAATGTGCCCAGAATCGAAAAATCCCGGCGTGTCTGGAAGGTCCAGGACACGGTTTCCTGGTCGGGTGTGGTTAAAACAAATGTATACAGGCTGTTTGTGTTCAGCTTCTTTTGCGGGGTAATGACAAAATGCTTCTGCTGATTCTGAGTGATCACCAGGGTGTTGTCCCCCAACATGCGAAGCATTTCCTTCATTTGCTCCAGGGTATAGCTTTTTTCAGATTTCAGAATGAACCCCGTGTCGGCATAAATGCCCGTGGCATCAAAACTGACCGGGGTCAGCAGAAAGCCGCTTCTGTACTCCTGGGCGTACACCGGCGTAAATGGATTCACTATCCACAAAACTGTGGCGACAATAGCCACTGCCAATGCAATTGCAATGATTCTCTTCATAACCAATCCTCCTCCTTTTATACTTCAAAAATGTATTGCCTGTTTATGTACCTTTTTTGTAGCTTTCGTATCGTGTCAAGAAAGGTCACGCTCAGTTTGTTTTCGGGGTGAGGCCATTGCTTCTTGTTACTCAGGTTTTTACCACGAAATCTCACCGGATGCATAAAACCTCTGCTTCAATATAGATCGGCCACAATGAATTTGACGTTAACCAATTCAATAAGTTCCATCAATAACACGGAATTTGTTCGCTCTTTGCAGAATTATAGACAATGCAGGCTTGGAATGATAGAATATTAAAGGCTTAAACAGACAGATAAAGCCTTCAGGAGGATGAAAATGAACAGAGTTTTTAACTTCTCTTCCGGGCCTTCAGTATTGCCTGAAGAAGTCCTGGAGATCGCCAGGGACGAGATGTTGAACTGGCACGGCAGCGGCATGTCCGTTATGGAAATGAGCCACCGATCCAAATGGTTCGAACAGATCATCCAACAAACCGAGGCCGATTTGAGAGATCTGATGCAGATTCCTTCCAATTATAAAGTGCTTTTTTTACAGGGCGGCACTTTCACACAATTTGCGATGGTTCCCCTGAACCTGATGATAAAAGGCAAGGCAGACTATGTCAATACCGGTACCTTGTCGCAAAAAGCCATCGGTGAGGCCAGAAAATTCGGCAAAGTGAATATCGTGGCCTCTTCCGAAGAAGAAAACTTTACCTGTATCCCCACGCTCGATCCCAAAACCTTCAGCAGGGATGCCGATTACTTTTACATTACCACAAACAATACCATCTATGGCACCCGTTATACCACCCTTCCTGATACCGGGAGGGTTCCGCTGGTGGCAGACATGTCGTCAAACATTCTGTCCGAGGTTTATGATGTATCCAAGTTCGGCCTGATATTTGCCGGCGCACAGAAAAACATGGGCCCTGCCGGGGTGACCGTTGTGATTGTCAGAGGTGATCTGATAACAGATACATCTGCTGAAGTTCCAACAATGCTTCAATATAAGGTTCATGTAGAAAATGAATCCATGTATAACACACCGCCATGCTACAGCATTTATATTTGCGGTCTGGTTTATCAATGGCTGAAGAAGCTGGGCGGAGTTTCCGTGATACAGAAAATAAACGAAGAAAAAGCTGCCATCCTGTATGACTTTCTGGATAATTCCAACATGTTCAGGGGAACTGTAAATAAAAAGGATCGCTCCTTGATGAATGTTCCCTTTCACACAGGGAATAAGGAGCTGGACGCCAGGTTCGTCCGGGAGGCTCAGGCGAAAGGCCTTGTGAACCTGAAAGGCCACCGCATGGTCGGCGGCATGCGTGCAAGCATATACAATGCCATGCCGGTGCAGGGTGTACAGGCATTGGTCAGCTTTATGAAAGATTTTGAAGCGGCAAACAGTTCAATGAGCGCTTGCGCGAACTGTCGCTTATAGGCAGGGGTTTTAGGTATTTGATAAATTCCTCTTACAATCAGGAGAAGATCATGAGAGTAGCTTTGGAAGATAAAATTTTGTTGAGTTTGGAAAAACCAGCCCGGTATACCGGCGGGGAATGGAACATGGTCACCAAGGATCCCCAAAAGGTGGATGTCCGGTTTGCCTTCTGCTTCCCGGATGTCTATGAAGTGGGGATGTCCCATCTTGGCATGAAAATACTGTATCATGTTCTCAATCGCAGGCAGGACACATTCTGCGAGCGGGTATTTGCACCATGGGTGGACATGGAAGAGATCATGCGGCAAAAGGGAATTCCGCTTTTCGCCCTTGAAACGAAAGATCCCATCCGGGACTTCGATATGCTGGGTTTTACCCTTCAGTACGAAATGAGTTATACCAATATCCTGAACATGCTGGATCTTGCGGGTGTTCCGCTGTTATCCTCAGAAAGAAAAAAATCCGATCCCTTTGTCATCGCCGGAGGGCCTTGCGCATGCAATCCTGAACCCCTGGCCGATTTTATAGATCTTTTCGTTATTGGCGAGGGTGAGGAGGTTATCCTTGAGGTGATCGATGCATACCGCCAGTGGAAAGGGACGGAAGCTGAAAGATTAGCGTTTTTAAAAGCCGCGGCAAAGATTCCGGGGGTTTATGTCCCCTGTCTTTATACCGTGTCCTATCATCCGGATCAAACCATTGCGTCCGTAACCCCTGTTATGGAGGGTATCGGTAAAACCGTCCGCAAAAGGATCATTCACGATCTGGACACAGCGGATTTTCCGGAGGACATTATCGTTCCGTTTATCGGTACCGTCCACGACAGGATTATGCTTGAGATGTTCCGGGGCTGTATCCGGGGCTGCCGCTTCTGCCAGGCAGGCTTTATCTACAGGCCTGTGCGGGAGAAAACGCCGGAGGTTTTACTAAAGCAGGCTGAAGGTGCCATAGCAAAAACAGGCTATGAAGAAATTTCACTGGTATCCTTAAGCACCAGTGACTATTCCTGCCTTACCAATTTCACGGATGAACTGCTGAAATTGACCGAGCAGAAAAAGGTAAATTTATCCCTGCCCTCGCTGCGTATCGATAATTTTTCACTGGATCTGATGGAAAAAGCGCAAAAGGTGCGCAAAAGCGGCCTTACCTTTGCGCCGGAGGCAGGTACTCAGCGCTTAAGGGATGTGATCAACAAGGGCATTACCGAAGAGGATATCATCGGCTCTGTCAGCCTTGCCTTCGAAGGTGGCTGGAGCAGCGTCAAGCTGTATTTCATGATAGGCCTGCCCACTGAAAGCGATGAAGATATCGAAGGGATTGCAAGGTTGGCTGCAGAGGTCGTGCGGGCATATAAAAGGGTTCCGAAGGAGAAAAGGGCAAGGGATTTAAGGGTGAATGTCAGCGCGGCCTGTTTTGTCCCCAAGCCCTTCACCCCGTTTCAATGGTTCGGGCAGGACACGCTGGAGCAGTTCCGAGTTAAGCAAAAGCTTCTGCGTGAGAAGATTCGCGAAGCATCCAAATCGGTCACCTTCCACTGGCATGAGGCCAAAACCAGCCAGCTTGAAGCAGTGCTTGCACGCGGGGACCGAAGGCTGGGAAGGGTGCTTCACAGCGCTTGGCGCAATGGATGTCGGTTTGACAGCTGGGATGAATATTTTAAATATGATGTCTGGATGAAAGCCTTTGAGGATGAAGGGATTGCTCCGGGCTTTTATGCCAATCGACAAAGAGCGTTTGAGGAAACCCTCCCGTGGGATCATCTGGATATGGGCGTATCGAAGAAATTTCTTGAAAAGGAATGCAGGAAGGCTTATGAGGAGGCTCTTACGCCCAATTGCCGCGTGAAGTGCGCAGGCTGCGGCAGTACGGTTTTCTCAGCTGGGATCTGCAGGATGGATAACGAAGAGGAAACGCTATAAACCGTTGACAGCAACTCTTTCAGTGCTGTATCACTGATTTCCTCTGCCGACAAAGAACAGGGCGGGAAAGCTTAAAAAAGGATAGCCAGCGCTTTTCATGCTGACATTGGAGGATACCATGTATATCAGGTTTCAGTTTAGACGTGGGGACGATTTGAAGTTTATCGGACACTTGGATATCCTGCGATTGTTCGAGCGGGTATTTAAACGTTCCGGGCTTCCCATAGCCCATTCACAGGGGTTTAACCCCAGACCGCAAATTGTCTTTGGACAGCCCATGCCTCTGGGGCTTACAAGCGACGGTGAGTTTGCCGATGTGGAGCTTACCGACAGGATTGAACCCGGGCAGTTCCTGCAGATTATGAACAACGCGCTGCCCCCGGGAATCAGGTTGATGGATGCAAAAGAGAAAAAGAATCCTTCCAATCTGATGGGTCAGATATCAGCAGCAAGCTACCGTGTAGGCTTTAAAGCACCGGAAGGGCTGGAGCTTCAAAAGCTTATCGCGGATGTTTTGGCAACGGATACCATCCTGGTAATGAAAAAAACCAAGAGCGGTGAAAAGGAAAAAAATATCCGTCCATTCATATATCAATTGTCGGGAACCTCCGAAACCGGCAGCGGTTTCTTTGAGGTATTGCTCGGCGCAGGCCAGGATGACAACATCAGGCCTGATCTGTTCCTTGTTGGCGTATCAAACGCTTTTCAGGCCGGGCTGGAGCTGCTGTCAATGCACAGGGCTTTATTATTGGGGGGAATAGAAAACAACTGGTTGTCACTGCTGGATGAGCAGATGCTCTGAGGAAGGGAAAAAACCAGCTAAACTACCGATAAAAAAGCGGCGGGGGAACCCTTGCCTTGCTATAGGAATAAAATTTATATTAACAGGGTTTCAGGTGAAGAATGATTAAGGAGATATTGGTAGACATAAAACCCGATCAAACGAGGGTTGCCATACTGGAAGACGGCGAGCTGGCAGAAATCTACATGGATTCGCCTGGACAGAAAAAGCTTATCGGGAACATTTACCGTGGAAAGGTGGAGCGGGTTCTTCCCGGGATGCAATGCGCCTTTGTGGATATCGGCCTTGAAAAGAACGCTTTTCTTTATGCCGGTGATATTTTTACCGGACTTCATCAGGACCTGGACGAATCATCCCAATCTCACCGGGAACCGGATGAAAAAATAGAAAACCTGATCCGGCAGGGCCAGGAGATCACCGTGCAGGTAAAGAAAGAAGCCATTGAGAACAAGGGCCCCAGAGTTACCACCCACATTACTCTTCCGGGAAGAAATACGGTATTATGCCCTTTTGCTCCGGGGGTTGGTGTTTCCAAAAAAATTCAGGAAAAAGAAGAACGGGAAAGATTGAAAGGCATCGCCGAAAAGATTTGCCCTGCAGGAATGGGATTGATCATCCGCACGGCGGCCCAGGGGATAGATCCGTCTGAACTGGAGGATGATATTCTTCTTCTTCGAAAGCTTTGGGAAAAAGTGAGCAGGAAAGAAGCGAAGGGTGCCGTCCCGCGGTGTCTTTACAGTGAACCCGACCTGGTACAGAAGCTTGCGAGGGATTTGCTGAATGCGGGAGTGCAGCGGTTTGTTGTGAATGATCGCAACGAGTATGAAGGCTTACTGGAGCTTATGGAAGATATCTCTCCCAACATGAAAATGAAAGTGGAATACTATTGCGGAGAATATGAGCTGTTTGATTTTTACCATGTGGAATCCGCGATACAGAAGGCATTGGCCCGAAAGGTCTGGCTGAAATGCGGCGGATATGTCGTTTTTGATAAGACCGAAGCCCTGACAGTGGTCGATGTGAACACGGGCAAATTCACAGGCCGGAATGATCAGGAAGAAACCATTCTATTCACCAATCTGGAGGCGACAATCGCCATTGCCAGGCAGATCAGGCTTCGGGACATCAGCGGAATTATCTTGATCGATTTTATCGATATGCAGGAAAACGGGCATAAGGAGCAGGTCCTGTCTTCGCTGAGAGAGGCGGTAAAGCAGGACGGTACAAAGACCGTAGTTCTGGGGATGACCCGACTGGGCCTGGTGGAAATAACCCGGAAAAAAGTACGCAATAATCTGCAGCAAACCTTAACTGAACCCTGCCCTGCCTGCGGCGGAACAGGCAGAAAAACCCGGAAACAAGCTGACAATACATGGGGACTTTGATCCACGGGGCAGATCTCATGTACCAATCAGAACAAGGGATCCGTTCACGTTTTTTACCCAGGTTTCACTTCATCAGCTCCTACTCTTTTCATTCTTTTATTCAGGAAGAAATAAAAGAATATCGTTCCTGCGATCATGAACAGACCTGTATACAGGTTTATCTGCACGGCATCTATCCGATCCATGAAATAACCTGCTACGGGAAAAACAGCTGTAACTGCAAGGTTTTTTAACAAGCTGCTGAAAGATATGATGGTTGCCCGTTGATTGCTGGGAATATGCTTGTTCATGTATTTCATAAAAACAGGCATCTGCAGCCCTCTGGCTACCTGCTGCAGGCATATGAACACAAACCCGATGGGATATCTTGTGACACCCAGCAGAACGAAGGAGGCAGCCATGAGCACGGATAACAGGATCATGGATTTTCCCCTGGTTCGTTCAATCAGTTTTCCTGCGCTGCGTGCAGTCAAAGTAGCAACAATATTGAACAATGCGAAGAGGAGCCCGAAGTATTTATCCGGAATACCGACATCCTGGAAATAGGGCTGGTAATACCAGAAACCGATACGGAAAAATACGAAGAAGAATACTCCATATAAAACGATGGACCGTACACGCTGGTGATTTACCAGGAACCGTGCACTGATAGCGATTTGTTGGAAATACCCGGGTTTTTTCTCATCCTCATAGGTTTTTATTTCATACAGAAAGAGGGCCGCGACAGATGAACCCACCATTAGAACAGCGGATATCAACAGGGGCAGCTCTTTATTCAGGCTGTAAGCAAAGCCCGAGAGGATTGAGCCGACTATTTGGGCCCCAAGCGCATATGCTTCGCCCTTGCCCTGGATGTCTGCAAATGTTTTTTCTTTTCCGAGGATTTTCAGCGAATCATAGACGATTGCGGTATCAGACCCTGATTTCAGGCTCATTCCGCATGCAAACAGGGCCTCACCAAGCATAAACTGCCAGATGCGTGACCCGGTGATATAGGCAACAGCACCAAGAGCCATAAAGATCCCGGCAAGAAACAGACTGAACCGCCTGCCCAGCAAGTCACCCAAAGCCCCGGAGGGCACCTCCAAAACCACCACTGCGACGGAGAAAAAGGCTTCCATGACCATGATTTCCGTATAGCTAAGCCCCTTGTCCAATAAGTACAGCATGATAATGGGCCCGATAATCAATTGAAACAAGCCCATATAGGTATAGTAAACCGGGATATTTCTTTGAATTCTCAACTCGTCTAACGCTCCAGACCCCTTTCACCGTGATTTTAGGAACAATGTGCCATCATCCTGGGAGACCGTTCGGGAAAGCATGTTTATTCATAAGACACTACTTTTCATGGCTTGAAACCCGCATAGCTCCGCTCATTATTACATGTTTATGCGTGTTTCTAAAGAATAAACAGACTTTCCGAGCCGGCTCCCAGGTAAAACAAAAGCCCGCAGAATCACCATCAGGTGACTCCGCGGGCTTGAACCGCGTGTAGAAGAAGCTTCTTCCTGTACCGCTCACCTTGGGGCATGATTGCTCCCAGGTTCAGGTACACTCACTTTTTATAGATTATATGCGCAACCCCGGGGTTTGTCAACCAGTATTTACCTATGCAAAAGAAGCGTCGAAGGAACCGAAACAAAAAATTCGTTCCTGTCCACACCCCCTTTAATCAATTCATAAGATACTGCATAGTTATGTGTTTTATCCTGAGCGTAGCGAAGGATCTTGTCAGAATAAAAGCTCCTTCACTTCGTTCACCAGGCTGTGCCTGCTTACCCTGAATTGAAACAAAAAATCGTCTCCCATGTATCAATGCGAAATTCTTTTGCTTGCCATGCAATTTTTATTGTGTTATAATAGCAATCGGCACTTTTTAAGAAGAACATGCCAAGGCATGTGGAATAGAGCATGTGCTTGTAAGCGAGGTGAAAAGAATGAAGGACGGTATTCATCCGAATTATGGGAAAGCAACCGTGAAATGTGCTTGTGGAGAAACATTTGAAACGGGTTCAACAAAGAAGGATCTTCACGTGGAAATATGTTCACAGTGCCATCCTTTTTTTACCGGTAAACAGAAGTTTGTAGATACCGGTGGACGTGTTGACAGATTCAAGAAGAAATATGGTATGAAATAAAACCGGGTTATCCCGGTTTTTTTCTTTATCAGGCCAATTGCGGAGTATACATAAATCATCGATGAATTGCTTTTTCTGACGGATACGGAAGTCACTTCGCTGGATGGTATCGACAGTTTCATAAGATGGAGACAATTTGATGTTAATGGAATGATTTTGCCTGTTTTGCGTATGATAGGTTCAGTACACAGCACAATCCGTTTTGTGGTCTGTTGTCCATGAGGTGAGCAAGATGAAGAGGATTATGCAGCATACCCTGTCGCTATTACAGATATTTTTAGGGTCTGCCATTCTCGCTCTGTCCATGAACATATTTCTCATTCCCCATAAAATCGCTCCGGGAGGGGTTTCCGGAGTTGCTACGGTTTTGTTTTATCTGTCAGGTCAGAAAATCCCGGTGGGGGTTGCCATGCTTGCAATGAATGTTCCGCTGTTTTTAGCGGGGTTAAAGGTTCGTGGCAAGCATTTTATTGTCAGATCCATCATCGGAGCCTTGCTCCTGTCGGTCATCATCGATATCACCGAGCCGTGGACTTCAAGCTTTGCGGATATTTTACTCACTGATACAGTCGGTTCAGGCAGCCATGATTTACTTTTGTACGCGCTTGCCGGGGGTGTGATCACCGGCCTTGGCCTGGGCTTTGTATTCAAGGAGGAAGCGACCACGGGGGGAACAGACATGGCAGCTGCCCTGCTTGCCAGGGTATTCCCCTGGATACCCGTCGGAAAAATACTGATAATTCTGGACGGGTTGGTGGTTTTAATGGCCGCCATTGTCTTCAAAAGCTTTCAACTGGGCTTATATTCAGCCGTGGCTCTGTTTGTTTCCGCAAAGACACTGGATGGCTTTCTGGAAGGAATAAATTTTTCCAAATCGTTGATGATCATCTCCATGCAAGCCGACAGCATAGCAAAAGCATTGATGGACAGAATAGACAGGGGTGTAACAGGCCTTTACGGAAAGGGCATGTACACGGGAAATTCCTATACGGTTTTACTGTGCGTGGTAAAAAAAGAAGAGATCCACAAAGTAAAAAATACCGTCCGAGAAATCGACCCGGATGCATTTGTGCTGCTGACTGATGTACGTGAAGTTTTCGGGGAAGGGTTCACGCCACATCACATAAGGTAAAACACTACGCTTCTGCTGTGAAACCTGCCTGGGTTTCGTGTCGTTTGGCGAAACCTTGGTTGTGCGAGACTGCTCACACCACCACCTAATAAGTTCATAAGTTGCTT
Organism: uncultured Ruminiclostridium sp.; assembly: GCA_964450305.1. Taxonomy (GTDB): domain Bacteria; phylum Bacillota; class Clostridia; order DSM-8532; family DSM-8532; genus JAAYJG01. Next base: position 14,283 of record CAYVFB010000010.1, read on the forward strand.
CAGAGGTATGTGTTTTATCCTGAACGCATTGATGTCATCCTGAGCGCAGCGAAGGACCTTGTCAGGAGTAATGAGAGATCCCTCACTTCGTTCAGCAGGCTATGCCTGTTTACCTGCCAAAAGTAACAACACTGCTTCACATCAGGTAAGAAACCCTTGATGAATTTGATTTTTTCCGATATACTTTTTATGGTTGCAGATTGTCCACTTAATGCACAGAAGCATTCCGTGCAGTTCAGGCAGCAACCGATTCACTTTTTTATTGAGATGGCTTTGCGCTTTCAGTAAAAAATGAATGGTTAGTATTGTTAATTAATTTGAATAGGCCAACAATGAAATGAATGATAGAAAGGGTTGTTGTTTATGGATCAAAAGGAAATATTGTCTTTGAAAAAAACCGCCACAAATATCCGCAAGGGGATTATAGAGGCGACCACCGCAGCAGGAAGCGGTCATCCCGGGGGCTCTCTTTCCCTTACAGACGTGATGACCTATTTATACTTCAAAGAGATGAAGGTGGATGTGAAACAGGATAAAAACCCGGACAGGGATCGTTTTGTCATGTCCAAGGGGCATTGCGCACCGGTATTGTATTCAACCCTGGCTGAGAAGGGTTTCTTCCCGAAGGAGGATCTGATCACACTGCGCAAGACAGACAGCTATCTGGAAGGTCATCCCAACATGCATACGGTTCCTGGCGTGGATATGTCCACGGGCTCCCTTGCCCAGGGAATATCGACTGCAGTGGGAATGGCCCTGGCAGCAAAGCTTGATAAAAAGGGTTACCGTGTTTTCGTTGGTATGGGTGACGGAGAGCTTGAGGAAGGCCAGGTTTGGGAAGCGGCCATGGCGGCTGCCCATTACAAACTGGATAATATGATTTGTTTTGTCGATAATAACGGGCTGCAAATCGACGGCAAGATCACCGAGGTGATGAACCCCGAACCCATTGCCGATAAATTCAAGGCTTTCGGCTGGTATGTTCAATCCATTGATGCACATGACTTCGAGCAAATTCGCCAGGCGGTTGAAAATGCGAAACAGCATAAGGGTAACCCCAACATGATTGTGTGTCATTCCGTCAAGGGCAAGGGCGTTTCCTTCATGGAAAACCAGGCCGGCTGGCATGGTGTTGCTCCAAAGCCTGAAGAAAGAGATCGTGCCATTGCGGAACTGAATGCATACCTTGCATCTGTGGATGCATGATGAGAAAAGCTTGTATCTGAAAACCAGATATCTATAATGCTCCGGTTGTCCGGGGTGATAGAGAAATATTTACGGAGGGTGATCATTTATGGCAGATAAAATAGCAACCCGTGTGGCTTATGGAGAAGCTTTGGCTGCAGCGGGGGCCGATGAGAGAATCGTAGTGCTGGACGCGGATCTGTCCAAGTCCACAAAAACCGACGTTTTCAAGAAAAAATATCCCGAGCGTCACATCAACATGGGGATTGCCGAGGGCAATATGATGGCCGTGGCTGCCGGGCTGGCAACCTGCGGCAAGATCGTGTTTGCCAGTACATTTGCAATATTTGCTTCGGGCAGGGCTTACGAGCAGGTGCGTAACTCCATCTGTTACCCGAACCTGAACGTGAAAATAGGTGCTACCCATGCAGGCATTTCAGTAGGCGAGGACGGGGCATCCCACCAGGCGATTGAAGATATCGCTTTAATGCGGGCTATTCCAAACATGACCGTTATCAGCCCCAGCGATGCATACAGCACAACATTTGCGGTAAAGGCCGCCATCGAGCATGAAGGCCCTGTATATTTAAGGCTTGGCCGTCTGAATGTTCCCGTCATCCATAATGAAAATACAAAGTTTGAGCTTGGCAAGGGTGTCATGCTGAAGGATGGAACCGATGTCACAATCATCGCCAACGGCCTGATGGTGCAGTATGCACTGGAAGCCGCGAAGCTGCTTGAAGAGGATGGCGTGAACGCAAGGGTCATCGATATCCATACCATCAAGCCCATCGATAAAGACATCATCATCAAGGCCGCAAAAGAAACCGGTTGTATCGTCACCGCGGAAGAACACAACATCATAGGCGGCTTCGGAAGCGCTGTAGCCGAGGTGGTTTGCAGTGAATATCCGGTGCCAGTCAAGATGGTCGGCATTGAAGACAAGTTTGGAAAATCCGGTAACCCCTATGAGCTGTTGGAGCTTTATGGGTTAACGGCGAAGAATATCGCAGCAAAAGCCATGGAAGCCATGCAAATGTTATAAATCATCAGGCATGGCTGCATACATTCAATCCATATGAAAAAAAGCCGGGCAGATAGTTGCCCGGCTTTTTTAGAACATGAAAATGTGTTTTAGTGACAAAATAAATTGAATTCCTTTACCAGCCTGGCCCGTGGGTAACCGCGATCATGGCTGACAGATTCCACATAAAAACCCCTGCCATAATAAAAGCGCATCAGAATGCAATACCGGGAGGCTGTATGCAGGGAAACCTGTCGTACCTTCTTTGAAATCAGATACTTATCCACAAGGTTCATTAAAGACTTTCCAATACCGATATTCCTATGAGATGCATTCACCGCAAAACGGCTGATATAGGCAGTATCACCGGAAATGTCCACGCGTACCGTACCGACGACAACCTTGTCGATCAAAGCAATATAAACCACTTTGCTTCGGATTTCCCTTTCAATATCATCGACAGTTTCCCTGAGGGCTTCCACATCAGTTATCCCGGCAGCCTGTGCATATTCACGAAATGCCTTCTGAATGATGGCATGAACATCTGCCGCGTCTGAAGCTTTGGCACGCCTGATAATAAATGAATAGTCCATACACAGGCCCCCTTTTACACTGAATCACTCATCAGCGTAACCATAACCGCTTTTTGAGCATGCAGACGATTTTCGGCTTCGTCAAAAACCACCGAGCAGGGGCCGTCTATGATCTCTTCGGTTACCTCATACCCTCTGTATGCGGGCAGGCAATGCATAAATATAACATCGGGCTTTGCGGATGCCAGCAGGCTGCTGTTGACCTGATAGGGTGCGAAGATAGCCATGCGCTCTTCTTTTTCCTTTTCCATCCCCATGCTGACCCAGGTGTCGGTGTATACAACATCTGCATTCAAAACAGCTTTTTTGGGATCGGAGGTTAATTCAATGACACTGCCGGTGCTTTCGGCAATCTTCAGGGCCATGTCGGTGTATTTTTTGCTGCAGGTATACCCCTGTGGCGAAGCTACCGAAATGTTCATCCCCGTTTTGGCACATCCAATCAGCAGTGAATGTGCTACATTGTTACCATCCCCCACATAGGCGAGCTTCAAGCCCTTCAAGGCTCCCTTTTTCTCCCGGATGGTCTGCAGATCAGCCAGAATTTGGCATGGATGCAGTTCATCGGTCAATCCGTTAATTATGGGGATGCTTCCATACCGGGAAAGATCCTCCACATCTTGCTGCTTGAAGGTGCGGATCATAATCCCGTCCAAATATCGGGAAAGTGTTTTTGCCGTGTCATGTACGGTTTCACCGCGACCAAGCTGAATGTCGGCAGAGCTTAAAAACAGCGCATAACCGCCAAGCTGCTGCATGCCCACCTCGAAAGATACACGGGTACGTGTGGAGGATTTGCTGAATATCATTCCCATGGTTTTCCCCCGTAGATGATGGTCATGGCGGATACCATTATTTTGCTCATACTTCAGCTTGCTCGCCAAATCAAGTAAATGGATGATTTCTTCCGTCGTCCAGTCGTTCAAACATAACAAATGCTTCATAGGACACCTCCAAACAGTTTTAAAGTATGATTATACATCCGAATGCATAAAAATGCAATACGTTTTGGAAAGTCGAGTTGTTAAGTTAATGCGACTTTATTACGATATATCCATAGAGAAGCTGCAATGTTTTTTCGTTGACTTTTAACAACAGAAAGCATCCGGCCATGGAACGGTTTCCGGAAAAAGTCTTAACATTGGCCGAGTATGATGCAAAATAAGGAACAGGAGATTTCGTTTATGGATCTTGCCAGCTTATTAGGCCTGCTTTTAGGTATTGCTTTTTTGGTATATGGAATGCTTGACGGAGGGGGGAGTTTGTCCTCTTTCTGGAGCTTAAGTTCGATAGCTGTCACCATGGGCGGAGGTATTGCTTCAACCATTATCGGTTTTACCATGGATGACTTGAAAAAGCTTGGCAAGGTAATGCCAAAGATCTTTAAAAAACGGGACGATTCTCCCTTTCAAACCATTCAGATGCTTGTAGACATGTCACAGAAGGCCAGAAGAGAAGGCTTGCTGGCTTTGGAATCAGGGCAGGAAAACATAAAAGACGACTACCTGAAAAAAGCACTGGAGCTGGTTGTCGATGGCGTTGAGCCCGAAATCATCCGCGACTCCATGCAGCTGGAGCTCGATAACATGAGTGTGCGGCACGGCAAGGCTATTTCCATTTTTAAAACAATGGCCGCAGAATTTCCATCCTGGGGTATGATCGGAACCATGCTTGGTTTAATTAACCTTTTAAAATCTCTGGACGATCCTTCCAAAATTGGCCCAGCCATGTCTCTGGCACTGGTTACGACCTTTTACGGAAGCGTTCTGGCAAATTTTGTATGCGTTCCGATAGCGGCGAAATTGCAGGCAGGCAGTGAGGAAGAAATTCGAATTAAGGAAATGATGATTGAAGGTGTTCTGTCCATCCAGTCTGGTGAAAATCCAAGGATTATGGAGCATAAGCTGAAGACATTCCTGTCTCCTGATCAGCGGGCTGACTACGAAAAGCTTGTTGTTGGGGAGGATTCAGCTGCGGATAAGGATAAACAGAAAGCATAAACATCCGGCGCAAGCATAAGGCGGTGAAGATATGGCGCTGAAAAAAAGGGGCGGCGGCGGTGGCGGTGACGATTCCGGAAACTGGCTGACTACTTACGGAGATTTGGTGACGAACCTCCTGTGTTTTTTTATACTTCTTTTTTCCATGGCAACCATCGACAATCAAAAATACGAAGAGCTGGCGAATTCTCTGCGCAGCTCATTCCAGGGGCAGGGTAACGGGAGTGACCTGAGAGGTAACATGGGGAAGAGTATTTTAACAGTAAATTTTGTCAACCCTGACGATACCGGTGAAAAACAGGTCGATAATCAGAAATATATTGAAACGGCTGACGAAATTATTCTGGATGATACCGAAAGTATCAATAAAGGAAAAATGCAAAGAGCAATGGATCAAATGAAATCCGGTGTGATTGACCTGGGGATGTCTGAATTGATAGAAGTAATTGATGAAAGGGATTTTCTGCTGGTCAGGCTGAATGCTCAGGTTCTTTTCAAACCCGGAAGTGCTGAAATTAATGAAGACGGCAGAAGCACCCTGGATATTTTGGGGAAAACCCTGGTTTCGCTGGAGAATGAAATCATGGTCGTCGGGCATACCGATACTGTTCCCATTAATACGCCGCTTTTTCCCTCAAACTGGGAGCTGTCCACCAAGCGTGCTACCAACGTTGTTCTGTATATGGTGGATTCCATCGGTATCAAGCCGGGGCAGATCACTGCGGCAGGCAATGGGGAGTTCAAACCCATTGCGGATAACCGCACGGTGGAAGGGCGACAGAGAAACCGCAGAATTGAATTAATGATTTTAAAGAACTAGAGCTGAAAGTGTTTTATGTGTTACTCCAACCCGAGACTGTATTAGAGAATGTAAATTATTTCACAAAATAATTTAGTGATGGCAAAAGGCGCATTTCTATGACGAGATGCGCCTTTATTACCAGGAGCAGGAACTCCAAATTCATTGCGGGGCCGGCAGTGTCACAGATTATTCGTTGGCAGGTGCCTCCCGGAACAGAAGGCTGATGCTGTAAATGCCTGCAATCCCTACCAGAGAGTAAATGATTCGGCTGCCCAGTGCATCGACGCCACCGAATATGCTGGCTACAAAGTCAAACCCGAAAAGCCCGACCGTCAGCCAGTTTATCGCTCCCACAATCATTAGCAGGACTGCCAATCTGTCAACAGGTGTTCTCATACCGACAACTCCTTTACCATAGTGTCCGAAGGGTTAGCTGTTTCACAGCCCGAACCCTTAATGAAAAGCCTGCAACGGAAAGAAACATTTCCTGTTATTACAGGTTTCCGCATTTAGTATGACCAAAATCATTTAAAAAATACTGAATTCTTGTTAAGCCTTTTTAGCAGCGGTATGATATAATAATTTCACTGCAGAAATGCATCAGTATGTATGTAAAGTACCGGTGTTAGTGCAATCAGCAAAAATTTTCAACTCAGACAGATGGAAAGGAGGTATATCCATGGCGTCTTTTTGGGATAAAGAAGAATTAGTCGGGAAAATTACAAAAAACAACCGTGAAGAAATTCAAATTAAGCAGGTTTCCAAAAGCGGTAAGGAATATGTGGATATCAGGGTTTTCTGGTATGACAGCACGGAAGATGCTTTCAAACCCAGTCAGAAGGGTGTGGCCGTCCCCATGGATGCATTGGCGGAACTAAAGGAAATTCTTCTGAAAATCAGCATCTGATGATAAAAAATACCGCACCCGTGCGAACAAGCCAAGGGTCAGCAAGGATCCAAAGAAAGTGCCGCACCCGTGCGGAATTAGCAATATCTGGCGAGTGGGACTGGCCAGAGGCGAGGGAAAATGCCGCACCCGTGCGGATGCGGCGCTTTATGTGAAAAGCCTGGGGGCTTCGGGCCCTGAAAACCTCCGGCTGTAAACATCATATGCTTGACGACGGGCAGGTGTGCATATTGGGGTTCCTCCACCAGACATTGTTTCCGGGCAGCCGGGTATCGCTTTTGGCGGTAGATGAACGAATCAAGCCGGGCATGAAATATAAGCTTCAACAGCTGGGGATCCAGCTTGTTGAGGTCCCCTGCAGTGAAAGCCTGCAGCCTTCTGTTTCAGGCCATCCCGACATGCAATTGCTGCACATAGCGCAGGACCTCCTGATATGTCAGCCTCAATTAAATGCTAAGCTTTTTGAACAGCTCCGGCATTTCGGGTTTACCATAGTTCCCGGAAAAACGATGCTGAAAGCGACATATCCTCTTGATATTGCTTACAATGTTGCCATTGTCGGAAAGCTTGCGTTTCATAACCTGCGCCACACAGACAGTGTTGCATCCGAGTTTTTGAAGCGTTGTTCCATTCGTCTGGTCCATGTCAACCAGGGGTATGCAAAATGCGCCACCTTGCCGGTCACACCCGAAAGCCTGATTACGTCTGATCCTTCCATTGCCAGGGCTGCCCGTGACAACGGGCTTGATGTTTTAACCCTGGCTCCCCAGACAAAGATATGCCTGCCTGGGCTAAGCTATGGCTTTATTGGTGGAGCGGCAGGGTTTATCGAAAGGGAAATGATTGCTTTTACGGGTAATCTGGATACGCTTGAGGGTGCGGAGGATGTGAAAGCATTTCTGGCTAAGCATGGCTTGAAATGGACCTGTTTGGACGAAAATGAAATCGTTGACTATGGCGGGTTGCTTCCGCTTTACGAATAAGCGAAGAACGGAGGTATGAAGCAGATATGAAACAACAGGATGAAGTGAATTCAATACCGTTGGAGCAGCCATTGGAGAGCCACCCCGAACAACAGCCGGCAGTTCCTTTGGTTCAGGATGGGCGGGAAGAGATACCAGATGACGGGTTGAAACAAAAACCGAAACGCGATGTATCTGAAGATCGGACCCTTGGTATTGGAGAATGGATGATCACCATGCTCTTTTTCCTGCTGCCCATCGTCAATATCGTCGTCATGGCGATCTGGGCTTTTTCATCCAACGGGAATATTCACAGAAAAAATTTTTCGAGAGCGTGCCTGTTATGGATCATCATTCTTCTGCTTGGCTATGTTGTTGCCATGACGGTGGCTGGCTATACCATCTTTGACATCTTTACCGGAAGGCTTTGAACCGGTTGCGTTAGGGTGCCAGCAAGGTAAAAGGATAGACCGGAATGTTTCTGAAAATCCAGAAGCCAAACAGCACGATAAGGATGAACCATGAGATTGCAGGGTATTTGCGCAAAACCAGGTTTGCCCGATGAAGTGGATTTTTGTTGGCGACAAGCCAAAAAAACCACAGCCCGGCAGACGCACCAAGGAACAGTAAAATACCAGGCCACAAGACGTTCATCGAAAAACCCTGTGCAAAGTTTCCATGCAATACATGGTACATGGCTCGAGTCATGCCGCATGTAGGACAGTAGAGCCCTGTTAAGCGGTAAAAGAAACAGACCGGCGCAAAGGGGTTCTTCGAGGGATTCATCCAATAAACGAACAGAACTGCCGCTGCAAGTATCAGGCAGGTTCCCATCAGAAGGAATGCTCTGAAAAAAGGCTTACCCATAAGAGTAAGCCCCTTTTTGATCAGTTTTCCGTCAACGTTCTTACAATTAATAATCATAAGGCATATTCATAAATTGATCTAACATATCCTGGTATTCGGGGAGGGCCATAACGGTGGAGAAAATAAAAACATAATAAAGAACTACACCTATCAGGCTGAGCATCAAAACCCCAAAGCTTATCCAGCACCACATTTTCGTCTTTTTAGAAGCATCCTGGGCAAGGTCAATGTTGCCGGCATTGATATGCTGAGCGATTTTTCCGGAGTATACAATGGCAACAATTGCAAAGGCCAGCGCAACGATACCGACACAACAGCACATGGCGCTGAACACAATTAAAAGGATGCACTGAACCTTATAATCGGGGATAACGGGCATCTGTTGATAATTGTTCGGCTGCTGAGAATTGTTGTAATTTGGTTGTGGCTGTTGCGCGTTATTGTAATCAGGTTGTGGCTGTTGCGCATTATTGTAATCAGGTTGTGGCTGCTGCGCATTATTGTAATCAGGTTGGGGCTGCGCCGCAGATGTGGTTTCAAGCAGCTCTCCGCATGCCGGGCAGATGCGTGAATATTCACCAACCTCCTGACCGCACTTGGGACAAAACATAATTAACCCTCCTTCAGGCAACGGCAAAGCTTTCAGGGTACTCGAAATGCTTAGCCGGTGTTATGATCCTGTTTATGGCATCGCCATGTCGTGTTGATTATGGTTGGACTGTTTTCCATGGGTGAATATGGAAAGCATCAAGAAAAATCAGTTTTATTATACAGTATAATTACAGAGCATGCAAGAATATTTAAGCGCCAACTTTTCCCTTGCAGCTTTCAGAGCGTATGGGTATAATAAGGATATCTCTGGCGGACAGAGCGGTGATGTGCTTTAAGGAGAGGTGGATAATTTGAGCAGGAGAGTCTCTCGTGAGCTTGCGATGAAACTTCTTTATCAGTTTCAGCTGCGCGATGATGATATTCAGGAACAGATAGAACTGTTTCTTTCTGAAGTCGAAAAACCCCTTGAAGATACGGAAAAAGAGTATTTTCTAGGCGTTGTGCAGGGAGCGATGGAGAAAAAGAATGAAATTGACATGCTTATACAGAATCATGCCAAAGGCTGGACCCTGGAACGAATGCCAAAGGTTGATCTTGCAATTATGCGCCTGACAATTTACGAAATGCAGTATCGCAAGGATATCCCCTGGAATGTATCTATTAACGAGGCAGTGGAGCTTGCCAAAAAGTATGGCGGCGATCAATCAAAAACCTTTATTAACGGCGTTCTGGGCAAGGTTGCAGCTTCCCTTCAAAACGTGGAAGGGTAAGCCTATGCAGGAAAGATTAAGTGTCAGCCAGTTAACCAGATATATTAAGCGGTTGTTTTCCTTTGACAATGTTTTATCCAATGTTTGTGTCACCGGTGAAATTTCAAACTTCAAGCTGCACTCTTCAGGTCATATGTACTTTACGCTGAAGGATGAGCAAAGCGTCATCAAATGTGTGATGTTCAAAACCCAAAACCAAAGGCTTCGTTTCAGGCCCGAAGACGGCCTAAAGGTCATTATACGAGGGTACGTATCCATCTACGAAGCGGGGGGCTCCTATCAGCTGTATCCTGAAACCATGGAACCTGACGGTCTTGGCAATCTATATCTGGCCTATGAGCAACTCAGGCAAAAGCTGGAACGGGAGGGATTGTTCAATCCCGAAAGAAAAAAGAAGCTGCCCTTTCTGCCAAAAAGCATCGCAGTGATCACATCTCCCACCGGAGCTGTCATCCAGGACATCATGAATGTCCTGTTCAGAAGGTATCCGAATACTGTATTAAAGATATTCCCGGTGATGGTACAGGGAGAGGGTGCCAGCAGACAAATTGCCAACGCGCTGGAGTTTATTAACCGCTTTCGCGCTGCGCAGGTGATTATCATTGCCCGTGGCGGAGGTTCCTTGGAAGAGCTGTGGCCATTTAACGAAGAGATTCTGGCAAGGAGCATATTTCATTCAGATATACCTGTTATTTCAGCGATAGGGCATGAAACCGACTATTCCATTGCCGATTTTGTTGCCGATCTGCGTGCTCCAACCCCTTCAGCAGCAGCCGAGCTGGTTGTACCTGAAAAAGAAGTACTCATAAAAAGGCTTGCTGAATTGAAATTACAATTAAAAAGGGTTTTAGTGGGAAGAATACAACAGGAAAGGCAAACACTGGAGCGGCTGATGAAAAGCCCGTCTCTTCGACACCCCATGGATAAGGTGAATCAGAAGAAGATGGATCTGGAGATTTTAAAGAAAAACCTGGAACATGGCATCAAGCGGAAAATTGAATCTTCAAACGCCGCGCTGTCATTGCTCTGCGGCAAACTGGATATGCTCAGCCCGTTGATGGTACTGTCCAGAGGCTACAGCATCACCCGCGACATGAAAGAGCAGATCATCAAATCGGTCCGTGAGCTTCATGAGGGCGATGAACTGGAGATCATTCTTTCCGATGGAACCGTGCGATGCACAACCAACAGGATCGCTGCCGCAGAAACCTAGGCCTGAAAAGATGAAACTGAAGCTAAGATAGGGGACATTCCGCAGAACCAAAAGGGGACATTCCGCAGACAGCCTGACCTGCGAAGCAGCGACTGGTCGTTCCGCTACGCTGCACTGCTCGCCCATGCAACCCGGGCTGGTCGTTCCGCTTCGCTGCACTGCTCGCCCATGCAACCCGGGTGTGTCCC
>CAYVFB010000010.1:25445-55339 GCA_964450305.1 uncultured Ruminiclostridium sp.
GGGCTGGTCGTTCCGCTTCGCTGCACTGCTCGCCCATGCAACCCGGGTGTGTCCCCTTACCTATGATAGGAGTTTAAGATGGAACCGGAATTAAAGTATGAAGATGCTGTGAAGCAGCTCGAAGAAATTGTAGCGTTACTTGAAAAAGGCGACATATCTCTGGAAAAATCTCTGGAGCTTTTTCAAAAAGGTGTCGCGTTGTCTGCCTTTTGCACAGGAAAGCTGGATGAAACTGAAAAGCAGATCATCCGCCTGATTGAAGAAAAGGGAGAATGTCGGGAAGAGAACTGGGAGGCACCAAAATGAATTTCATAAAAGAGTTTACTGCCCTTGCCTCCATCACAGAAAGTTACCTGGAGGGCTATTTTAATCGACTGCTGAAAGAAGTTCCGGAAAAAAAGCTGGTAGAGTCGATGCAGTATAGCATCATGGCGGGAGGTAAAAGAATTCGCCCTGTTTTAATGCTTGCTTGCGCAAAAATGCTTGAAGTGCCCATTGAAGAAATCATGCCCATGGCTGCTGCCTTGGAGATGATTCATACGTATTCTCTCATTCATGATGACCTGCCCGCAATGGATGATGATGACTATCGGCGGGGCAAGCCTACTAACCATATGGTTTTCGGGGAAGCCATGGCTGTTTTGGCTGGAGATGCGCTGCTGAATGAGGCCTGTGAGCTTTTGCTGAGAAATGCGCTGAAGGCCGGGAAACAGATGGAAAATGCTCTCGAAGCGGCTGTCATTGTATCAAACGCGGCCGGTAAAGATGGAATGATAGCCGGCCAGGTCATTGATATGGAATCGGAAGGGAAAGCGATCGAAACAGAAACCTTAAAAACCATGCATCGAAAGAAAACCGGCGCGTTGTTAAAAGCAAGCATTCTCACGCCGGCGGTGTATGCCCGTGCAGATTCCTCTATCCGCAAAGCCCTTACGGAATATGCCGAATGCATCGGTGTGGCTTTCCAAATTAAAGATGACATTCTGGATGTTGAAAGCTGTGGGATAGAGCTTGGAAAACCGACGGGCAGCGATGCGAAGAATCACAAGACAACCTATGTGACCTTGTTCGGTTTGGATAAAGCCCGGCAGATGCTTACAGAAATCACCGAAAAGGCGCTGAACGCCCTAAACCCCTTTGGGGACAAAGCCTGGTTCCTGAAAGAAGCAGCCTGTTACATCGCATCAAGAAAAAACTAAGCTAAGGACCAAAAGAAATATGATCTATAATTTTTTTGAGATTTTTACGAATAAGGCATTTCTTGTTCCGGTGCTGTCATGGTTTATCGCACAATGCATCAAATTTGTGCATCATTATTTTAAGACGAAGAAGTTTGATTTTAAGAAGTTTATTGATTCGGGGGGCATGCCAAGCTCCCACACATCATTCACAGTATGTCTTGCAACCATTGTCGGCATCCATAATGGGTTTTCCTCGGATATCTTTGCGCTGTCGGCAATCTTTTCCCTGGTGGTCATGGCGGATGCTGCCGGTGTGCGCCGTGCAGCCGGAAAACAGGCCGAGGTTCTGAACAAGCTTGTAAACTCCAGCGAACATGTTCAACTGGACAAGGAGCTGAAGGTGCTGTTGGGACATACTCCGGTGGAAGTGATAGCCGGAGCAGCATTGGGGATTATAACAGGGCTATTGATACATTAGCGGATTCAATTGTTGGCAGAATGCCTTAAAGTGCTTTAAAGAGATATTTTTAACGTATTCTGCCCTTTTCTGCCCTTCAAAACTGTGCTATAATATAATTCAAACATATTCGGATGGCGCAGTATTCTAGTTGGTACTGTTTGTTTCGAAGGCGGGCCTAAAAATCCGCTAAAGGGCACATCGATGAAGTTCCTGGTGTCGGCTTGTTACGCCCAGTGATGGGCTGGTGCTGGGAGTTAAGGTTTTGGGGCAGCCTGCAATGGCATGCAGGTCATGACCCCTTTACCGCGGAGACTCGTAAATGTGGGAGAAAGGTTGCGCTTTCATCAGTTATAGACCTTGACTACGTTGCGGGTAAGAACCTGTTTTGCGGTACCTCGATTAGGTGCTGTGGGCAGTGTAGCCTGCCTTGAGTGGGGTTTTGTGAGGGATAATGGATCAGATGCGTTGATGTCGGCCAACACCAGCGCATTATTGCCATTTGAAATACACTCTGCAAAAGAGGCTAGAAGCAGATAAGGCTTTCGGGGAAAACCCCTAGGCTGTACATCAGATATGCATGGGATTGCAGTGTGGACTAAGTGGTGATCAGGCTTCGAAGCGGGCAACCCTTCGACGGACGGTTAAATGGAAACAGCCGTTTTGGCAACAAACGGTACCAACCGGGGAAATCCTGCCTGACCTAAGCCGCAAAATTTACTTTGTATATCGCCATCCGATATGAATGATTTCATCAGGTGCTCATTGGACAGAATACCCTCAAGGTTGCTGTCGCGCTCAGGCACTTATTGAATTTGGAAATGGAGCAGTTATCAACTACCATAAACAATGGAGAACATGGATAATCAACAAAAACTGAATTACAGTCAATTCCGCAAAAAGTTCAGGCTCCCCGAGAGCAGGCGGGTACCAGTGAAAAAGGTTACGGGCAGGCACGGGAAGCAGCAAAGCCTTTGGGCGATATCTGTTACAATCGTTTCGTTCTTTTTATCTCTTGGCATACTATTTCTTTCCACAGGCCTGTTTGAGAGGATTTCTCCATATTGGGCATTTTTGGCTGTGCTCATTATCATCCTGATCGGGGTTCTGGCGGATCTGATCGGTGTGGCAGTTACGGCGGCCGAAGAGAAACCCTTCCATGCAATGGCCTCCAAAAAGTATCCGGGTGCCAGGCAGGCCATCAAACTGATTCGCAATGCGGATAAGGTATCCAGCATTTGCAATGATGTGATTGGAGATATCTGCAGTGTCATCAGCGGTACAGCCGGTGCAGCCATCGTATTCAGACTTTTTTTAAACCAGGTGCAGCCCGGGTGGGCAGAAGCGGCCGTCGGCGGGTTGATAGCGGCTCTCACAGTTGGCGGAAAGGCCTTTGCCAAGAAATATGGTATTAACAACAGTGGTTTTATCGTATACAGGGTAGGTTTTGTCCTTTCATTGTTCATGCCTTCCAATGGGAAAAAATAATTGATTTAACCTGGTCGTTTTAGTAGAATATATTATTGATTTCTTTTTTGGCAGCATCTGTTTTTTGTGGTTGCCATTATACGGAGAGAAGGAGTATATCATTGAAAAGACGCGAATGCCTGTGCTCAACGAGTGTATTGGATCAGGTTTCCGAGCCTTCTGATCTGATCGATCTGAAGCCATGCTGTCTTCAAAAGCTTTCGGCTGAAATCCGAACCTTTTTAATAGAGAAGATTTCCAGAACCGGGGGACATATCGCATCCAACCTGGGTGTTGTTGAATTGACCATTGCTTTACATACGATATTTCATTCCCCGGAGGATAAAATAGTATGGGATGTGGGGCACCAAACCTATGTCCATAAAATTCTAACCGGCAGAAAGCATGAATTGGTCAATATCCGGCAAATGGGCGGTATATCGGGCTTTCCCAAGATATCTGAAAGCCCTTATGACTGTTTTAATACCGGGCACAGCTCAACTTCTCTGTCTGCAGCCCTGGGCATGGCCCGTGCCAGGGATCTTCTCGGGCAAAACCATCAGGTGGTGGCTGTTATCGGTGATGGCGCGCTCACCGGCGGCATGGCTTATGAGGCCTTGAACGATGCGGGGAATAGCAAGACCAATCTGATTGTCATCCTTAATGATAACGGCATGTCCATCTCGAAAAACGTCGGAGGGATGTCACGGTATCTCAGCCGCATTCGTGCCGAGCCTATTTATTTTAAAGTCAGAGACGATTTTCAGACCCTTGTCGAAAAAATACCTGCCATTGGAAAATCAGCCAACAAGATCTTCCACAAGGTGAAGGGTTCCATCAAATGTCTGCTGCTTCCCGGCATGCTTTTTGAAGAACTGGGTTTTCGGTATTACGGGCCCCTGGACGGGCATAATATTCCTCAGATGCAGGATGTGATGAGCAAGGCAAAGGGGATGAAGGGACCGATCCTGATCCATGTATGCACCACGAAGGGGCGCGGGTATTTACCTGCTGAGGAAAAACCACAGCAATACCACGGAATAACCCCTTTCGACGTTGAAACCGGCCAGGTCAAGAAGATGAGCAACGGCAGTTACTCCAATGTTTTTGGTTGCAAGCTGGTTGAAATAGCCGAAAAAAATGATAAAATCTGTGCTATCACAGCTGCCATGCCCGAGGGAACGGGGCTTGAGAATTTTGGGAAAAGGTTCCCCAAACGCTTTTTTGATGTAGGCATTGCAGAACAGCATGCCGTAACCATGGCTGCGGGCCTGGCAACCAAAGGCCTGAAGCCGGTTGTCGTGATTTACTCATCGTTTTTTCAGCGGGCTTTTGATCAGATCATTCATGATGTATCATTAATGAACCTGAATGTTACCTTTGGGATTGATCGTGCCGGTGTGGTTGGTGAAGACGGAGAGACCCATCAGGGTATTTACGATATTGCGCTGTTTTCCGCTCTTCCCAATATTACGCTGATAACTCCTGCCGATTATGATGAATTGGAAAAAGCACTGGCTTATGCTCTGGAGCAGGCAGATGGTCCCGTAGCCATCCGCTACCCCAGGGGGCAGGGAAAACGGGGGCTGATTCCTGCAGATCCACTCATTCCCGGCCAGGCTGTCAGGTTATGTGAGGGAAAAGATATCACGATTGCCGTAACAGGACATATGACAACCATGGTTCTGGATGCCGTCAAAAAACTGCAGAGCCTTGGAATCAGTTGCGAGGTGCTGTATTACCGTTTTATCAAGCCATTTGATGCTGAAACGCTTGGAGCGTCCGCAAAAAAAACAGGGCTTGTGATGACGGTGGAAGATCATATTGCTACCGGTGGTTTTGGCAGCATCGCCCTGAATAAACTTAATAATTTGGGCATTCATGTACCAGTTGAAATTGCGGCGTTTCCGGACGCTCTTATCGAACACGCAGACCCAAAGCAATTATATGAAAAATACTCCCTTGACGCGCAGGGCCTTGCGCAAAGGGTGATAAACAGACTCAAAAAGAACAACCTAAGCCCAAAGAAATGAAGCTGAAACAAAGTTAGGAGACATTCATAAGGGGGCATTCCGCAGAATCGAAAGGGGACATTCCGCAGCAAGGATGACCCGCGAAGCAGCGGCTGGTCGCAAGCTAAAGCTTGCTGCTCGCCCATGCAACCCGGGCTGGTCGCAAGCTAAAGCTTGCTGCTCGCCCATGCAACCCGGGTGTGTCCCCCGAGTTAACCTAAAAAAAGAACAAACCTAAGCCCGAAGAAATGAAGCTAAAACTAAGTTAGGGGACATTCCGCAGCAAGGATGACCCGCGAAGCAGCGGTGTGTCCCCTTACCTATATCGAGGTACCAAAGTGCAAAAAGTAAGATTGGACATCCACCTTGTGGAGTCAGGACAATTCGACAGCCGAGAAAAAGCGCGCCGGGCCATCATGGCCGGGCTTGTTTTTGTCAACGGCGAACGTGAAGACAAACCCGGTACCGCCATCGACCCGCAAGCGCAGGTTATTGTGAAGGGAGCCCCCATGCCCTATGTCAGCAGAGGCGGTTTGAAGCTTGAAAAGGCTGTGAAGGAATTTGACATCAGCCTGGACGGGAAAACCTGTATGGATATTGGGGCTTCTACCGGCGGTTTTACAGACTGTATGCTTCAAAACGGCGCCGTAAAGGTTTTTGCCATTGATGTCGGGTATGGTCAGTTGGCCTGGAAGCTTCGCAGTGACAACAGGGTTGTAGTGATGGAGCGCACCAATTTCCGGTATGTCAAGCCTGAAGACATTGGTGAAGCCATTGATTTTGCATCGGTTGATGTCTCCTTTATTTCGCTGAAAAAGATACTTCCTCCTGCAAAGAAGCTGCTGAAACAGGATGCGGCTATGGTTTGCCTGATTAAACCACAGTTTGAAGCCGGCAGGGAGAAGGTGGGCAAGAAGGGTGTTGTTCGTGATCCTTCCGTTCATGTGTCGGTTATTCAACAGATCCTGGACTTTGCCACAAACGAGGGCTTTTTTATTTATGGACTGTCCTATTCCCCCATTAAAGGCCCCGAGGGGAATATCGAATATCTTCTCCATCTTGGTCTGCTTCCTTCCGAAAAAACACCTGCGCAGGCTGCCCAGGTCGTTGGCTCAGCACATGAAAACCTGTGTGCTGCCGGGGACGGTTCTTTTTAACGCAGTTCATACTATCAGGATTGTTTACATGTGGCTAAGAAACTTTGTACTTTACTCGAAATTATGCACACAATGCGAAGATCCTTCAATTCGTTCAGCAGGCTGTACCCGTTTATCTCTGCACAACAACACGGCACACCGTCCGTTTTGTACAGGAAAGAATTTGGTTGTATTTTTATTCAATTTCACTGTATAATAGTACCGGAGGTACAGGGTTTATGGATCAAATTCGAATTGGCCTGTCTGTCAATGAAAAGAGAGATAAAGACCTTATGATTACCAAAAAGGTGATCGATTGCATTCGGAAATATGAAATGATTCCCCTTTTACTCAAGCCGGTTGCAACATCGCTGGGCCTGCCCGGAGGGGTTGACGAAGCTGAACTGTATGGAACCTCCACCTTTGTGGTTTCATTGGGCGGTGATGGAACACTGTTGAATGCAGCCCGTTCGGTCTTCCGGTATGATGTTCCTGTATTTGGTATCAACCTGGGAACAGTGGGCTTTTTAGCCGAAGTTGAAATCAATGAGATTGACAACGCCTTCCTGCGTTTATCCAGGGGGGAATACTCTCTTGTGAACCGAATGGTTCTTTCAGCCTGTATCAACCGTAACGGAAGCAATGTGCTTGAAGGAATTGCCCTCAATGACGTTGTTGTCAGCAGAGGCGGGCTGTCCCGGCTTATTCGCCTGAAGGTGTATGTTGACAACCAGTTCATTGATTCTTTTCCGGGGGATGGTGTCATCGTCTCAACGCCCACAGGTTCAACAGCCTACACGCTGTCCGCAGGCGGGCCCATTGTCCAGCCCGATATGAAAATGATGATTACAACCCCCATTTGTCCCCATATATTGTATTCCCGTTCCTTCATAACAAGCCCCGAACGCATATTGCGCATCTGCGTCAATGACGATTATCCCGACAGTGCCATCCTGACACTGGACGGGCAGGAAGGTGTTGGTGTTGTGGCGGGGGATATCATCACGATTCGGTGTATGGATCAGGGTGTCCGGTTTGTATCCATCTATCAGCTTAACTTCTACGATATACTACGTGCGAAGATCCATGGTAAAGAGAATGAATAGAATTCTAACAGGGAAGGTGGCAGGCAATGAAATATAACCGTCATGCAAAGATTCTGGAAATTATTGAAAACCATGATATCGTCACACAGGACGAGCTGGTGGAAAGGCTGAAAAGCCAGGGGATGGATGTCACACAGGCAACCATTTCGCGGGATATTAAAGAACTGAGGCTCGTCAAGGTCATGACGTCGGAAGGCAAGGCAAAATACACGGCGATGAGCAATGATTCCGGTGTACTGAGCGAAAAACTTCTGTCCATTCTTCGGGGCGGCTATTTATCGAGTGATTACGCCAATAACATCCTGGTGATAAGAACTTTACCGGGCTTAGCCTCGGCGGTTGCTTCAACTATTGACTCACTGGGCTGGACTGAAATTGTCGGTACTATCGCCGGGGACGATACCATCCTCATTGTCACCCGGGCCGAGCGGATTGCCGAAGAGATGCAGGAAAGGTTCAACCTGCTGGCGAAGGGGGATTAAACCATGCTCGTCCATTTGTCGGTTGAGAATGTTGCCATCATTGAGAAGCTGGTGGTGGAACTGGAGGACGGTCTGAACGTGCTGACGGGGGAAACCGGCGCGGGGAAATCCATTTTGATCGACGCTGTCAACGCCCTGCTCGGAGGAAGAACCTCCCGTGAGATCATCCGCACTGGTGAAGAGAAGGCAAAGGTGGAAGCTGTTTTCCATTGTCCGGAAAAGCTTTCAGGCCTCCTGGACGAGATGGGCATTGAAGCCCTGGAGGATCAAACCATCCTCCTGTCCCGGCAGTTTTCAGCTTCAGGAAAAAATATCTGCCGTTTGAATGGCAGCCTTGTTACCGTGACCCAACTGAAGGAAATCGGAGAATACCTCATCGACATTCATGGGCAGCATGACAATCAATCGTTACTGCGGAACAAAGCACAAATCGATTATTTGGACATGTTTTCGGGAAACGGTCTATTATCGGAAAGAGAGAGCTATCGAAAAGCCCTGTCACAGTTTCAGGAAATCAATCAGAAGATCACCGGGCTGAAGGCCATGGAAAAAGAAAGAGCCAGACTGGAGGATTTATACCGGTATCAGACACAGGAAATCAGCGCCGCTGCCTTAAAAAAGGATGAGGATCTGGAGCTTTCACGGCAGAGTATCCTTCTTTCCCATGCCGAAGGCATCGTAGAAGCGTTTAGCACTGCACATACGGCTATATCCGGTGATGAAGAATATAGTACCGGTGCTTTGGAGCAGATTCGGCGCGCGCAGTCGGCTATTGAAAGCATTGCCCGGTTGGATCAGGAATTTTCTGTTATTCGGGATAGCCTTATTGAAGTGACAGATAAACTGGAAGATGTCTCACGGGATATCCGAAACAAAAAGGATCAGATCAATTATGATCCGCAGCTGCAGCAGGAAGTGGAAGACAGGCTGGCTTTCATTGAAAGCCTGAAAAGGAAATACGGCAATACGGTGGATGAAATACTCGCCTATGGCGAAAAAGCCCGCCTGAAGCTGGAAGAAGTCTCCGATACCGATGCCAGCTTAAAAAAGCTGGCTGCACAGCGGGATCAACTGGATGGCTTTTTGTATGAATCAGCCTGCCACATGCATGCCATGCGGACTGAAGCAGGAGCTTTGCTGAAGGAAAAGGTTTCAGCCCAGCTCAGGGATCTGGAGATGCCAAAGGCTGAATTTGAAGTGGAAATCCGTTTTGATCCAAGTCGACAATATCATGTGGATGGCCTGGACAGCATTGAGTTTTTAATCTCACCGAACCCCGGAGAAGGCTTGAAGCCACTGAACAAAATCGCATCCGGAGGGGAGATGTCCAGAATCATGCTGGCTATCAAAACCATTCTGGCCGATGTGGATGAGATTGGTGTTTTGATCTTCGACGAAATTGACACCGGTGTCAGCGGGAAAGCAGCCTTAAAGGTTGGACAGAAGCTGATAGAGGTGTCACGTAAGCACCAGGTGGTCTGCATCACCCACCATGCTCAGATTGCAAGCCTGGCCAATGCGCATTTTCATATCAGCAAAAGCGTAGAGAACGATAGGACGACAACACAGATAAACAAGCTTTCCGACAGGGAAAGAGAAATAGAAATCGCCCGGCTGTTAAGCGGCGATACCGGTGAGAGCACCACCAAGCTTGCACGGGAGATGCTTCAAAAGGGAGCTGAGTCGCGCAAGTGAATGTCAAAGGGTTGTAAGGAAAGACTAATGTGGTGTAAAGTCTGAAACCTTATCCCATTGATTATGGTGGAAAATCAATCCAAATGAAACTTTAACCAAAAAAGATTTAGTTTTTATACGGAACTGATACGGAGGATGAAAAATTGAACATAAAATGGTCAAAGCACATCACATCAGCAGTCAACCCCGAAGGTTACCCGGAAAGCGAGCTGCCCGAGGTAGCCATGGTGGGCAGATCCAATGTGGGAAAATCCTCTGTGATCAACTTTTTAACCGGAAGGAAAAGCCTGGCCAGAGTAGGAAACACACCGGGCAAAACAAGGCTGATCAACTTTTTCAGCCTTGAGGACAAAATGCTTCTGGTCGACCTTCCCGGCTATGGCTATGCACAGGTTTCAAAGGAGGAGCGTTCCAGGTGGGGCAAGATCGTTGAAACCTACCTGCGTAAACGCGATCAGCTGAAGCTGGTATTGATGCTGGCAGATATCAGGCACAAGCCTACAGCCGATGACAGGCTGATGGTGGAATGGTTGAATTCCATGGGAAAGCCATATATCATCATTGCGACAAAAGCCGATAAGATTACCCGAACCCATTACAAAGAGCATCTTCTTGAAATCAGAAAAACCCTCGATTTGATGCCGGAGGTGCCTGTAATCCCGGTATCGGTCACAAAGAATACAGGCTTTGACCAATTATGGAATCAGGTTTTGAAAGTACTGCCCGAGCATTTTCCCCGGGACGATGGGGTAAACTCTCCGGTTTGAATGGAAAGCCCCAAATGGGTATCGAAAATCCCAAGACTGTTTCAAACCAAAACAATTGAAGTGATTTTCAGATAGGTTGGTGTGATATGATAGCAGAAATTATTGCCGTTGGAACAGAACTGTTAATGGGACAAATTGCGAACACAAACGCGCAATATATCTCCAAACGATTGGCCGAGCTAGGGATCAATGTTTATTTTCATACTGTCGTGGGCGACAACCCCGTAAGGCTGGAGGCCACTCTGAAGGAGGCCCTGAAACGGTCGGATATTGTGATCACCACCGGTGGCCTTGGCCCCACAAAGGATGATTTGACTAAGGAAACCATTGCAAAAACCATGAACCGCAATCTTGTGCTGCATGCAGATATCCTGGAACAGATCCGGGAGTTTTTCATGAAAAAACACAGGCAGATGGTACCGAACAATGAGAAGCAGGCATACCTGCCCGAGAACAGCACCATCATCCCCAACCCCAATGGGACCGCACCGGGGTGTATCCTCGAGGATAATGGAAAGACCGTTATCATGCTCCCCGGGCCTCCGAAGGAAATGCAGCCCATGTTTGATCAGACGGTGTTTGCGTTCCTGCGGCAAAAGACCGGCCTGGTCCTCGTCTCGAGGATGCTGAAGGTTTTTGGAATCGGAGAATCGGAACTGGAAACCCGGCTGATGGATTTGATCGACAGTCAGGACAACCCCACCATCGCTCCTTATGTCTCACAAGGGGAGGTAACGGTACGGGTTACCGCACGGTGTACGACAAAGGAAGAAGCATGCACCCTGTTGGATCCTGTTGTATCAGAGATTGAGGCCAGGATGGGTGCCATGGTCTATGCGGAAGAAGGAGAGTGCCTGGAGCAGGTGGTCTTCAATTTATTAAAGCAAAACGGGCTGATAATGGCTACCGCGGAATCCTGTACCGGCGGGTTGCTTGCAGAAAAAATAATAAGCCTGCCAGGTGCCTCGGAGGTTTTTCAGCGTGGCTACGTCACGTATGCTAACCGGGCAAAAATAGAAGATTTGGGTGTTTCAGAGGAAACGATAAATACCTTCGGTGCCGTCAGCCGTGAAACCGCGCTGGAAATGGTACAGGGGCTTCAAAAAAAGACAGAGGCAACGGTTGGCGCCGCGATTACCGGAATTGCCGGACCGGATGGTGGAACGGCGGAAAAGCCGGTCGGCCTGGTTTTCATTGCGGTTTTTGTGAAGGATAAAACGGTATGCAAGGCTTTTGAACTGATGGGCAATCGGGAGAGAATCCGCAATGATGCATGCATGCGTGCGTTGGATTTGATCCGGCGCCTCATTCTGAACCTGGAATAAAAATATCTGGAGTGGGCTGTGTCCACAACCAAATAACAGAACCTTACAGCTGCAAAGCATAAAAACATTATTTCCATTTTATGCTTTGCGGCAATAACTAAAGGAGAAAACAGATTTGGTACCCGGACAAGAAAAAAAGCTGTCGGGAACGGCTACGATGGTCATGTTCGCGACGCTGCTGTCAAGAATAACCGGTTTTTTACGCAATGTGCTGATCAAGAGCATCATGTCTCCGCAGGGCTATTCAGACGAGTTTATTTTGGCTTTCACTCTTCCAGACTTAATTTTCGAACTGCTGATGGGAGGAGCAATTGCTGCCGCCATCATCCCTGTTCTAGCCTCCAGCCTGGCAAAAAACAAAGAAAAAGATGGCTGGAAAGCCATGGGAACCTTTATGAACTGTACACTGATGGCCGTTATCGTTGCTGAAATCATTTTCTTCATCTGGACCCCGGCCTTTCTAAAGCTTACGGCAAAAGGGTTCACCCCCGACACGCCAGAACATTTACTCACCTTGAAGCTTACGCGTATTCTTCTACCATCCGCTTTGTTTATGATCATGACAGGCCTTATAAACGGCATACTGAACGCTTATCATAAGTTTACGGCAGTTGCCTTCGGCCCTGTAATTTACAACCTATGTGTGGTCACCAGCATTTTTCTGTTTGGTGGTAAAAATGTGGAAGCAACAGCCTGGGGTGTCGTATTCAGTTCCTTGATTTATTTCTGCATTCAATTTGCTTTTGCCTTCAAGTATCTGAAAAACTATCGCCCGCGTATGTACATAAGAAACGATACCTTTAAGGAGCTATTGGCACTGGCTATTCCATCTCTTGCGGCATCTGCCGTGGTGTATGTGAACCAGATCGTCGGCGGAAGCTTTTCCAGTGAATTTGCCGAGAACAGCGTTACGATGATGAACAACGCAAACCGCACATGGCAATTGCCCCTGGGCGTTTTTGCCCAGGCGATGGGGGTTGCGATTCTGCCTACGTTGTCCACCTATTTTGCGCAGGACAAGATCGACGATTTTAAACATGTGTTGTATAAGGGGCTTCGGACTGTCATGCTGTTATGTATTCCCAGCACGATGATCCTCATTGTCATGAACCGCCAGATCATGCAGATTCTTTTCAAATGGTCTGAAATGTCGGTTTATGAAAGCCGGATGTATGGGCTTGCGCTGATGGCCTATGCCCCGGCACTGCTGTTTCAGTCCATGGTCGTTATTTTAAACCGGGCATTCTATTCCATTCATAATACCCGAATTCCCCTTGCCATCGGAGTCGGTACCATCGGGCTGAATATTCTGGCAAACTCATTTTTTGCGAATAACACCAGTCTTGGGGCTGTTGGGACAGGGTTATCCTATGTCATTACCGATATGGTTTACGTTTTTATCCTTATCTTCGTGTTCAGCCGGAAAACCGGCCTGAACCTGATACCTGAAAATTTCTCATTCCTTGTGAAAATATCCCTGTCAACGGTTGTTGCCGGGGCAGTGCTTTGGCTCACCACCTCGTTGATTCCCTTTCCCCGGGAGGAAGGCTTTACAGTGGGGAGGAAGTTTGGGGAGGTATTCTCCGCAGGAGCCCAGCTTATCTTGCCATTACTGGCTTTTTTGGTTACAGCAATATTGTTAAAGGTAGATGAGGTTAGGCTCTTTATCGGGTCTTTCCTTGCGAGACTGCAGAAGAATCCGCAAAAATGAGAACGGTCTGCTGCTCTTTTACCCAGGTAGTAGCCTCTGTGAAGACCCAAAGTTCGGCCGTATCATGATAGTGAATTGAATGCATAGATGGAAAATCAAAGAAAATAAATTTTTTACAGGAAAAATTCGATTTATCTCTTGACTTGTCAGAAATGTTTCTATATAATAAAGAACAGATGTTCGTAAAATAATCCCCTGATGGGTTTGCGGTAGGGAGGTATTATCATGGTAAATGGTGAAGAGAAAAAAAAGGCGCTGGAGATGGTATTCAACCAGATAGAAAAGCAGTTTGGAAAAGGTGCCGTCATGAAGCTGGGCGAGGCTGCCCATATGATCATTGACACTATCTCCACCGGTGCGTTGGGGCTGGATATCGCTCTTGGCGTCGGCGGCCTGCCAAGGGGTCGTATTATCGAAATATACGGGCCTGAGTCCTCCGGTAAAACCACTGTCGCGCTGCATGCGGTGGCTGAAGCCCAAAAGGCCGGTGGCGAGGCAGCCTTCATCGACGCCGAGCACGCGCTGGATCCGGTATACGCCAAGGCTCTTGGGGTGAATATTGAAAACCTGATTGTTTCCCAGCCCGATACCGGCGAACAAGCCCTTGAAATTGCAGAGGCACTGGTTCGAAGCGGTGCCATTGATGTCATCGTCATCGACTCGGTTGCCGCACTGGTTCCCAAGGCCGAAATCGACGGCGAAATGGGCGATGCCCATGTCGGTCTGCAGGCCAGGCTCATGTCTCAGGCGCTGCGCAAGCTTTCCGGTGTGATCAGCAAATCCAAAACAGTGGCTATTTTTATCAACCAGCTTCGTGAAAAGGTTGGGATTATGTTTGGTAACCCTGAAGTAACTCCCGGTGGACGTGCCCTGAAGTTTTACGCCTCCGTCCGTCTGGACGTACGCCGCATCGAAACCCTGAAAGACGGCACCAATGCCGTCGGAAACCGAACAAAAGTAAAAATTGTAAAAAATAAAGTGGCTCCCCCCTTCAAGGAAGCAGAGTTTGATATCATATACGGGGAGGGTATTTCCAAAGAGGGCAGCATTCTGGATATTGGTGTCCAACTGGATATCATCAAAAAAGGCGGCGCATGGTTCTCCTATAACGATCAACGGCTTGGACAGGGTCGTGAGAATGTGAAGAGGTTTTTTAAAGAAAATCCTGACTTGTGCAACGAAATTGAGAATAAGATCCGTGCCCAATATGACAAGGCTTTTATTCAAAGTGTGGAAGCCCACGCTGCGGATGATGAAACATAAATCAAAGCCCAAAAAAGTTTGCCTTAGGCAAACTTTTTTTGCGTGCGGCGCAAAGGCTGCCAGTTCACGATTTCATTGCAGAGAATCATTGCAGTAAATATAGATGCGTCAATTTCTGGTTATTATAGTGAAGTCATTTGCTAAAAAAACAGCTGATATGTACCGATATCCAATTCGGGGCAACAACATCGGCCGCGCATAAATCAGTACTGAAAATGTGCTGGTAAACCGGCATCCTATGGGAATTTTGATACCGCCTACAGTTGTTCATCAAGTAAACATCCTCACGCCGGCAGCCATATATACCATCCAGCAAGCCTCCTATTTATGACCAGGTGGAATGATTCCACCAAAACAAGAAGCAGGTGAGAAACAATTTATGGTGATTACATCCGCCATCAAACAAAAAAATAATCCCGAGATGCTAAGAATCAGCATTGATGGTGAATATGCTTTTTCAATACCGGAGGACGAATACTTCAGGCTGAATCTATACGAGGAAAAAGAGCTGACGCAGCTTGAAATTGATACCATTCGAGAGGAATCCGTCATCAAGCTGGCAAAAAGGAGTGGCATCAGGTTATTGGCGGCCAGGGATCGATCAGAACAGGAGGTCAGAGACAGGCTGCTCCAGAAGGGGTTTGATGCTGATGTTACCGAAAGTGCCATTTTGCAGTTGAAATCCATGGGATATGTGAATGACAGCCTGTTTGCCCGTAAATTTGTCTCCGATCGGCTGAAGCTGAAGCCAATGTCAAAAAAGGCTCTTGCGGTCGAGCTGCAGAAAAAAGGAATTGAACAGGAGCTTATCTCCGAAGTGCTTGACGAATGCGAACTGGACGAACTCTCTATGGCCCATCGCCTTGCAAAAAAGAAATATGGAAAATATGATTTGAATGATCCCAAAATACAACGAAAGGTCTATTCTTTTCTGGCCTATCGGGGCTACTCACAAAGTATTGCTCAGGAAGTCATGCAAATCATGCGGCAGTAAGAATCTGCGGCACAGCATTTTTATAACCAAGTGAGGGTCGGGTCCTTGTGCATACATGTATTCAGCAGAACATGTCCGATTTTTCCTGATTTTCGTAAATAATTCTATTGATCACCTTCATTTTTTCTATTATAATGACAAAAGATAATACAGGGTCTCTCGAAAGCAGAGTAGATGTTTGTGCGTTAAGTGCCGGGTGGACGGGGAGTTGCCATTCGGACGAAAAGCAGAAGCTTGCGGTACAAATATCGCATCCCGCTGTTGCATGAGGGAGGTTTCCTCTTCATGTAGCACGTATTATGGCCGGCTGGATATGTAATCCCGCTGGGGCAATGTTTCAAATCAATACGTCGTGAGGGGGTTTTTTTATGGAACGAAAAGGCTTGTTTTCATTTATGAAGGATGTACGGCAGCTGGTTCTGGTATCTTTTTTCATCTCATTGTATGTTGTGCTTTCTCTTTTTACAATCTACTTCACCAAAGAAATAAGGATCAGCTTTACATTTGTGCCGTTGGCATGGTCCGCGGCAGCATTTGGTCCAGTTGCGGGAGCATTCACCGGGGCCTTTGGTGATATACTGGCGTGGATTGTAAAGCCGGCGGGGCCATATTTCCCCGGGTTTACCATCAGCGGAATTGTCTCAGGTATTATTTATGCGTTATTTATGTATAAAAAACCGCTTACCTGGTGGAGGGTGGTATTGACTTCATTGTTATATATTCTTGTGGTGGAGCTTGGATTGAATACCCTGTGGCTTTCCGCTCTGTATGGTACACCATACCTTCTCTTGTTACCAACCCGGCTAATAAAAATCCCTTTATCACTGTTGTTTCATGTAGTTTTACTATATGGAACGGGATACTATCTGCAGCACATTGCACCAACTCGTATGAAGGGTGCATAATGGTAGCAGTTTAAGGCATTAAGGGGTACCATGATGAAACAGGTTGTCCTGAATCACACCCAAAAGCAGAAAGACGGCGAAGTCTTTTTAATGCATGCTGTCGATGAGTTACAAGCCGATACAGTGGAATCACTTCTGAGGTCCTACAGCATTCCGGTGCTGAGAAAACGCAGAGGAAACGGCGGGTATTTGAATATCCTCACCGGCATGAATGTTTACGGTGTAGATCTCTATGTTCCCGTACAACTTCACAAGGCAGCCATTGCGGTGGTAAGTACGCGTAAACCACGGGAAGACGAACCAGACGATGAAATCGAACAAGAACAAGATCTGTTCAGGCAAAAAAGGTTGAACCGCATCTGGATAATCATTGGTATTTTTTATTTACCAGTTTTGGTTTGGATTATCATCAAAGCATTCGGGTAGAACAAATTTTACTTTACAAGGTTGACGAAAACCTTTAGAATGATAATGAACGGCGCATCATAATGCTAAGGTTCAAAAAAGATATCATATTTGTATATAAGGTGTACACATTGCTGTACTTAATAGGGAACCGGGTGTGAATCCCGGACGGTCCCGCCGCTGTGAGGAAGAGAACGCGTTATCATTGCCACTGTCCTTGGATGGGAAGGCGAACGCGGACGATGATTCCAAGTCAGAAGACCTGCCTTGTATAGAAGTGAGGGAAGCTACGAGTGATAGGCCTCATGCAGTTTTACTTTGTGATGGTAAACGAATGAAAGCCTTTCCTCCGGGAAGGTTTTTTTGCGTTTCGGGAATGAAGTGCAGCCGGCGCAGTGTATTTGTCTGCCTGCAAGGACAACCCTGGCGACAAAAAGCGAAAGTCTGTGTTTCAAAGCTTATGAATGCCAATGAAAAAAGATAAAAATAAGATGCGAGGAGTTAATGAAAATGAAGAAAAACCTATCTCTGATTCTGATGATTCTAATCGCTGTTCTGACGCTTACCGGCTGCACGGCAGGAAACAGCACGCAAGCTAATGAAAATAGCGAACCGAACGCTGCCGGGCAAGCAACAACTGCTCCAACTGCGGCAGCTGAGCCAGTTGAAAACGCAAGCTCATATCCGATGAATATCACCGATTCCAGGGGGAACGTTACCCTACTGGACAAGGAACCGAAAAAGGTGATCTCTTTGTCTCCGAACATCACAGAGATCATCTACGCACTAAACAAGGGCGACAAGCTTGTTGGCAGAACAGCCTTCTGCGACTTTCCGGAGGAAGCTCAGAATGTCACAGTGGTGGGGGATTTTATAGAGTGGAATTTCGAAACCATTCTTTCTCTGGAGCCCGATGTGGTATTCGCCTCGTCTCTGAACACGGAGGAAAACGAGCGGAAGTTAAAGGAATTGGGGATTCAAATCGTTTTTTTGACACAGGATCAATCCTTTGAAAGCACTTATGAAACAATTGATATGATCGCTCGGGTTCTGAATGCGGAAGAAACCAGTGAAAAAATTATCCGGAACATGCAACAGTCGGTTGCAGAGGTTCAAAAGGTTGTTGAGGGGCTGGACAAACCGACGGTCTATTATGTTGTTGGTTATGGTGAATATGGTGATTATACAGCCACGGGAGAAACCTTTATTGCAAGCATGCTGGACATGGCTGGTGCAAGAAATATTGCAGCCGATATTACAGGATGGGTTTACAGCCTGGAAAAGCTGATGGAAAAGGATCCATATATGATCATCTGCTCCGAGGACGCAAAGAAGGTGTTCCAGGAAACCAATGGATATAAGGAACTGACAGCGGTGAAAGAAGGGCGTATTTTTACTCATGATGAGAATATCCTGCAGCGACAGGGTCCAAGGCTTGCCGAGGGGCTGAAGATGCTGGCAGAAATCATTCATCCCGATAGCTTCTAGGGTCATTGCCACGAGGTTCATTGATCATGGTCACAGAATTTGTGGGAATTCTGTGCGCAGTGAAGAGCCTGCACCCGCGAAAACCTTTGATAACACAGAGCCATCCAAAACAATGCTACGAGAAAATAGAGGTGATCTGTTGAGTTCTACCGTTAACCGTAAAACGCTCAGGCTTATATTGGTTGCCAGCATTCTGGGCGTGGTCTTTCTGGCAGTCTCATCGTTCTTCCTGGGCACAGCCAATATCCGCTTTCGGGATGTGTTCAGGATTCTCTTGTCCTGCATTCCTGGGCTGAAGGAATCCATCAGCCTTGATGGGATCAGCGCCGCAACGGTGAGTATTGTCACAAAACTACGCCTGCCGAGGGTCATTCTGGCCATGTTGTCCGGGGCGGGGCTGGCGGCGGTTGGGTCAACCATGCAGAGCCTATTTCGTAACCCGATGGCTGAACCGGGTGTTCTGGGAATATCTTCAGGGGCTGGCCTTGGGGCGACCATCGCTATTGTGGCCGGCCTGGGCAACACAGTATTCGGTTTGGGTGCAACAGCCATTGCGGCATTTGTGGGCGCGCTGTTGACGGTTTTCCTGGTTTACAACATATCCCGCACAGGCTCAAGGCTTTCTCCAACAGTTTTAATCCTGGCCGGCATGGCTGTCAGCTTTATGAACAGTGCAATTATTCAGCTGCTGATGATCTTCAGAAGGGATCGCATGGATTATATTATGATGTGGACGATGGGCTCCTTTTCAGCCGCGGGTTGGAACAAGGTACTCATCCTGCTGCCATTTTTGGGGATCGGGTTAACACTGATACTCACCCATACCCGCCACCTGAATGTCATCTCAACCGGTGAGGAAACCGCAAAATCCCTGGGGATTGAAGTGGAAAAAGTAAAAAAGCTGCTTTTGATCGTTTGCTCCGTTGTGACCGCTGCGTGTGTTGCGACCGGAGGCATCATTGGTTTTGTCGGGTTGATCGTGCCCCATGTTTTAAGGCTTTTGGTGGGGGCGGATCAAAAAAACCTGATGCCCTTTTCCATTGTCGGAGGTGCTGCTTTTCTGGTCATCTGTGAT
Organism: uncultured Ruminiclostridium sp.; assembly: GCA_964450305.1. Taxonomy (GTDB): domain Bacteria; phylum Bacillota; class Clostridia; order DSM-8532; family DSM-8532; genus JAAYJG01. The sequence goes on from CAYVFB010000010.1 coordinate 44,915, forward strand.
ACGCTGGCACGCACCATCGTCCCACCGGCGGAAATCCCCGTCGGGGCTATCACCGCGGTCTTTGGCTCTCCGTTTTTTATCGCGCTGCTAATCCGCGGAAAAAGGAGCGTGATGTAATTGGAGGCTCATGGGTTCATCAAGGTGAACAACCTGAATTATGCCTATGGTGACACAAAGGTGCTGGAGGGTATTCTGGCAAGCTTCAGGCCCGGTATGGTCTGCGGCCTTTTGGGGCCTAACGGATCCGGAAAAACAACGCTTCTGAAAAACATGGCGGCATTGTTGAATCCGGAAAAAGATACCGTCTATATCAACGGAGCAGATATCACAACCTTATCAACATCTCATCTTGCAAAGGAAATCTCGGTTGTACCGCAAAACAGCCATATCGAGTTTGACTTTACCGTATCCGATATTGTGATGATGGGCAGAACGCCCTATATTAAGCGGTTTGGGAATGAAAGCGCTGAAGATAATGAAATTGTGCAGTGGGCTATGAAAACTGCCAGAATAGAGCATCTGGGGCAGCGCAGCGTCAAAAGCATCAGCGGTGGAGAGCTGCAGCGGGTTATTATTGCACGCGCACTGGCGCAGAAAAGCAAGGTGATCCTCCTGGATGAGCCGGTTTCACAACTGGATATCCGTCACCAACTGTCCATCATGGGAACGGTACGAGAGCTTGCCCACAAGCATGGGCTTACAATCGTGACTGTTTTGCACGACCTGAACATGGCTGCGGAATTCTGTGACTATTTGTACCTGCTAAAAGAAGGCAAGCTGGTCTGTGGAGGGGAGCCCAAAGAAGTGCTCACCTATGACAGAATCGAAATGGTTTACCAAATCGTTTGCCTGGTATATGAAAACCCTGTCTCAAAAAAACCTCATATCATCCCTGTGGAAAGCCGTGACTGAGCCAACGCGATGGTTAAACTACTTGTGCTTAAGAGAGGGTAATAGATGGATGATTATGTGTGTTGCCAGCCTGGAGAAGGTGCAGGCGAAGGCTGAAAATGGTGTGCGTAAGCTTGATGCAGCCCTGGCTTGCAGGGCTGCGGGTTGCTCTTGGGTTGGTGCCACCACAGCTGTGCTGAATAGAAAGGTCTTCTTATTTACCATGAGGGTTTAGCAATTCTTAATAAAATCCCTGTAATCAGCCAGCATCTCTTTTAAAAGGGCGGGCGTATTCAGGTGATATGGGCAGCGACTGGCACATTGGTTACACTCAATGCAATCTTCAATTCTGTTCATTTGTTCCTGCCATTGCTCGGTAATAAAATTCTGGTAAACAGCTCTGCGCAGCAGGAATTTCATCCTGGCGGCATTGGGAATGGGGATATTTACCGGGCAGGGAAGGCAGTAACCGCAGCTTCTGCAGAAGCTGCCCGAAAGCTGGTGCCTGTCGGTTTCAATTGCTTGTTCAAGACTGTCGGTTAACGCCGGAGGGTTCTTCTCAAGACGAATAAATTGCTCCAATTCTTCTTCACGTTGAATTCCCCAGATGGGTACGACATGCGGATATTGCCATAAGTAACCAAAAGCGGTTTCGGCATTGGTGATCAACCCACCGGAAAGCGCTTTCATTGCAATAAAGCCAACATTATTTTCCTTGCATAAAAGCGCCAGCTCCAAATCCTCAGAAGAGGAGATATGATTCAGCGGATACTGCAAGGTTTCATATAAACCCGATAAAACCGCAAGCCTGCCCGTGGCGAGGGAATGGTTTGTAACCCCGATATGTCGGATATATCCTTTGCTTTTAGCTTCAACCATGGCTTCATAAAGCTCACTGCCGGATATAGGAAGCTGCTTTGGGTTATGAAACTGATAGATGTCAATATAATCTGTTTTCAGCTTCTCCAGACTGGTCTCCAGATGCTGCCAGAAGGTTTTCCTGTCTTCAGCATGGGTCTTGGTTGCAATAATGATTTCATTTCTGACCGATGATAAGGCTTGCCCGATTTTTTCTTCACTGTCAGAGTATGCCCGGGCGGTATCATAGAAATTGATTCCGCTTTCAAATGCCTTATTCAATATTCTGACTGCCGTGTCCATCGAAACCCGCTGCAGCGGTAAAACACCAAACCCGACGCGAGTAACCTCCAGACCGGTCTTTCCTAATTCCGTCTTTTGCATCATGAGCCTCCAGTTGAAATGTTTAAAACCATGATATAACGAAAACCGTCTGAAATCAAGCGCTTCGCTGGCAGAGGCAAAAGCACCGGCTTCTGCTGTTACTGTTCACAGGCGCAGTCTGCTGAACGAAATGAAGGAGCCCGCATTACTGCTGACTAGACTCTTCGCTGCGCTCAGGATAAAATACATGCCTGTGAAGCAACCTATGAACTTACCAGAGGGGGGTGTGAACAGTAACCTGTTGCTCGTAGCTTCAGACTCTGTTCGAACGGGAAACACAACAGCTATCGTAGTTCCCATAATCAACGTGCATTAAAGCCTGACCACAACACAATATTACAACGCAACATGCTTGAACAGCGCTCATCCGGTTCCGGCTTTCTGCCTGGAATGGCCTTGAATTGACTTGCGAGCAAATTGAAAAACACGGCAGGGGTTTCATCTCCTGCCGCTGGTGTTTCAATCAAGTAAACGTCATTGCACGTTTTTGCAAGGGTTTATCAGTTTTTAAGCCATGCACAAGGCCAGAGCCTCTTCAGCTGCAGAGGCGGCATCGGCAGTATATACATCCGCTCCGATGCTGGCACGGAAGTTTTCAGTTACCGGCGCCCCGCCGATCATGATTTTAACCTTGTCTGCGATGGGGGAGGCCTTTACTTTTTCAACGATGTTCTTCATTTCGGTCATGGTGGTGGTTAACAAAGCGGAACAGGCAATAATGTTCGCGCCCCTGCTCGTAGCGGCTTCGATGAATTTCTCTGCCGGTACGTCCACACCCAGGTCAATGACTTCCAGCCCCTTGCCTTCCATCATCATGCGAACAAGGTTCTTGCCGATATCATGCAGATCGCCCTTTACGGTTCCAAGAATTACCTTGCCCTTGGCCTGTACACCCGAGCTGACCAAAAGCGGCTTAAGCATTTCAGTGCCTGTATTCATTGCACGTGCGGCGATCAGAACGTCGGGAACATAAACTTCGTTGTTTTTAAATTTCCCACCGATAATACCCATGCCATGCAACAAGCCTTCTTCCAGAATGGTGTTTACATCCATGCCTTCATCGATGGCTTTTTGGACCAATTCCTTCACAACCTTGGCCCTTCCCTTTTGCAGGTTTTCGGAAATTTCCATTAACAAGCTCATAGCGTCACCTCAAAAACATTTATTATCAAGCATTGCTGCATGACTTCAGGTTAATTCTTCCCACGGCTTTCCCTATACTTTTTAGGGCTTTGCCCGGTTACTTTCTTAAATACCTTTGAAAAGTAGCTTTGATCTTCGTAGCCGACGATGCTGGATACATCCACCATGGAGATGGACGGATCGGCCAGAAGCTTCCGGCTCATTTCAATGCGGATGTGGTTCAGATAGGTGTTGAAATTCATGTTCATTTCTTCCTTGAAGATCTTGCTGAAATAGGAGGGGCTGAGGTATACCGTGGCGGCTACTTCATCGAGGGTCAACTTCTTCATGTAATTGTTGCGGATATAGTCAATGGACTTCAAGATCACATCCTTATGTTTTACATGGGTGAGATTGAACACATAATCAGTGAACCGCTCCATGATCCGTGACAGCCAAGGGGTGAGCTCTTCGAGGTTTTCCAGGTTCTGCAGCTGGTTCAGGTATTGATAGTTCAGGCCAAAGATCTGTCTGATATCCGCACCGCCCTCAAGAACCGCCCGGGACAGCAGCACCACCAGTTCCAGGACCCGTGCCCGGATCAAACTGAAATCGTTTCCGGAAGCGAAGAAAATGTGACCGAGAATCTCGTTCAAAAGCTTTTGAGACATAGATTTGTTGCCCACCGCAATGGCACTGAGCAGCTCACGTTCCGTTTCAATAGGATATGCCGAAACCTCTTCGCCGGTTTCCAGCATTCCCTTCAGGTGATGAATATGAACCGATATGTCGGCAGCCTGTTCATGCTGCTTTTGTTCCATGCAGTATTCGTTCCACGAGGTACCGGACAGATGGGAAGCAACGATGGATAACAGCTCAGACAGGCTGTTTACCTTCTCAGGCTTTACAACCGGAATTTTTTTGGCTAACTCGATGGCAACAGAAAGCTGATCCCTGCTGAAATATTTCACGAAAAGATCCGACAGTAAAAATTCATCCGGTTCTACCATATGTACCGGGCCGCCAAGAACTGCGCCCTTCATGATCCCGTCCAGCGTGATCGGGGATGCCCAATGAATCACACCCAAAGGGCAGAAAAACACATATTTCCCGCCAAACCTTTCGGCCTGGTAGCTGCCATATAAATGCACATGGCTGCAACTAATTTCTGAGCACAACCCCGAACAGAAACGGCAAAGCTCATGCTCATGGCTGGAAAACAGGGTTTCACCGGAATCATCAATCAAAATGACCGGAATTGCCGCCGCATTGCTATAGTGCTGTAAGGTTTCAACGATTCCGCTCATACCAGGTTCGCGTTTCATGTTTTTTCCCCTTGCATCACAGAAGAGCTTCTGTTATTGATCATACACTCATCGGACAAACTTGTTATGAAAAATTTTATGCTTTTTTGTAATTCCTTATACTTTTATCACCGATCAGTCCATGCCAAACAACATTTGATTGGTATATTCCAAAACAAAATCCTGCCTGGAGGAAAGTTCAAGGTATTTTATCCTTTTAGCGATACTGGCAGTTTGGATAAGCTCTTCCTGACAGAGCAGGGAGCGTATGGCACCGGCACCGGCAGCATTTCCAACGGCCATCATTCTATCCTTCAGTACCTTTGGAAGAAGGCCGATCTGAGCCGCTGAACCAATCCGCATGTAACTGCCGAAACCTCCTGCGAGAAAAACGGAATGGATGTCGTCTGTTTTCAACCCCGCTTCACGAATCAATATGGCAATGCCCGCCGCAATGGCCGCTTTAGCGCTTTGAACCTCCCGAACATCCTTCTGGGTGATATAAATAGTGGCATCATTGGTTTGGATCAATGAAAAAGCAGGCTGGGCGTATACTGTGATAAGCCGATCCGCATACTTCAAAGCATTGTCATCAAGCTCTTCACAACCCAATATACGTCCTGTTTCATCCAGAATACCAATTTGCAGCATGCAGGCGATTGCATCGATCAAACCGGAACCGCAGATACCAATTGCTTTCTGATCCCCGATAGTCTTAACCTTAAGCTCTCCAGCATTATCAACAGTGACTTCACTGATGGCGCCTTCGATCCCACCTGTACCGCAAGATATGTTTGCGCCTTCAAAGGCAGGCCCGGCAGCAGTTGAGCAGGCAATCAGGAAATCTTTGCTTCCCAACACAATTTCACCATTTGTCCCGATATCTACAAGCAAGGAGGCTTTCGCGCCATGGTACATTCCAGTGGAAAGCACTGCAGCTGTAGTGTCCGCGCCAACATAGGCTGAAACACCGGGAAGGAGGATCACATTCCCCTGGGGGTTTATGTTCATGCTCAACTCCCTGGGTTTTATAAACAGCGTTGAGACTGTGACAGGAACGAAAGGAGCCCTGGCAAGCTGAATCGCCGGTAGCTGCAGCAGCAAATGAAGCATTGTCGTATTAGCGGCAATAGTAACCAAATAAACATCACGCTTTTCCAATCCCTTGCGCTGTACAAGCACTTCGATCAGCTCGTTGATAGCAGAGCAAATCAGTTCTGCCATTTCAGCAGCCTGGACACTGCTTTTGGATGCATGATCAATGCGAGAAATGACGTCCGCGCCATATTTTTTTTGAGGGTTCAGCATGGAGGCCACCGAAAGCCTGCTGCCATTATTTAAATTGTATAGGTAAGCGGCTACCGTTGTGGTTCCGATATCGATGGCGACACCATAATAAGCTTCCGCCGTATGGCCGGCTTCGATACCGATTATCCGGCCCATCATGTTCAGCGTGGTTACCTGATGCCCGCTCTCACGGATGATTCCGGGGATTTGCCGAAGCATTTCCAGATCAAACCCATGAAAAATGTCCCCGGGAAAAGAGAATGCTTGCAGCGTTTTTTCAGAACAGGTGAGGCATATCCGATCGGCATCGGCCTGTTGATCGTCAAGAGCAGGTGAGGGAAGTATACAGGCCTTTTTTTGCAGAACGGGGTTTAGCGTTATCCCCGCTGTGTTTGCTTCAGTTAGAATGGATGCGTTTTCAGTCGCGGAACCGGGGCTGATTTCCATATCATCCTGAACCTTCACCCTGCAGGACAGATGTATGCCCATTTTCATGTCCTGCTGCGAAAGGTGTTTTCTCTCTTCCTGCGTGTATGGAATGATCGGTGTATGCACCTGAACACGGCATTTGCCGCAGACCCCGTTGCCATTGCACAGGGAGTTCGCGGCATACCCATGCCGCTGCAAAAGCTGAAGCAGGGTTATCCCGCTGGGAACTGAAAGCTGCTGTTTTTTGTCCTTGTAAAGGATTGTGACCTTTGGCAAATGATACTCCCCCTTTTGAATGATTCTATGGCAACGAAACAATTTGTGCAAGCAATTACAACGCAAAATCTCCTTCTTGTTATATAACTCAGCCTTCCTCCTTAACTTGTGAATCGTGTTTTGAAGTGCTGGCAGCGACATGCTAAGGTGTGATATTACACCGCCATCACCAGCCTGCTGTGCATGTAAGTGGCCAAAACACTGTGAGAAAGTTGTATTACTGAGGAATATATTTCATCTGTCCAGTGGTCTGTCTGTTCTGATCGAAAAGTTTCAAGTCTGGAAGACAGGGCTTGAACAGTAAAAGGCTGCTAAGCCGGGAGATTTTAGCCTGAATGCGGGTTTTATCGGCTCCGGTGGCAATCACCGGCTGAAAACTGTTTTTCTCAGGGGTTGCTGTAACATGGGATGGGATAATTTTGCGGCTGGAATCGATGATGGTTTTGTATAAAGGATCGATGGTCAGGATCTGCTGATAGATAATCGTATCAGGGTCACGACTGGTGGCGGAACCACCGTAACAAAAGTTTCCCAGGCTGTAGAAGATATTTTTCTCCTTATAAACTTCGAGCCCCTGCAGAACATGCGGATGGTGGCCGAGCACCAGATCCACTCCATGATCAATGGCAAAATGCGCCATCTTCCTTTGGTCTTCACTGGGCTCATAAGCCCTCATTTCACCCCAATGAAAGTTTGCCACAATAAAATCAACCCCTGCTGCCCTTAGTTCAGGAACCTTTTTCTCAATCTGTTTGCGTACGCTCCAATCATAGCTCCAGCCTGTATACCCCAGAAACGCGATTTTCATGCCCTTTATTTCCTTAACAATAACAGTATCAAAGTATGCATAGGCAATACCATGCTGATTCAGGGCATCGACAGTGTCCTGAAACCCCTGTTCCTTATAGTCAAATGTGTGGTTGTTTGCCAGCGTGACAGCCTCAACACCGCCTCTTACAAGTATTTCAGCATATCCCGGATCCCCCTTGTAGTTATACTCCTTTTCTTTCTTTTCTGTGGCAGTGGACAGCACGCCTTCCAAATTTACCATGGTAAAATCATCGGATTGAAAGATACTTTCAGCACCTTTCAAAAAATAACCGGGGTCTTGCACCTTATCATAAACCTCGACAAAAGTGTTCCATTTAAAGTTTTCATCCGTTCCGAGGGTACAGTCGCCGACAAAAGACAAGGCTATCCTGACAGGCTCTCCACGTGTATTCCCACTTGCACCGGGGACAGATGAGGCTGTGCACACAACTCCAAAGGCAAGCTGCAGACAGAGAATAAATATAAAAAAGGCAGAGGCTTTTTTCATAATAAGCTCCTTGCAAACAATTAACTTTTACCATTATACCTTTTATACTCAATGAATTCAAAAAAATATAACTTCCTGGTAAATTGACTCTTAGTATGGTGCTGCAGCAATGCCTGGGGTTACTACATGCTTTTGAGGTTGAGCTTCTTCTGAAATGTATGTTATCATACAATTACAATACACAGGCTGCAAAGTTTTCGCCACAGAGTTACAATAACAGCAGTCGGTTTCAGTCGTTGAATTGAGGTTTTGAAATGCGATACAAGTTGATTTGTTGCGAGGTTTTTAAAAGAGAAATCGAATTAGCTTTGCAAAATAGTGAGCATACTGTTATTCCGGTGTTCACTGAAAAACTGTCCCATGAAAATCCCGCACAGTTAAGAGAAATCATTCAACAGGAGATCGACAGAACCAGTCTCCTTGAATTTGACTATATCCTGCTGGGCTTTGGCCTTTGCGGCAATGCCATTACAGGGCTTCAGTCCCGTCGGGTACCCTTAGTCATCCCCAGAGCCCACGATTGCTGCACCATTCTTTTAGGCTCCAGGGAAGCCTTTTCCAGGTATTTCGGCCACCGTCCCAGCTGCCGGTGGACTTCGGGTGGGTATATGGGAACAGGGGAGAACTATTTGCGCAACAGCGATGTGCATCAGTTTTTGGGCGTTGATTTGACATGGGCAGAATTGGTTGAAAAATACGGCGAGGAAAACGCGGAATATATCCGTGAAACCTTAACCCCCAAAGATGGGAGCCATGAACAGGTTGTCTTTATTCAAACACCGCCATACGAGAATTCCGAATTTCAAAAGAAAGCAGAACAGGATGCCTGTCAAAGCAACAGAAAATATGAATTGATTCAAGGCGATATACGGCTGTTGCATATGCTTGTCCGGGATAACTGGCCGATGAATGAATTTTTAGTGGTGCCTGAAAACAGTACTATTGAAGGTGTGTATGATCATGATATTGTGATGAAGGCCGATATAAGAATACCTGAGTTGTAAGCTGAAGTCATAAGAGGTATTGTGGTTTGTAGTGAGAATTGGGGGTGGAAGTTACTTTTGCAATTGAGGCGAGCAGAGTGCGTTTGAAAACCCGAATTCACCCCTTTACATACTTTTGGTTCTATGGTACAATGTTTTGGTATTTCAAACGACCTTTAGCTCGGTTTTCGGAGAACTCCGACCGCAGACTGGGCTGACGGCAATGAGAATGAAAGGAGCCGGCCTCATGGAAAGAATGGACAAACAAGGAATTATCGAAACCTATAAGCTGCATGACGGTGACACCGGTTCACCGGAAGTTCAGATCGCGCTGTTAACAGACAGGATCACCCATTTAACAGAACATCTGAAGATGCATAAGAAGGATCACCATTCCAGAAGAGGATTGCTGAAGATGGTTGGTCAAAGAAGAGGCCTTCTGAATTATCTGATGAAGAAGGACATCAACCGGTATCGTGATATTATCGCACGGTTGGAAATCAGAAAGTAAGAAAAGCGGAGGTTACTCCGCTTTTTTCATTTTCGGGGGCATCTGGAATTCGCCAAAGCTGTTTTATATAAAACAGAGGCGTAATTGGTTTACAAACTATCCGTTGTTTAAAATGTTTCACATGGTGTAATAATGAATAGTAACGCATCATGTATGACATAAGAAAAGAAAAAACAAAAAATTGTGGGCGAGGGCTGCAGAAGATCAGAGATGAGCGTTCCTGATTACAGGTGCTTTCATCCCTGACCTTTTGACCCCGCTCACGAGAACTATGAAAGGATGTTGGTTCAAACGATGAAAAAAACATTTTCAATCGATGTAGCGGGCAGAACGCTGGTGGTGGAAATTGGTCAACTGGCTCAGCTTGCCAACGGCGCGGCTTTAATCCGGTATGGAGATACCGTGGTTTTATCCACCGCAACGGCTTCCTCCGAACCAAGGGAAGGTATCGATTTCTTCCCGTTAAGTGTGGACTATGAAGAAAAATTATATTCGGTAGGGAAAATCCCCGGTGGCTTTATTAAAAGAGAAGGGAAGCCTTCCGAAAGGGCTATCCTGACATCAAGGGTCATCGACCGTCAAATGCGTCCAAGGTTTCCAAAAGATCTTCGCAACGATGTTTCTATTGTAAACATGGTCATGTCGGTTGAGCAGGATAATTCCCCCGAATTCGCCTCAATTATGGGCTCAATCATTGCAACCTGCATTTCCGATATCCCGTTTAACGGCCCCATCGCGGGGGTTATTCTGGGTCTTATCGATGGCCAGGTGGTTATCAACCCAAACACCGAACAACGCAAACAAAGCCAGATGTATGTTACTTTATCTGCCGATAAAGAAAAAATTGTCATGATCGAAGCCGGCGGCAATGAAATCCCCGATGATGTCATGCTCAATGCCATCAAACAGGGTCATGAAGAGATAAAGCGTCTGATCAATTTTATAGAGGACATTGTTCAGGCAGCGGGCAAGGAAAAGTTCGCTTATAAATCCATGGCTGTACCGCAGGATATCTTCAACGATGTGATGCAGGCCTGCAAGGAAGAACTTTCCGAAACCATG
>CAYVFB010000010.1:55349-61957 GCA_964450305.1 uncultured Ruminiclostridium sp.
GACAAGACCATTCGTGATAAAAATGTTTCGGAAGTATCCAAGAAAGTGCATGCACTGCTGGATGTAAAGTATCCCGAACAGGTTTTACAAGTTTCCGAGGCTTTCTATAAGCTGCAGAAAAAAATTGTCCGCGAGAAGATCCTGTACGAGGGCAAACGCGTGGATGGCAGAGGGCTGATGGATATCAGGCCGCTGTCCGCACAGGTGGGAATACTGCCGCGGGCTCACGGTTCAGGACTGTTCCAGAGGGGTCAGACACAGGTTTTAACCAACGTCACCCTTGGTCCCATGGGCGATGTTCAAATGCTTGATGGTGTCGATGAAGCAGAAACAAAACGGTATATGCATCACTATAATTTCCCGTCCTTTAGCGTGGGTGAGGCAAAACCAAACCGTGGTCCGGGCCGCAGAGAGATAGGCCATGGTGCTTTGGCAGAAAGGGCGCTTGAACCGGTCATTCCGTCCGAGGCCGACTTCCCGTATGCCATCCGTCTTGTTTCCGAGGTGCTGATGTCCAACGGTTCCACCTCACAGGGCAGCGTTTGTGCAAGCACATTGGCTCTGATGGATGCCGGTGTTCCCATCAAGGAGCCTGTTGCCGGTATTTCTTCCGGGTTGGTCGTGGATGAGGAAAACCCCGATAAATTTATTACCTTTATGGATATTCAAGGCATCGAAGATTTCTTCGGCGATATGGATTTCAAGGTTGCCGGTACTAAAAACGGCATTACAGCCATTCAGGTGGATATCAAGGTGGACGGCCTTACCTATGAAATCATTCGTCAGGCTTTCGAAATCACTAACAAGGGCAGAATGACCATTCTAAACGATGTCTTGCTTCAGACGATCAGCCAACCCAGGCCAGAGCTGTCACCCTATGCGCCGAAGGTCTATACCACCACCATTCATGTGGATAAGATCCGTGATGTCATTGGCCCCGGCGGGAAGGTCATCAACAAGATCATCGCCGAAACCGGCGTCAAGATTGATATTGAAGAAGATGGAACCGTGTTTGTTGCCACAGCAGATGAGGCGGCAGGCAGAAAAGCCATTGCCATTATCGAGGGAATCGTGGGCGATGTTCAAATCGGTCAGCAATTCACCGGTAAGGTTACAAGAATTATGAATTTCGGCGCCTTTGTAGAGTTCCTTCCCGGCAAGGAGGGCATGGTGCATATTTCCAAGCTTGCCCACACCCGTGTGAACAAGGTCGAAGATGTTGTCAATATAGGCGATGAAATTCCCGTCAAGGTTATAGAGGTTGACAAGCAGGGACGTATCAACCTGTCTTTGAAGGATTGTATTGAAAAGTAACAGTTCATGGAAGACAACCTCTTCACCAAGGGGTTGTCTTTTTGCATTTTATATGACATTTTGGAGGGTTTATGAAGAAAAGCTTGAAAATTTTGTTCATTTCAGCAGAGGTAGCTCCTTATGCAAAAACCGGGGGCCTTGCCGATGTGGCCGGTTCACTGCCGCAAAAGCTGAAGGAAATGGGGCATGAAGTTCGTGTGGCGTTGCCGGGATATCAACTGATAGACGGCGAACAAAGCTATATTGTTGATTTTCCGGTGGAAATCGGCGGACAGCAGCGAACCTGTATAGTCAGGCAGCTTGCAAATACCGATTGCATCACCTACACACTGAATAACTATCATTTCTTTAATCGCAGGAATATTTATTGCTATGATGATGATGGTGCCCGCTTTGCTTTTCTGTGTAAAGCTTCTCTTGAACTGATCAAAACGATTGACTATAAACCGGATATCCTTCATTTGAACGACTGGCATGTAGGGCCTGCCGCCATGCTGCTCAAAGTGTTGTATCAGGAGAAGGATCCTTATTACAAAGGGATAAAAACACTGTTTACGATACACAACCTGGAATATCAGGGCCATTTCGGGAAAGAGATGATGGATCTTCTTGGCCTGCCGCACCGCTTTTTTACCCCGGAAGGCGCAGAGTTTTACGGGATGTTCAATTTTTTGAAATCCGGTGTTGTTTTTTCCGACAAAATCAATACTGTCAGTAAGACTTACGCAGAGGAAATCCTAACACCGAAGTATGGAGAAGGCCTTGAAGGAGTTCTTCTAAATCGTGTGAAGGACATGTCAGGGATTATCAACGGCATTGGCTATGACACTTTCAACCCCATGACGGATCCCCATATTCCCCACCATTTTAATGAAAAGACCCTCAGCGACAAGGCAAAAAACAAGCAGAGGCTTCAAGACGAGCTGGGACTGCCTCGAAAGGATGTACCACTTGTTACGGTAGTCCATCGCCTTGTTTCTCAAAAGGGATTAAATTTGGTCCTTGAAGCTTTTGATGACATGATGGCTCTGGATACTCAGTTTGCTCTTCTGGGACTTGGCGATCCATACCTGGAAGATGCTTTTTTAGCACTGATGAAAAAATATCCGGATAGGGTTTCAGTGAAAATAGAGTTTAATGAGGAGTTATCACACCGTATGTATGCAGGCGGAGACATTTTTTTAATGCCGTCAGTTTTTGAACCCTGCGGCCTTGGTCAGATGATTAGCCTGCGATACGGGACAATCCCCATTGTGCGTGAGACCGGGGGCTTGAAAGATACGATTGTTGATGCGAGCGTTCATAAGGGTGGAAATGGTTTCAGCTTCAGCGAGATGAACTCTGCCGCTTTTTTCGAAGCCTTCAAAAGAGCCGTTGATATGTACAGGAATGAACCCGGATCATGGCTGGAGCTGGTGAAACGCGGCATGAGAAACGATTTTTCCTGGGAGCATTCCGCTAAGGAATATTTATCGCTTTATGATGAACTGTTATCGCAAACGGATGAATGAAAGCCTGCTATTCAAGCTCGGAAATAACCAACTTTTACTTTTAAAAGATTACCGTGAGGTTGCTGATTGTGAAAAAAAACATGAAAAAGATGTCCGCTAAGAGAATCAATGAAGTTTTGGCTCTTTTGGGCCAGGCATACCCGGATGCCCGCTGCGCACTGAATTATAAAACCCCGTTTCAGCTGCTCGTGGCTACCATGCTAAGTGCACAAACCACCGATAAAACAGTGAACAGGGTTACAGAAAGCCTGTTCACTGAATACCCCGGAATAGAAGACTTTTTGCAGCTAAGGCAGGAAGAACTGGAACTAAAAATACGAGAAATTGGTCTATACAGAAACAAGGCTAAGAACATATTGGCCATGTGCACAGTGCTGATGACCCAACATGACGGTGAGGTTCCCCAAACGATGGAACAGCTATTATCCCTGCCGGGGGTTGGAAGAAAGACGGCGAACGTGGTGCTCAGCAATGCATTCAATGTTCCTGCCATCGCTGTGGACACACATGTTTTCAGGGTTTCCAACAGAATCGGGCTGGCAGCGGCTGAGAATGTTCTTGACACCGAGCTTCAGCTGCTTGATGGCATTCCCAGGGATTTATGGTCATCCGCCCATCACTGGCTCATCTGGCATGGCCGAAAGATTTGTGATGCCAAAAAACCCAAATGTGGTTTGTGCATGATTACGCAATACTGCCATTATTACAATCAAAATGACAAATAGTTCTGGCCTTCAGCACAGCTTTAGAACAAATGCATCACTCGATAAAGATGCATGAAATGCTGATTTTCGAGTGAATGCATTGAAATCATGTATAAGCTTTATCTTTTTTGATATTGCATTATCAACCAGTAAAAGGTAAAATAGGCATAGAGACTTTCCAGGGTTACAAATAACCTGCAGACCGTTACATTGAGAGCAAGACTCCGTATCATAGAGGTTTGTTCAGAGAAATAGTGTAAAGACGATACGTTTTTGTCGATATACTAGATTATACGGTGATTCTGTGATTAACAGGCATGGAACAAATGAGCGGTTCTGTCAGAGAAAAAAAGCAGACACAAAAGAAGCTGGTATTTGGGAGAATAAGCGTGGATAAGCTGAACGACAATGAGCGCAGTGGGTTGTCCGGTGAATTGAACAAGTATGAAGGGGTCATCATTAATTTTCTATGGTTGATCATGCTTGTTTTGATCATTTCGGATACTCTTATCTGTTTGCTTTTTGGACAGGCTACATTTAATGGCAATGTTTTTTTAGTTCAGGGTATAATTTTAGCCTTTATGGTTGCCAGTATCCTGCTCAGAGTTCTGGTGATCGGAAAAAAACAGATAAAGCCGGGGCTGTCCTATACCATCATCAAGCTTGTGGATATCCTGCTGCTTGTCATTCTGGTCAACATAGTCAATCACGGCTATATGTTCTATTTCGCCATTCTTTTGCCCATTATCAGCATCTGTATCACCAGAGGGTTTAAAACCTCTGTTCCCTATCTGGGCGTTGCATTTGTATTTCACATCGCGGTACACTTCGTCGTTCACCGCTTCGATAATATCTTCTGCCTGGAATACTTTACAACCCATCATGGGCAGTATTTATTTCTAATTGGAATATTGTACCTTATATTCCTCGCTTTTTTAAGAATTATCGGAACCTATTACAACCAGTTTTCGCAAAACGAGAAGGACAACCAAAACCTGGTAGATCAACTCGGCAGAAAATATGCGCAGCTTGAGGAAGCCAGGAAGGAAAAGCAGGATCAATACGATAAGCTGAAAGAGGTGAACCTGCAGCTAGAGGATTCCAACAAAAAACTGACCTCCAGCATTGCCGAGTTTTTTACACTGCAGCAGATATCCCAGGCGATCAGTTCCATTTTCGATATGAACGAGCTGCTTCAGTTTGTAAATGATATCATTATTGGCGTCATGGGTGTCAGCACCTCCAATATAGCGCTCTACGGTTCAGGCAGCGACAGGCTGAAGGTGCAGGTCTCCAATATTTATAATAAAAAGGAACGGGCTATTCTCACCGACAACATCAACACACCCTATCTCAAGGATGCCGTCGACAAGGGGTCTACCATCCTGAACAACATGGTAAACCCCGATGATTTTGATTTTACCAGGGGCAGGAACATCCGCTCACTGCTTTGTGTGCCGTTTCTGGTCAAGGGAAAATCCCATGGATGTGTGCTCATTGAACACACCATCCCCGAAGCTTTTGATGAAGATAATGTAAGGCTTCTTGAAATTATCACGCAGCAGATCAGTATTGCCATCGACAACGCCAGGCTGTACGAGCAGCTTCAGGAGTTTGCCAATACAGACGGATTAACCCAGATCTACAACCGTGTTTTCTTCCAGAACCGCCTGCAGCATGAATTGGAGCAAGCGCGGCAGCTTGGGTACGAGGTTTCAGTCATCCTTTATGATATTGACAATTTCAAGCGCTTTAATGATACCTACGGGCATCTGTTTGGAGATATTGTGCTTAAAACGCTGGCAAAGCTTGTGAAGGAATCAATACGCAAGGATGATATTGTGGCGCGCTTTGGCGGCGAGGAGTTTATTGTTCTGCTTCCCCATACAGGAAAAGAACTGGCTTGTGAAAAAGCTGAAGAGCTTCGCAAAAAGATTTCCGAACTGACGATCCGTGATCAAAGCATTGAAGCCTCAGTTACCGTCAGCATGGGCGTTTCTACCTTCCCAACACTGGCGCAGACCGAGCTGACACTTATTAACAGCGCGGATGAAGCCCTGTATGTCGCTAAAAAGAGCGGTAAAAACTGCGTGCGTATGGCCAACCCTGTATAACGACTTGGCCAAAGCAAAACCTGAAAAGCCTGCTCGTGCAGTTTTCAGGCCTCAACCACCATTGTTTTTTCATTATGAACCCACCGGAAGTAAAGTATCTCCTATTCTGTCGAATCTGCCTTTCCCTTTACCCGCAATGACTGCACCATTTTTTGCAGCATTTTTTTATAGGCGGGCTTGTAATTCTCTTCATCGATATACATTGTAAAACGGTACATTTCATCCCCATTTTCAATGAATGCCTCAAGGCCATGGACATCCCGCATTTTTGTCAGGAACACATACTCCCACATCACGCCATCTAACTGCTGTACCTTGAAGCTTGTTTCATGAAAGCTTTCAAAGGTCATCGAGGAGTATTTCTTTGACAGGGATAGAAAATCCTTCAGGGGCTGTTTCATCTTCCACACCTGGAAAAACCCAAACATCTTGTTGTTGTTGTGCTGATAGTTCAGGTGAATCGTGATTTCAGGGCCCAGGGTTCGGATTTCATCGAGGCGAAGCGTCTGTGGATAACGAAATTGGATTTCAGACAACTCCATCTGTTCAATTTTCTGTGTTTCCCACTTCCTGCCGATCAATGAACCGGCCTGAACAGCCGGTAAATCCGGGGATGTCATATAAATAGACGACATTGATGCGGATGAAGGAAACCAAAAGGATACTCTTTGTTCAAAGGTGATTTCTGTTTGTGGCAGCAGAAAACGGAACATCTGAAGCAGGATGAAAAGAAACAAAAAGGATATGAGTGTTAACAAAACAGAGTTCAGCCATTTTTTTCGTGTGATGACTACAAGCATCATAGATTCCCCCGCATTGGACGAAGCTTTAGGTACCTTAGTAAGTATATGCTTTGGCAGGGATAAAAAGTATATTAAAAAGCCGAAGCTATTGCTTCGGCTGAAAAATACAAAATATAACGAGGCCCAGATGGGCCCCCGCCCCACCTCTTAACGTATTTTCAG
>CAYVFB010000011.1:0-61119 GCA_964450305.1 uncultured Ruminiclostridium sp.
TTTGACTGCTATCATTTTGCTATGTCGAGGGTTGATGTGCCCTCCTTTTATGCGGATGGCAAAGCTTACACAATTCCCAAAAACAGGATACTGGCAACAAATCCGGACCAGAAATTGTGTATTCCGCCCGTCAACAGCCTCTATAACAATACTGATGTTAAATTTACCTGTATCTTCGTTGAAAACCGCAAGCTGCGGGAGTTGACCAAATGTGAGCTTGGCAGATCCGATTTGTTGTTTCAAATCAAAGCCAGCCATTACAGCAATCATCTGGTATCCTTGATTTCCAGGTTTGAGGCTGAATCTAAGAACAAGCAATTCGGTTATCAGTTCATTTTGGATTGCCTTTCCACCGAAATCACCATTCAGTTGATCAGAGAAATGAAAAGCAATTTACCAATACCACCAGCGGCAAAAAAATATTCCGTACGAAAGGACATCAATATTGCGATCGATTATCTGTGGGAGAATTCAAATCGGGACTTTTCACTGGATATGCTCTGCCAAATCACCAACTTAAGCCCTTACTATTTTATCCGGCTGTTCAGGGATCATACAGGCAAAACACCCTATGAATACTATATGGATATTAAAATAAGCAAGGCAATGAGCTATTTACGAAATCGGCAGCATTCCATCACTGAGGTGTGCTTTTTGCTGGGTTTTTCAAGCCACAGCCATTTTTCATCGGTGTTCAGAAAAAGAGTGGGTATAACCCCCACAGAATACCTGAAAACAGGGAATACAGGGGGACGGTTCTTCTGTGTTTAGCGAAACGTCAACACAGAGGAACCGTCCCCCTGTGTTCTTGGGTTAGTACATCCCCGCAAAGGGCACGGGGCGCCTGCCACTGTCGATATCTTCGTACAGCTCCTTCGGGCCCGTACTGATTACCGCGTCCCGCCGGATTTTACTGACCACCGCAGGTGACAGTTGGTTAAAGCCATATTCCGAGATATCCGGCAATCTGGTCACAAACGGATAGTGCCGGGCATAAAACACAAGGGCTTCACCCTTTTCCTTCTTTAGCTTCTGAAGCTCCGATACCGTGATCAAGGGCCGTTGAATCTCATGCGGTTCATAGGACCGCGTATTTCCGCACATCTTGCTGAGCTCCTCAAGCAGATTGAGTTCCTTGCTGGCCAGAAAAACCCAGTTCTCGCAATTGCCCTTGATTGTCTCGGCGTCTTCGCCGTATCGCTTCACAAGCTGATGCATGCTCTGCACCACAAGATAAAACCGGATATTCCTGCTTCTTGCGGCAGTGATCATCGCGGGCATATCCGAGATTGCCGGGGTATTCGAAAACTCATCGAGCACAAAGTTCACGCGCAGCGGCAGCGCCTTTTGATCCTCCTTCTGTGCTTCGGTGATCAACAGCTCATAGCACTGTTTCACGAAGGATGTCACAATGAAATGATAGGTACTGCGTTCATCCGGTACAACAATGTAGATGGCTGTTTTTTTGCGGCCGATATTGCGGATATCGAAGGTGGTCTCCGAAAGATTCCGAATAAGCCTGCTCTGGAGCAGGAATGGCTTCACAAACGCAAACAGTGAGGATTGCATGTCTGCGCGTGTTTTTTCGTAGGAACGGCCGATGGCGAAATAGTTCAGCGCGGCAATACTGGCCGGAGGGAGAATCTTCATGATCTCGTCCAGAAAATTCTTCTCCCATTGCGATTCCGGTATCTCGAGCATCTTGTTTGTGACGGGATCCTCTACCTTCCCGAACTCCACGCACATTCTGGAAAATGTTTTCATATTGATTTCATCAAAGCTGCAAATATCCATCATGACCAGAAGAACCGCCAAAGCCAGCATTCTTGCCGAATTCACCCAGAAAATATCCTTTGATGTGGCAGCAGCCTCCATCGAGATGGCCTCCACAAAATCGTTGAGCATGGCTGTCGCTTCATCGATATGCCCCTGCTTGTAAAGCAGCGCCGGCTCCTTCAGCGGGTTCCACATATCACCCTGGTCAAGATCCCGGAAGTTCATCTGAACCACCTCATAGCCGAGCTCCTGTGCCCGCCCTGAGGTTGCGGCATAGATTTCACCCTTTGGATCGGTCACGACAAAGGACTCGCCCGCCTGAATCATCGTATGCACCATGGGCATGCAGAACAGCCGGGTCTTTTTGGAGCCGGTTGATCCGATAATCAGGCTGTGGGTATCTGCGTTGTCAAGATACATTCTCTTGGTATTGGCGATGAGGGGCAACCCGCAGCCGGTATATTTTTCATCGGAAAGCATCACCTTTGTCGCGGTGCTTTTGATCTCGTCCGGCGTAGCCCAACGGGTCTCCTGAAAGCCGCTGCTGTATTGTGAAATCTTATACAAGTCGCGATTCATTGCGCACCTCCCGGCTCTAATTCAAAGCCAATTCTTCTCTTGTGTACCATTTCCCTCAGCCTTGCGATGAAGACCCCTGCTTTGCTGTAATTATGCAGCTGCTGCGCGGTCAGCACCCTCGAGGTAACAACATCATCCGCCGCACAAATTTCAAATACAATATCCTCACACATGAGGTTGAGGGTTTTAAAGCCGTCGAAGCTATCGTTCGAACGCAGGAACTCTATCGAATCCCGTAGGAGCGAAGCCGCTTCCTCTTCAATTTTAAAGTCATAATTCTCCAGCCAGTTGATAACATACGTAAGCAAATCCTCCACCGGCGGGTAATCGGATTCAACCCTGTCGATGCGCAGATATTGTGCAAGCACTCTCTCAAGCTCGGCATCGGCCTTTTCCTCAGCGTTTTCCAGCACAAAGATGATGCACAGCTCATTGTCCACTCCGGATAGATAGTTCATCAGGCGCTTGAAATGCTGGGAGTTGAAATGATCCACCCATTGGTCCAGTTCAACCGAGAGTACCCCCTTAAAGGAGCCGCGATAGCCAGTAGCCGCATCAAGCTCGCGCATCAGACGCCTCAGCTCCGAAAAATCCTTATCGTCCGGACAGTAATCAAGAGCGAATTCGAGGCTCTTCACATTACCGTAAAAATTCATGAGCCTGGCCGCGCTTAGATATTCACCGAGCAGCCTGATGAAGTGGCTCTTGCCGATGCCGGGCCTGGTGAGCCAGAGCAGATTGGGCAAAATCACCGGCATATCATTGGTATATTTGAGATTGCGCGAAACATTGCGCCATTTATGCAGTACGCCTTTCATTTCTTCAAGTCCGTATAGCTGCATGATCTGATCATAATAATACTGAGACTCCATCGGAAACCTCCAAATTCCATCCTCTATTCTTCGGACTGCTCACAACGGTCAAACCCATGAACAAAAGCGATATCCTCCGCCTTTTCATCATATTCAGCTGCCTTTTCCGGTTCGTCGATCAGTGTATAGGAATTACTGATGATGTCATAGATCCTCATCAACAGCCACCAATGATCTCTGGATTTGGCGGAATCGTTAATAGCTTCAATCTCCGCTGCTGTATCCTTTGCCATCGCAAGCACGGCATAATGCTGATCCTCCGAGACGAACTCCAGGATCTGATTTAAATCGCTCTCCCATTTCAATAAGCCCACATGCTCAATTGGCGGGATGTCTGATTCGCCAAGATATTTCACGCGCAGCGCTTCCGCAGCAATATAGGTCTTATCCGCAGCCTGCAGATGATCTTTTTCCTGTTGAATTTTAGCGATTTCACACAACAAGTCAAACTGTAGCTTGTACAGATTGATCGTCGCACCCTCCCGAATCACAAGCTCGGTCAGGTGCAACGTGCTGAAAAAAATGCCCCAGGCGGCATCCAGCCGATCTGCGTCCCGGAGCCGGAGCCCCTCGTTGTATCGTTCATACAAATCAATCATCCGACTTCTCCTCCAAAAGCCTTGTGCCGATTTCGTCCAGGCCCTCGAGGCGGACAAGCTCAGCCTCGTATTCATCGGCCATCTCCTTATCTTCATTCATCTCAACGATCAGAACCTTCGTATTTTCGAGGATTATCGGCCGCACCTGAGGATTTACAAAATCACACATGACAATATTCCTGTGATTTTTCATCAAAAACGCATGAGCTCCGCCGGAAAAATAAAAAGTCGGTTTATCGGGCTTGCCCGGAATTTGAAAGGGAATCGCGATCATCACTTCTTCGTCCTCGTTGGTTAAAATATCATAATAGCCAACGATTCTTGTTTTAGCTTTGATTGTTTGAAAGTCCATCTTGTCCAGCATTGGTGTCATCCTCCTATTTTTTTAGCAGCTTGCTGTTGTAAACATCAATCGCACAGAAGCTTTTATATGATATGTCTATGAGTTCCTATATTGTGGTGTGGGCGAAGCCCGTTTTGGTACTATTGCATCATATTTTCAGCCCGTGTGCGATAGCTCTGGGCCGTCTCTTCTTCTCCGATATTCTTATGAACGATATACAGATTCCTCAGGCAGTTGATCCATCGTTCCTTCATCACCGCTGTTGGATGCTGCTTTGCGATAATCTCATGCACCTCCAGCTGCTTTTCGAAAAATTCCTTTGAATGCTGGAAGTCTTTGACTTTGGCATAATCCTCCGCGAGGCAGCCCAGACTCAGGGCGTAGGCTTGTCCGGTGGAGGCCTCGGTATATCCGGTTTGCGTCCAAACCATCCCGAACAGCTGTACCGCTCTGCCCGCGTAATGAATAGCCGGCTCCATCTCATTAAACTCGTTGAGCAGCACACTGAGCTGACGGTTGAACTCGGCGATCTGACAAACCGTTGGAGAATCCAACCCTTCTGCTTCTCGCAGATAATACTCAGCCTGCTTCACAGCGGTCTGCATGGTGTCGTAGGTCTCCTGAAAGCGCTTGCTCTGATAATAGAACACTGCCTTTCTGAAGGTAAGCTGATATGCTCGCTTCAAGTCTGAAAATTTCTGGTATTGCTTAAAAAGATCTTTACTGATATTGATTGCCTCTTCGGCAAGCTTTTCATCGAAATCCGTTCCCTTTTGCAGGTCAATGACTTCTTCCATAAACGATACCGCGGAACGCAGGTGGTCCATTCGTCCGGTCCTTCTGTATAGCTCGCGGAAGCAATTAACGATTTCAGAGTTCATTTTGATCAAAAGCTCCTCGGGCTTTCCGCAGGCTCCGGCAACCTCTGTATAATTAATCAGCGCCTTGGTGAGCGCTTCGAGGCTGTCATTGCTGCCGAGCGCGCGATATACCATCATCAGCTTCTGATAGCCGCTCTCCGCATGGATTAGCGATAACTCGCGCTGTTCAAGCTTCAGTGCGGAGGATGAAAGTAAAATATCGCAGCTTCCTTCAATATACAGGATACTGCGGACATATTCCTCGTCCTCTCCGGGCTTCAGGTCATTTTGAGAAGTAACAGCATCAATGTCTGCCATAGCGGTTTTAAGCTCCGATATAACCTGGGCGTAATCGTTTTGTGTATATCGTTTTGCCGCGATTTTATACCGGCCGACCAGATGGTTGTACAGGGATTCCAGCGAAGGCCGCTGTGCAAGCTCAGCGGATGCATAATCTGCAGCCAGCAGCATCAGGCGGACAGACTCGTTCTCATCGATCCCTTCATACTGCGCTGCAAGCCGATTGTACATTCCGGCAAAAGCGGTGTTCCCCAGAAAGCTTTCCTTTTTTTCCGCATCTGAAAACTTCTTTTCTGCCACCTCGGCCAGTGTCGAGAAAATCTGCAGCCCATAGACCTGATCTGTCTGCGTTTTGTCGATTTGCGGATAAAAGCATTCGCAGAAGAATGACAGCAGTGAACGAAAATCCTCCGCCGACACCACTTCCCGGATAGCCTGGCGCACAATGTCATTACCGCCGGTGCGCAGCAGCTTGATCAATCTTATTGCCGTCTGTTCCAATTGTCTCGGTTCCCGTTTGGCTGAAGTGAGCGCTTTCGCTACAAACGCAGCATCTCCCAAATCAAATGCAAGCTTCAATCCACTGGTTTGGTACAATCGGTCCTTTATATCCAACCCCTTGATGTATTCAAGAATATATTCGCGATATACCACAGCGTCCGTCTCACGGGAGGAGGCCAGACTTTTGGAAACCACTTCATTGTCAAAGGACAAAAAGCCCGAATCCTTTTGCGTGACAAAGGGCTTCAGGTAGCGCATTAATCGGGTGAAGTCCACGGTGGACCAGGGGATATGATGATCCGCGCAAATCCTTTCAAGGTCATGCTCACGCAGGCCGTCTGGTGCCACAGCGAGCAGCAGGAATACCTCCGAAGCAAATTCAGGCGCAATCTTCTCACCTGCCGCCATCAAATACGAGCACGCCGCCTCTCCGGTATCCGAAGGAAACTCCGTTACAATTCGAAGCATCTGCGCATTGAGCTCCGCAGCGTTATTCGCGCTTCGAAGGTCCGTACTGTCCATCATCAGCAGACGGTTGACCAGCAGGTTGATATACAGTGGATTGTAGCAGTCTCCCTGGTCAATGATGGCATCGACAACCTCCACATCCAGCTCCTTATGATGCCTCTGAAGAATATTGTAAATCATCAGCCTTGCCTGAACCGGAAAAGCCAGCCCATACAGGTACATCTCTTCGGAAAAGCTCAGGTACTCCGGCACCGGAGAAAGCTCCAGTTCTTCCGGGCATGTGACGATAAAGCTCACCTTTCCGCAGGGGCTGTCGGGCATAAAGAACATCATGGGATAGCTGTCATTCACCAGCTTGTGAATATCGTCAATCAGGAAAACCAGATCCCTGGTCGTATCGTTATCCTGGTAGCTAAAAACCAGTTGTGTAAAATATTTCTGCAGGAACTGCAGCGATGAAGAAGCTGTGTCACAATGCTCCTCGATTCCCATTTCCCGTTCAACACACCAAATCAAATAGGATAGCAGCTCATGCAAACCCGTGGTCGCATCGTCCGAGCCACAGAAAAAGGGCATGACGGAAAAACCCCGTTCAACAAGCACCGCGCCGGTTTGGCACAAAAGATTGGTCTTGCCGCTGCCCGGTGTTCCCTTCAGGTAGATCAGCGCTTTCGCTCCCTCATTTATGTTTTTTTGGATCAGCTCGACAAAGGAATCATTGCCGGCAGAGATTTCCGCCTGGGTCTGGAGCTTATGGAGGGAGGTTCTGTAAACTCTTTCCTGGACGGGCAGCTCCTCACGGTTCCGCCAATCCTCGCTGAAAATCAATAGAAACCTGTTGAGAATTTCGTCCCGCAGCTTATCCAGGCCTGTCAGCTTCTGCGCTTCAGAGTCCCATTGGGCATCATATTCGATGATCTGATCGCCAAAACGCTCACGAAGCTTGGCTTTCAGTTTTTCAAGATGAATCCGGTGCTCTTCGTCCTCGCACCTGTAATCCTGTTGGGTTTTCTCGTCCATCAGGCTCAGAGCAAGAGGCTTCCGGATGCAGATAATACACCTGTCAGCATTCCCGGCATGGGCAAGCAATCCATACTCTATTTCAAGGGCGGTCACGCTTCTGTCTGAAGCGTCCACATGAAAATTCTTACTTTTTGAAACTTCCGCGATATACCTGTGCTCGGGGATCCAGCCATATCTCTCCCCGATGAATATCAGCATATAGGGCTTGGACTTGTCGATTTCATCCAGACAGACCTTTAAAACCTTGTGGGCGCTCTCGTCCGAATCAAGTTCGTTGGTATTGACCCCCCACCTCAGGTCGATAAAATGCAGGTAATCCTGATATTCCTCCGCATAGGCATTGAGTGCCGGAATAATGTCGGTATGCAGCAAATCTCTCTCGACCTGCATGTCACGAAAGGTACTTGAGACAAATATGGAACGCATTCACACCTCCGGGATGCCTGATTAAAGGCATCGATTTTTTGCAGTAGTTATATTTTACCACGATTTACCGGCTCGTGCATCAATTTATGTAAATTTTGTCGAAGAAGAAACCTTGTCTTGTTACGGTTCAGACGGTAACATTGGAGATATAGCATAACTATAGTTAATGCTCACAGGTAAAGCAGGCGCAGCCTGCTGAGCAAAGTGAAGGATCTCGCATGTCCAAGGAAGATCCTTCGCTGCGCTCAGGATGACATCACTGTGCTCAGGATGATATAATATGCGGGTATAGAACAATCCGGAAAGGCAGATGAGGGCTTGATGAGAAAAATCAGAGTATTCCTGGCCTCCTCCATCGGTGAGCTGAAGCTGGACAGGCTTGCCATCAGTGAGATGACCCTTGAGCTCAACAACACACTGATCGACGATGGTATACGGCTACAGCTGTTTATGTGCGAGCATTTCGATACCGCTATTGCAGCCGCCGGCAAGCAAAATGAATACAATGCCTTCATCCGCCAGCCCTGCGACCTGTTTATCAATCTGTATTACCGCAAGCTCGGCGAATACACACTGGAAGAGTATCATTTGGCCATTGAAATCAAAAAGCGCTTTGGGCTGCCGCAGGTGAATGTTTTTGTGAAGGACGAAGAGAACCCGGCCAGTTCAGCGTTGGAGGTCTTCCTGGGGCAGGCGGCCTCAGAAGGTGCATTGATAAGCCATTACACCTCCCTTGAAGCCTTAACGGAACTATATCAAAAAACAATAGCTGCGTTTATCCGAGACAACCCCTGACGGGTATGCGCATCAGCCAAGGTTTACTCCAGCCCGGGCAGGTTCAGCCTCTGTTGATAAAAGCTCCACCACAGCTGATCATCCTGCTCTGTGATGTAAACCTCCTGCAGGTGCTTTGTACAGATGGATGTTGTATCGGTCATATCCGGCGGCATGTCCGCAAGCTCTTCCTCCACGGTGCAAGAGTACGCCCGCACCAGCTTCAGGAAGAGAAGCGCTTTGTGAAGAGCCGCCATATTCGGAGCGTCACTGCAGTGCTTCGTGATATTCTCAATGCCTTCATTCAAATAACTTATCGCAATCGACGGATTGACCAGGCCCGGCAGCTGGCTCAGCAGCACGGCGTAATCCCATGCCAAAAGGCAGTACGCGTCCTCCTTATCCTTGGGATTCTTATTGAACAGAATACCGGTGACGGTCTCCAGCGCCGCAGCAAGATAATCAGCCGATTTCTGATACTGCTCCAAACCGTTTGCAAGCTGTACCAGTTCTATATAGCACTGCATCTGAAGATGGACATCCGGCCAGTTATCCCAGGTCATAAACTCGTTTTGATGGTTTAGTATCACAGCGGCGGCTTCATAGCCCGATATCGCAGCCTGCGAATTTCCAAGGGCGAATTCCGCTTCTGCCAGCTGTATTTGCAAAAGCGCATCATCATAGAAGAATTCCGGCTCAATCTCGTTTCCATTACGCTGCCGCAGCAGTTCAAGCCCTTCACGCGCTGCGCTCAATGCCGTTTCCGCTTCATCGGACAGCCTGAAGCACAGTGAGGCCGTGGAGTACCAGCAGAGCCAATACCTGCATAAAAGCCCCGAGAAATCACCGTCGCCACGCTTCGGGTAAGACAGGCACAGCTCGAAGTAAGCCTTTGCCTGCGCGATCAGCCCTGCCGTAAATTCAGTCCCGGCGGGATCAAGCTGTAGTGTCTGATAACAGACGCGCAAAAGCTGATCCATCACATACAGCATCGACGGCGTGTCCCTGATTTCATTTCCCTCAAGCATCTCCAAAACAAGCTTCAGGTATTTTTCAAGGAGCACTGATTCCTGCTCGAACTGTTCTGCATTATGCCAGGTCACAATGTAATTCCTTCTTGTGGAAAGTAACCCGATCACAGGCAAAATAATCGTGATAAAGTCGGCTTTGTTCGCATCATCCTTCATCAGTGCTTCGTCAACAGACTTCAACGCTTCCTTCAGATCGCCAAGGTCAAGCTGATCCCCCATATTCTGCATCGCTGCAATCTCTTCCACTCGCAGTCTTGCCAAATCCGCCGTATAAGCCTCCGGGACATGCGAAACCAAAAACTTCGCGTAAGTGATGCCATCATCAAGGTAGAACCAGGCTCTGTCAAAATTCCTCACGAGGGTGCAGTCGCGCGCCCTCGATTCGTATGCCCGCATCGTGACGGGTGAAAATCGAACACTGTCCTCCAGCACAAAATCCATTTTACTGCGCCAGCTGTTTTCAACGATTTCCCGTGCTTTTGAAAAAAGGCCCGCGTCAAAATACAGCTCTCCGAGGAGCAGCTGTGTTTCGAATACAAAATGCGCATGCTCGAGCTTGAAATCCTCCGGCGTATCAGCTTCAATCGCCTCAAGAAGCTCTATTTCAGTTGAAGCAAGCGATATCGCTTCCTCAAGAGCTCCGAACCTTTTACCAATCTCAGCATTGAGAATGACATATTCATGAAAACCCTGTGCCATAAAAATACTGAAATCCTCCGAGAAGGCTTCGCTCAGATAGTATTCCTTCACCTGATCCAATACTGCAATGAGTTGTTCTTCCTGATCCGGCAGCTTCAGACAGATCTTTCCCTTCATGATGCCGGCTTGAATAAGCAGCGTTTGCTCCTGTTCAAGCATCTGTTTCCCGGCAGATGTTTCGAAGAGCTTCCCGATTATCAGCAGCTGGTCCAGTGCTTCGTTATATTCTTTTTTCAGAAACAGGGCTTCCGCGAGCTTGTACCGGATCATACCTTCCCTGAGCCTATCGGGCTTTGCTTCAAGCTGCATATGAATGAGCAAACGCTCGCCGATCCCCTTTGCTTCGGTTATTTCATGATGCTCGTTCAGCCACAAAAACAGCTGAAGCATGGCGTTCTTGGGTAAATGATACGCTTCTTCGACGCGCACAGCCTCCTCAAGGCATTCGCGGAGCACTTTGAGCTCATCGCTCCACAATGTGTCCGCTTTTAACAGAGCAACCTTTTGTAAAAGCTCGTTCACATGCACCTGCAGCTTATTCGTGACAAGCTCCGCAGCCTGTTCGGCATGTGCGATGTCCTCCTTGATCTCATCAAAGCACAGTACCGCATTCGCGCCCTCATAATCACCCTTCTCAAACAGGCGATATGCTTCCCTCTGCCGTTGAGACAGGCTGCCGGAAGCAACCTGTCCGGCCATCGACAGTGCCGCTGTTAAAATGTTTTTCTCAATTTCACTAATCTGACCGCGCAGCGCATTTCGCTTTTCGGCAGCCGCCATGAACTCGTCCTTCAGTGCCTGATCATCTTCGTTATCGGCCTGCAATTCGCGAAGCTCATAGAAACGTGCCGTAATCTGTTTGAATTCCTTTTGCAAAGCTTCAAGATTCTTATTCCCGGAGCCGCAGGGGACATCATAGAGGGACATGAGCTTGTCCCCGCCAACGAGCAGCAGCCCATTCCTGCACTCAAGGGATATATCCCGCTCAAGCATGCTTATCTGCATCAAAAGCGAAAACCGCAGCGAGTCGATATGGGAATAGAGGTTGTAATAGTGGCCCAGCTCCTGATCGAGTCTTCGCATAAAGTCGGTAACATTATCGGCGATACCGTCCTCATCCTGGTCTCCCGAGCCCTCCGGCTGACGGAAATAGGTGACGATCTTCGGTTTGCCGGCAGCCTGAAACTGAGCCAGTGCGGCTTCAAAGCTGGCATCCATGATTTCATCCGACCTGTGAAACCAAATCACAAAAGCCATTTCGCAATCGTTAAAGGCATCGGCCTGCGGAAGTGCGCGGGCCTTCACCAATTGAAAAAAGATTCCCTTATCTTCATATTTATCATTGAGGTAATTGATCAGATCTGATACAGCCATCCGATCTTCTGCCAGTGATTTGTCGGTAGCGGCAAGAAATAATTTGATCTTCTTCACAGTTTAGCCTCCATTAAGCGTTGCCTTGAGCTCTGCCGCAGT
The DNA here is from genome assembly GCA_964450305.1 of uncultured Ruminiclostridium sp. Classification (GTDB taxonomy): domain Bacteria; phylum Bacillota; class Clostridia; order DSM-8532; family DSM-8532; genus JAAYJG01. The sequence continues at coordinate 11,725 of CAYVFB010000011.1, forward strand.
ATCTGCAAAATTTAGCACCAGAAATGATTCTTTGGCCACATACACAATATTTTGCAGACACTGGCTGCGGTTGTGCATTTACAGATACCTCCACTCGATTGCCGCAATGTCTGCAGAACCTGACACCTGCTCTTAACGGTTTGCCGCATTTATTGCAAATCAGCCTATGGGTGGATTCCGGTTGTTTTTGGTTGGGCTGCTCCCTCATTTGCTGCGTTTTTTGAATTGTATCTTCTTTAAATTTCTGAGTTTCCCAACTTATTTCTTCTCCCGATTGCTGCTTTCCTTGAATTACCTGTTCTCCCGATCGCTGCGTTTGCTGAACTGGTGTTTTCTGGTTCTTTGATTCCAGTATTGATTTTTCTGCAGCCCTTTGGATTTGTTGGAGTGCGTTAGAAACGGCTTTCCAGTTTTGCGCTGATTGTGCCGACAACTGTCTTTGCACCTGTGTACGGGCATTGCAATCGGTGATCATTTTTTCAACTTCGGCAATACGGTTATCCATACAATACTCTCCTCAATTCATAAGTTGAATGATAATTCTCCATAAACTGTTTTTTGCCAGGGCACATCACTTTAGGTAAATGTTTACTTATTTCGGTGACTTACTCCCAACACCTGTATCACGTTATTTAACTTTTGGCTGAACTTGTTTGAAAGCTTTAAAAATCCAAAATATCTCCATCAAGACTCAAACCTGAATTCATATCAGTATCATGCATCATGGCGGTCAACAGGGGCACTGCTTCCACAATACCATTTATCTCCGGTAATGTAAGCGTAACAGAGATCCCCGTCTGAAGCATCGCACCACCGATATCAACGATGTCCCCTGCCTTGGACAAACCAAGGGCAACCGGTGCCAAAACGCCCGTATACATGGATGCCCATGAAAGAATGCGCAGCAGCCAGGAAAGGTAAAATGAAACTTCATTGATGATGTTCTCAATGTTCTGCCAGGATGGGTTCCCTTCCATCTGCCACTTCCTTTCGTCATCGAAGGAAATGTCATAGGCCTTGATTAACGAAATCAGCTTATCTGAGGCCAGGCTTGCTTTTTCAAAGGCTTGAGGGCTAACATCCATCCATCGCTCTTCCGCTGCTGTTCGCTCCAGTACGTCTCGTGCCCAATGCTTCACGAGAGATCGGGTTTCTTTGCGATTCTTATAGTCTTCGTCCAGCCAAATGCCTTTCGCCCGCTCAATCCATTCCTTATCTGGCTTGTGTCCAGCTTTCACTTCATCCAGAACAAACTTCCCGGTGATAAGGTTTTGATCCAGTGCCGGCATACGAGCCGGAATCACCTCCAGTGCTCTGCCTTTGTAACCCATATAATCTGTTCGATAGGGCTCTTTGACAACCGCATTCACCCAGGAGCAGTCTCTGAAAAAGGCGGACAATGCTGCCGGGATGCGCTCCAGCAAGCCCCATAGGGTGTCCAGCACCTGAGCCAGTGAAGAAATCATTCCGTCAACGAACTGATAGTAGGCTGTATCATCTATCAGCAGGTCCAGCAAGCCAGGTGATTTCGGTATTATACCACCTTCAATAACCGGCATACTCCGATTGTCAAACAGGTTATACAGGAACCGAAGGAAGGGCTCGCTCCTGCCTTGCACCCGTTCTTTCTGAATTTGAGTCAGCACCTCATAATCCCGCTCAAACAGCTTTTTAGCGGCTTCCTCCAAGCTTTCATTTCCACCGACTTGCAAAACACCTACCTCTGTTTGAAGGTCTTTGAGGGCAGTACTCAATTCCGATCCTTTTTGAACCATCGCTTTGTTGAGTCTGTCAAATTGCTCCAACCTATTGCCCTTTAGCAGCTGTTGTTGTGTGATCTCTTCAAAGATTTGGTTACGGTTTTTCACGGCTGCATTCATGGCAGACGTTACATCCGCCAACTCCTTCGCAGTAGCTGGAGATGCACCTGCCACGGTAGTTTTTTTAACCAGCTCTGAACTCTTTTCAGCCAGCACTTCCAAATTGTCATTGGCTTTCGCCAGCGAATCCTGCAGCTGTGAAATTTTTACGTCATAGGCTTTCACTCCTGCTGCAAGATCATCAAGCTGGCTTTTAGCAAGCTTCTCCACCTTGTAGGCATGCTGAACCCTTTTCTGTACGCCCGAGTTATCAGAATTTAATAGAGCACCCTGATTCGCTTTGCTTTGGATATAGATAGATGCAAACTCGACCAAAAGGCCAATGATGTCGTTCAGTATTTGCGATGCAGCTTTCGCCCTAAGGTCGAACGCGATGTCCAGATCTTTTTGCAGGATATTTATCTTTCCCAAAAAGGCTTCCGTTGCGAGCAGCTTGTCATAAATATCTTGAAGTGAGTTCGACAGTACTGAGTATTTTTCGCGAGCTAAAAATGCCAGCTCTCCCTTTGCAAAAGCAGTAACTGCCGATTGGAGTGTCTCGTCCACCGCTGCCGCACGATAATTTATTTCTTCCAGGTGATCCCGAATGATATTCTCAGGATAGAGCTTTAGCTGAAGGGTAGCCACTTTTCCGGGAATACGCTCCCCTTCGGGCTGGAAAACAAGCTTTTGGCCTTGGGAATCACCAACAATAGTCTTCCCGTTCCATGTCAGAACCCCCTTCGTATCCAGAATGGGGATCCTGCCCAAATCAATGTTCAGTTGTCCGCGCTGGGGTTCAAACGCCGCTTCACATGTCACTTCCAAAACGGCACCCCGCATCCTGTCCGAAACACTTTCATCCGCATCCGGAAACAGGTCTTCCAATCGGTTGTCTATCATTATCCAACCACATTTTGATAGCTGAAGTGTGCCCTCGGCAACACTATCTTCTATGGAGATGTCCAGCATGTCTTTTGTTAGCGGTGCCTCGCCTTTCACCAGAACGATATCCACATCCTGTGATTGTGCCAGGGACATCCGCCCCCAATCCTCATGGCTTTTGGTGTAAAACCTGCCCGGAGAAGTGACTTGCCACACCAGGTCAACGCCATTCCAGTCCATTTTACGGTTATTGGACGTAATATGAACCGAAATCTGCTCCGCGGAAAAGGTCACGTTCTGCCGGCAAAGCTCTTGCTTGCCGCGGATAACCCGAACATCTGCCTCTACAGGATATGTATTGCTGAATACATCTACTTTTACCTTGTTCGGCTCGACATGGTTAAATGAATCGGGGCAACGAACGTAAAAGGCTGTACATTCTACAGGTGTGCCATCGCCAACAATAAACCGTCGCGGTGTAATGCTGTATTGCACTGCTTTTTCATCCTCTTCCTGCCGGATGACAAGCAAATGCTCCTTATTTGTGGCTGAGCGGGTATCCACCTTCGGCAGAATAATTTTGTTTTGATTATCTGTTGCCGGAACATAGGACATGGTTTCAAAATCGATTCTTTCCAGCGCTGCCATGAATGCTACAGGAGTTTCAGAATCGCTGGGGATTTGCAGGGGATTTTCCTTCGGTTCCAGCCTCAGCCGATCCTTCGGAGCCTCCATATACACCGTTATCGTTTCAGCAGAACGTTCGGCCATGGCGTTCATGACATTTATTGGAACGCCTGGTAAAAAGGCCGACAGCGGGTTGAGGGTTACCTTCAGCAGAAAATCCATCTGGTTTTGCAGGACAGCTGTCATGCGTCTGCGATCCGCGGTTGTCTGAGGCTGGGCAAGCTGGACATAAAACTCAGCCCATTTCCCGTCTTCAATAATTTTCTTATCAGTAATCTTCAATATCCCGGATTGAATGCCGCCTCGAAAGCCGGCTCTGATGTTTGGAGCATCTTCTACCTTGAATTCAGGAGAAAGAACCATAAATTCTCCTGTTTCTTCCGAACCCAATCTTATCGCTGCCTGCACCCGAACCGGTTCCCAGGTGAAAGACTGCGGGTTGTATTTCATCCTATATTCTTGTCCCATTGCCTGCCTCCATTCGTTCAGCGAAAAACCATTTTCCAGCCGGTGTTCAGCATGACCGTGATCGTTGCAACGGTTGTTTTTTCGGGCACCGTCGCAGTAACCTGAATTGATTCCTGAATATCTTGCTTTACTGCGCTGTTTTGTTTAATTCTCACATTCAAAACACCCGTGCCACGAGCAGGCAACACGAGCAGGTGCGAATCCTTCTGCGGCTGTAAACTGATTTGCGCATTGGATGCAACGGTAGTTTGGCCATCGCCGGCAACTCTCATCACACGGATACCGACAACCGCTTCTTCACCGTCAGCAAGTACAACCTTATCTTTGGACAGTTGTAGAATGTATCCTGCCGGCTGATCTTCCTTTGACCTTTCCCGTTGGTTTGAAGGTTGTCTTGTTTTCGCCCTGGGCGTTGTGGCACCGGGTTTTTTCTTCTTTTTTGCGATTGAAACAGCGATCACCGTGACCACAGCAGCGCCGCCAATGACTACTTCAAAAGGAATATCTTCGTCCGCCCCGGTATCATATGGCGATGGATCGTTATTGTCTGGTTCATCAGGAGTTGTTGTTCCAGAGCCTTTTTTGTCAGAAATGATTGCTGGCATACCCAGTGCGCCGCATTCACCGCAATAATGCACACAGTCTTCATTCAACCATTGAGGATTATCGTGACCGCATATATTGCATCGCGTATCATATTCTTCACCGGATACATTCAACATCAATAGTGGTATCATACAGATCAGCACGGATATCAATATGCACCCAAGTCTAATGTGATGCTTTTTCATGAAGTGCCCTCCAAATCGTTTTTAGCATTATGATACTACCTATGTTTATTTCAACAAAACAACCTTCAAAAGCAAATTCCTATCTGATATCTAATCATCCTTATTATCCAGTTTATCATACATCGGATCTGCAATTTCCTTACCATAGGCAGTTTCTGCAAGCTTCTCGGCGGTTTCAGCTGCTTTGTTCAATAATCCTTCGCCCTCTGCCACTTCGCCGATTGCGTCTCCTACAGCCCCTATCGCAGCATTTCCGGAACCCTTAATAATTCCATCCTTAATGGCGTCACCAATGTCAGCGCCGTCGTTGAACGCGCCTGCGACTTCTCCGGCTACAGTGCCGCCGATGGTAACACCCGCCTTGCCTATGCCAGAATTCATCACAGTAGTTGCAGCCTCGGTACCACCTTTAATGACACCCTCGATAACTGAGCCTGTGCTAAGTCCCTTTTCCGCCACGGTGGATACGGTATTCTTAACTCCCTTGTAAGTGGCCGAAACAGCCTTTCCTGCAGCACCTCCAAGCGATTCGCCTGCTGACATGGCATAGTCGGCAATCTCAACTGTTTTCTCCAGGGTATCAACAGCCATATCGCGCCGCTTGGCATAATCATGCATTTTTTGCCTGAATTCCTCGTCTCTTTCCATGCGGCGTGCCAGTTCCTTTTTAACATCATCTTCGCTTGCACCGCTCATGCCAAGATTTGTAGCAACTCGCTCAACCTTTTCTTTATGGGCACGTTCTTGTCTTTCGCGCTCTAAATCCTCCGCAAGCCGCTTGCTTTCTCCGCTGAGCTCTTGGTTTCGCTTGGAATCTTCGTTAACGTTTTTATTAAACTGCTCCTGGTCCTGACGTATGGTTTGAGCATTTTCCTCACGGTGCTTCATTTGCTGTGAGAGCTCTTCCGGGGTATAGGTAGCACCGCTGACAGGGTCGGTATAGGTGCCGTCATCGTTATGAATAAAGGTGCGATTTTCTCCGTTTATTGGGTCGGTCGTTTCAATATCTCCTTCGTCGTTAAAGTGTATCCACTTGCCTAAATCGTTTTCTGAAGGTAACGGGCCAGGTGTTCCACCGGCTCCGGCAGGGGTGATTGGAGCAGACCCGCCAGCCCCGCCAAAGAAAATAGATATCAGAATTGAAATAATAGTGATGATCGCTGCGTCGAGGGGATCTGCATAATCGTCCGAATTTTCGTCTTGTTCGCTTTCTTTACCAGCTTTACTACTTTCACTATCATTATTATCAGGTTTACCGGGCTCTTTTTCTGATTCCGGTTTGGCTGTATTACTTTCATCGTTCCCAGGCTCTTCAACAGGAGTGTTATCTTCAATGGGTTCTGATTCGTTTTCTGGTTCGGGCGCAGCATCGGCTGGAGTCACCCCGGTGGGGATTGGATTGTCTTCGGATTCTGGCCATCCATCGCTGACAGGTCCTTGTGAAAATTCATCAGCCCGAACAGTATAGTTGAACTTCATTATCTCATTTACCCAGCCTTCGGTCGTTTCCAGACATTCTGCAAGCCATTGATCATATATTGGGGTTATTTCATCTATGAGTATATCTCCTTGAATCTGCACATCATTGGAAACAACAAGCATTAAATAGGCTGTTCCATAGTGTGGAACCGTTGTAGGAAGAGGTATGTAATAATGATCATTTTGAAAATAGCCCTTGACATCCTCATAGATAATAGTGGCATGAACAGCCTGGTATTTGCCAATTGTATCAAGCTTAACAGAATCGGGTATGCCCCTTGCATCTTTGTTTCTGTATTCTTCATCAGTAACAAGTTCATATTGTTCAAGAAACTCCTTAACACCCGTAATTTTGTCAGTGTAGCGATAATTCATTACAACTCCGGGGCTTTTATAAATATAACCATTACTAAAATCTTGTCTGTCTGATGCGTGGAAATAGGAGTTTTCAGGCAGGTTGGTAAAATCATAGAATACATCACGGGCGTACTCATATTCTTCACTTTCTATATTACGGACCTTCTCATTTATCGCCAGGAGATAGGAATAACTTCCTTTTGCAGTTAGCTCCTCATTTACAGTGCCCATAGCCTGATAGCCATCGGGAAGGTTGTTATAATCATTAATGGCTGGTAACTGATTAGCCATTGCGTCGAAGGGTAATAGGGTGAAATAAAGAGTAATAATTATATAAGATGCAAAGCTCTTTATGGTCTTTTTCATGCTGCTGACACCTCCTTTTTGCTCTTAGCTGCAATGGCAAATATTAAAGCGGACAGTAGAAACCCAGCTCCGATCCAGACGCACCATGAAAGTTTAGTAGCCGACAAAGCCACTCCAAGCGCAAACCCCAGCGTCATACCACTAAGAAATCTACTGGCACCGATATAAGAAGGAGCTTTTCCCTTAGAGATACCGTTGGCAATTGAAAAGACAAGTCCCCACAAGAAACCGCCTTGTCTACCCATGTTTTGGAGCAGCATTACAAAGGCGATTATCCCCACAACACTATTTTGCAGTGACTGGGAATAGTTCATGAAAGCATAAATCAATAAGGAAAGACCTACCCCGCCAAGTAATGGAGCAACTGCGGTAATGCTCTTGATGGCGAGGCCTGCGAAAAAGCCCTTGATTCCACCACCAATCCCTGTGAAGGGCGCTTTTTTCTGAAATAAAGGAATGATAGCAGCGTTCAAAAAGGCAGCTACAACCACCTTTCCGAGAATTCCGCCTGCTGCCCCGAGCACACCGCCAAACATCCCGCCTTGTGCAAAGGTAAGGAAGGAAAGAATACGTAACGGAAGCGGGTTAATTCCAAAGGAACCAAGCAGTGCAAGCACCAGCCAGAAAACCCCTAACACAATAGTAGGAATCATTTGTTTGGGATTTTTTAATACCTTTAGTGACTGGCGTATATATTGGGAAATGAATTTACCTGTTCCCATTGGTATTTGCTGTGAAGAATCAGCTGTGCACTTTGGACAGACTTTTGACCCCTCATTCAGGGAAATGCCGCAGCTTGTGCATGATTTACCCATGATACTCACTCCTTCATTATTTTCATATACGTTTTTATTTATGTTACCACCCATACCCGATTTGTCGGACACTGTGGAGGAAAATAAAATGAAGAGTACAGGTAAGCTGTTACAACGATGTATTTGGAACGGACAGAATCCGGTTAATGCGGGATGATAAACATTCAGTACAAAGCATAGTAAGGGATTTTGGTGTTAGTACAAATACCATCACAAGCTGACATATAAACAATTAAAACAGCAAAGATCTCAACAATATAAGAATAGCAGAATTGGAAGCAGAACTCAAGGAAGACAAGAAAAAGTTGGTAAACAGTAGGATGACAATAGACATACCGCCTGAGGCTATCGGTGATAATATGAAGCTGATCGGTGCATTGGTATATCAAATCCCAGTGCTGGCTAATCGGTTGCTACGTTTATTCAGTACTGTTTTCTTCAATGAGCGCTTTGTCTGGTTTCTGATTTCCTATTTAATACAGACCTGAGTAAGGCAATTTCCCGTTATTTTTACAGCAATATTTTGATATCCAAGGTTTTTTGTTTATAATATAATTTCTATGTAAAGTGTATGCTAATATCAGGGACACAGGGGGACGGTTCTTCTGTGTCTACCCTGTGTATTACATGAAATGGAGAGGATGAAATGAAAAAAAGACTTTTGGCAATGTTTCTTTGTTTATTGCTGCTGATCCCGTTTGCACCACAGGTACTCGCTGCAGAAATTCCACAAACGCTCGAAGCGCCACTTAATCTGACTGCCCGTTTCGACATAACCTGGGGCCCTGTTTTCCGTTGGACCGAGCCTGAAAGCATTACAAAGCTTTTCACACCAGGTCCGGATCAAATTAATGCAACTGTTCTTGCGCAAATGGATGTAAAAATCGATGACGGTCCCTGGCGTTCCGAATCAGAAAGTCTGAGTCCCCGAAAGGATATGCTGGGTCCGCCCTTTGCATGGAGTATAGGTTCACACAGGCATGATGTGAACAATGTGCTTGGGTCATTTATCGTGCAAAGCAACTTTGATGAAAATTTCAGCCTCGAAAACAAGACCTACCATTTCCGTGTGCGTCATCTGGTGGAATATAAGAAAGATGGAATGTACCATTATGTCGTCGGGCCTTTCTCGCAGATTGCATCCTTTGGAAAGAACGCGCCAACCATCCTTCCCGAAACACTGGAAGCTCCGCCAAAGCCAAGGGCCGAGCTATTGAAGGATAATAACGGCGTACCCTATTTTCAATTGAATTGGGATATCCCGGAAAGCATTACAAAGGCGAACCAAATGATAGGGGTTTCAGCTTTTGTTGACTGGAAGATCGGGGATGGAAAATGGGCTTCGGAATCCGGCCTGATGGTTCATTCCACGGGTTCACAGTTGGACAACAGGCTGACTGTGTATCCGAAAGATACCGGTGGTTTTGGCGAAGTGAACATTGAAGCCAATCTCTATTCCTTCCGTGTGTTTTTCAAGTTCGATGTGAACGGTGGATCTGTGGTTTCCCCCTACTCCATTCCGGTAAGTATCGGCACCCCTGCCTATACATACAAGGGCGCCAGCAACTGGGCTGTGCCTGAGCTGAACAAGGCATCGGAATATGGCCTCATCACAGACAGAATTATGGGGAACATGGCCGGCCCCATCACCCGTGAGGAATTTTGCGAAGTAGTTGTTCGACTGTATGAAACAGTCAGCGGCACAAAGGCCACCTATTCAGCTACCGACGCCTTTAGTGATACCACCAACCCTGAAATATATAAAGCTTATGAGCTGAAGATCGTCAATGGCGTTGGCGGCGGCAAATTCGCACCGAACGAGCTGATCACCCGTGAGCAGATCGCGGCCATGATGCATCGTGCGGCCAAAGCGATGAAACCAAATGCAGATTTCAGTACCGACGGTGCTGCCAAATACCCGGATGAAAAGGACATCTCCGGATGGGCTTTGGAATCAGTTCTGTTTATGAGCAAAAATGGTTTAATGACTAATATCAGCGGAAATTTCGTACCGAAGGGCACCACCACGCGCGAGCAGGCTGTGGTCATTGCGGTAAGAACCGTTGAAAGGTATAGCCAGATAAATTGATGACACACAGGGGACAGGGGTGTGACAACTGTAAGTGTCAAACCCTCGCCCCCAAGTACGCTCAAAAATGATGTGAGTCACCGGGATGATTCTGTTAAATCATTTCTTTGAAATAAGAGAACCGTTCCAGTGACTCACAAGCTGAGCACACAGCAAACCCCCGGTGAATCAGTCCCCCTGCACCGGGGTTTTGTTCTTATCATTCTTTTTTCAGGTTTTCCTTCAAAGTATTCACCTGCTGCATGATTTCCGGAATGCTTTCCTCCATTATTTCCTTATAAAATTCTTCATAGTTGAAGGTGAGCTCTTCGATATCACATTCCTGAATGTCCTTCACATATTTCTCAAGGGTTTTAAAGCTTCTTTCATAGGCATGGAAGCTATGGGCCGTATGGGTGTAACTGCCCACTGCATAACCCAAATCTGCCGCCACCTTTCTCTGCAATGCGATAAAGCCCACTGCGTTCATAAATGTAGCCTGAACCGCATCATTGGATCGCATCATCACCTTCATGTGCAATTTTTCATCGCGAATGAAGAATTGAATGGATTGCAGGCAGGCCGGATGTGAATTGGACGTGTCCACTTCAAAATCACGAACGTTCATAATAGCCCGGCGGGTGTATGGGTTTTTTTTCAGTTCTGAATAAATCCAGGGCAGCTGGTGCGCAAATCTGTGATGGTAGGTATATTCCCAGCAGTTTCCCTCGCCAATTTTAAAATCGAGAATACCGTCGACAATCTCCATTGTATACTGCTGCAGCTCCCTGTGGCCTCCGGGAAACAGCTTTGATATGAAAGGCTCGGCAATTGCATCCTCCACATACAGGGTCAGAGATGTTTCCAGCATGTTCGTATCATAATCCGGGCATGGAACCTTGGAACCCTCCTGGTACAGCTTCAGCAGTGATTGATGGTATGCCTCGGGTAAAGTTCTTCCTTCTACAAGATGATGCTTCATGGTTTTACCTCCCAGAAATATTTACAAGAGGGACAGGTTCCTGTGTAAAAAGCTTTTTACTGAGGAACCTGTGCCCAATGTAAATGTATACAGAACGCAGCCGATTCGTTATCTCTTTAAAATGTCCTCTATCCTATCCAGTTCATCCTTTGAAAAATCAAGATTTTCTATGGTTTTCACGCAATCATCAATCTGTTCGGTTTTGCTGGCACCTATCAGAGCGGAGGTAACCCGTCCGCCTCGCAGCACCCATGCCAAAGCCATCTGCGCCAGGGTTTGTCCACGTTGCCGCGCCAGATCGTTTAGCTTGCGAACCTTATCCAGCTTACCATCGGTGAGGCTTTCCGGTTTGAGGAAAATGCTTTGACCGGCTGCTCGGGAATCAGCAGGAATACCGTTTAAGTACTTGCCAGTCAGAACACCCTGAGCCAAAGGAGAAAAAACAATGCATCCAACACCTTCTTTTTCAATAAGGTCTAACAGGCCATCCTCCACCCAACGATCCAACATGGAATATCTGGGCTGGTGAATCAGGCAGGGGGTTCCAAGCTGTTTCAGGATGCCGCAGGCTTTCTGCATTTCCGGAACCTTATAGTTTGACAACCCGATATACAAAGCTTTGCCCTGACGTACAATCAGATCCAGTGCCGACATGGTTTCCTCGAGGGGAGTACTCGGATCGGGCCGGTGATGGTAGAAAATATCCACATATTCCAGCCCCATTCTTTTCAGGCTTTGATCCAGGCTTGACACCAGGTACTTTTTGGAGCCCCACTCACCATATGGGCCCGGCCACATATAATAGCCGGCCTTTGTGGAAATGATCATCTCATCTCGGTATCCCTGAAAATCCTGTTTCAGGATTCTTCCAAAGTTCTCCTCGGCGGAGCCCGGAGGCGGACCATAGTTATTGGCCAAATCAAAATGGGTAATGCCGGCATTAAAGGCACGTCGCACAATGTCACGGCCATTTTCGAATAAATCCCTTCCACCAAAATTGTGCCAAAGGCCCAGGGAAATCGCCGGAAGCATCAGGCCGCTTCGCCCGCACCGGTTGTATTTCATCGATGCATATCTTTCATTATCTGCTAAAAACATAAAAACCTCCTTTGAATAAACCCCATCCTCTACCTGGTAACATTTTGGCTCATTGCCCGCCCTTGCTTCAAAATATCATACCCTTCCTGTATTTACAAGAGGGACCTGTCCCCTATGGTTTTTCCTCCATGTAAACTCAGGTTAAAATTCGAAGCATCCAGGCCGTGGATTCTATTTTCAGCGCAGCTTTGCTCTTCCTGTTTTCACCGAGGCTCATATGGCCACCACCGATGTAATATTTATCTTTGCTCTCGTTCATGTATCTTGCGGGAAATTCATACAGACCATCCTTTTCAAATTCCTGAAGGTGCTGAAGGGTTTTACGGAACCAATCCGATTCCCGGGCAGGCTGGAAGTGTGACATCAGTTCCATGGCCCACACAACACCATCCTGGGAAAGCCGAGCATTGTTTTCAAAATAGTGATCCAAATGCACGGACCAGCCCATGCTGTAGTAGGTTCTCGGCGGAACCAGCATTAAGCCATAGCCTCTGTATAGTCTCTGATATCGCTCGTCCAGAATATATGCAATAATATCATCAATTTTGTTTTGAATGGAACTGTTCTGCAATGCAGCGGGCAGGTTGGCAAAAGCGAACATATCATGGACGGTGGGCAGCTTCCAGACATTATCTTCATATAAAAATGGATTCACCAGCGGATGTATAGCCCTTTGCTTTGGTATGGAGGGATATCCGGCAGGGTTAACATAAATATCATAATTCCTGCTGCGAATAAACCCATGAATGGTGTGAACGCGTTCGGAGATGAGATCGGTGAGAATCTTGTCCTGATGCCCCATACAGATCAACCATGACGCGGTGATCGTGCAGTTTACAGTGTTAAAAAAGAATCCATTATCCGGGTTGTTATAGATAAATTGCAGGACTTCCCGGTTCAGCCTTTCAAGCCTGATGTCATCGCTTTCCTTTACGCCAAAGGATAAAAGCTTGTGCATCCAGTTCTCCAGACAAGTATCAGCCCCATTGTGAATTTGAGGCTTTAAACGGAATTGTTCGGCGCAGTCAATCCAATACTGCACCATTGGGTGCCGAAGCATCAATTGTCTGCGTTCCTCTGACCCCTGGCCTAAAGCAGTTGCAGCTTCATTGGCGACAATGGACTGGCCATTTTCAACCAGAAACTGATATGCCCTTTTGATATGTTCCTGCATGAATCCCCCCCCCTTTACATGTTTGCTTCAGATCAACCCACAACGGAATGGGTTTAAAGTAAAAACAATCGCCAATCGATACCCGCATACACACACGATTTGCCTCTGGCAAAAAACGTTGGATAGGGTGGATCCCAGGTTCCTGTGTAAATTACTCCTTTAAAATGTCCTCTATCCTATCCAGTTCATCCTTATATCCACCTTATTGGGACAAGTTGCCAACCATATATTATCATATTGCAACGAGAAGATACAACTGAAGAATTACATTTACTTTTTTTCACCATTTCGATATTAAAAACGTGTTAAGAAGAAATGAACAATGGGATTGTAGCAATTGTATCCGATGCTAATGAAAGATGGGAACAATGTCGGATATGTTCGGGTGTTGGTTTGACAGGGAAAAAATAAAATTATATAATTATATATATTTATGTCGTTTATATAACGAGGCAAAGATGGGCCCCCGCCCTACTTTTTAGCGTATTTTCAGCCAAGGGCGGTTATGCCCACAACCCAACAGCGTTACTCACAGCTGCAAAACATCAATTTCTTGTTTTATTTAACGTTTTGCAGCAGTAAGTTACCACGACGGAAATGGAAGGTATAAATGAAAAATATACGTTTATTTGCATTAGTCTTTGCCATCTTATTTCTGCTTTGCGCAGGCTGTGCGTCTGCCCGGTCGAATAAAGCTGATCCTGGTGGAGAAGCACAGCTTACACCCGCACTAACTCCAAATCCGACACCCGAACCGACACCAGAGCCGACACCGGAACCGACACCGGAGCCGCCCATTACGTCGACATTGGCCGTTTGCGGCGATATCATGAGCCATATGGGCCAAACCAAAGCAGCATTCAACGCCGGAACCGGGAACTACGATTATACTGATTGTCTGACATATGTAAAGGACTGGATTACTAAAGCGGATTTTTCTGTTGCGAATATAGAGACTACGCTGGGCGGAGAACCGTATTCCGGTTATCCGATGTTCTCTTCGCCTGACGGGCTGGCTCATTCCTTGAAGGCTGTAGGTTTCGACCTTATAAGCACCGCCAACAACCACAGTATGGACACTGGGTTTTCCGGGCTCTGCCGCACGCTGAATACGTTGGACGAGGCGGGGCTAATGCATGTCGGAACATACAGAACCAAGGAGGAATACGACTCAACAAGCGGGATCGTTGTATGCGATGTGGGCGGCATTTCCATAGCATTTCTTAGCTATACTTACGGTACCAACGGGTTGACGGTATCTGAGGAAAATAGCTTTTCTGTGAACATATTCAATACTGATTATTTAACTACGGTATCTACCCTAAACGAGGAAAAGCTTGAACGGGAGATGGCTGCGGCACGAGCATTGGATACCGACCTGATCGCTGTTATGCTCCACTGGGGGATTGAGTACCGTACTGCCGAAAGCACCTATCAGAATGAGGTAGCGGATTTTCTTATTGAAAACGGCGCGGATCTGATTCTTGGTGGGCATCCGCATGTGTGCCAGCCTATGGAATTTCGTGAGGTCGAGCTGGAGGACGGCAGTGTATCGACCGGCTTTGTGATCTTTTCTCTAGGGAATTTTATTTCCTCACAAAGTCCATACACCCTTAAAAATGGCGAATATACCGATACAACGGCGATTGTAAATCTGGAGCTAACAAAAGATCCGCTGTCAGGGAGTAGTTCAGTTACGGGGGTAACTTATGTTCCCTGTCTTATGTTAAACCGCTATACCGCTGAGAATAGATATTATCTGCTGGATGCTTACCGAGGAATTGAAGAATATGAGTCGGGAGATACCTCCATTGTAACCAGCGAGGTTTACACCCGGCTTAAAAAAGCAGTGAGCGACTGTCGGGATATTCTCGGCAGCGAGTGGGTGACAGAATACGATGAGGTCGATTCTGGCAAGTAATAGATAAATCTCATAAAGCAAGGGGACTAATAAATGAAACGAGTATTGCCGCTGCTTTTTATAGTTTGCCTTTTGTTTTTTTCATGTAAAGGAGCATTGGAAATATCGGAGAACACGACACAGGAAGATGCTCATTTGGTAGGAAAGCCAGAGGCAGTTGAAACAGAACCGACCAAGGATGCTGACTACGTGAAACCTCCCAGTCTGAAAGCGGACAGCATACTCCAGGCAACTATCGGAGACAATGTAGATTTCCTTAATGGCATAACGGCAACAGATGCCTCCGGAAATAACATTATAGATAAGGTTAAATGGAATACTGACGCGGATCTTTCGAAAGCAGGGCAATATACTGTTTACTATTCTGTCACTGACGCATCAGGCAATATTAAAAAACTCAGTCGGCTCCTGATAATCAATGAACCTCCAACATTCTATAACCGTGAGGAAGCGATTGCAATTGTTAATGCCACCGCAGATAAATACCACGCCATGGGTATTTCAGTCGCAGTCATCGAGAACGGTAAGGTAACGGATTCTATCGCCAACGGAGATGCAGTTTACAATATACGTGAGATGACGACCAACACCAAAATACGGATAGCATCCATCTCCAAGGTGGTGGTCGCTATGGCGGCATTTAAAATGTACGACGACGGTCTGATCGATATTGACGAAGATATAAGTGTTTATTGGGGAACCGGGATACGAAACCCTCAATATCCGGATACGCCCATAACAATCCGTGATCTCCTATGTCATACATCGTCCCTGCGGAACGAAGATTCGAATTATATCCGGGGGGTGGACAAGACCCTCGACCAGCTCATCTCCGGTTCTGTTTTTTCGTCCCTTGAGCCAGGTAATGTCAGCTCATATATGTACAATAACTATGCATTTGGAATATTGGCAGACACACTGGAGCTTGCTTACGGGGAGAACCTGGATGCATACATCAAGAAAAATATATTCGAGAAGATGGAGATAGAGGCCTCCTATGCGACATCCACCCTAAAGACTGAGGAGCTTGCCTCACTTTATAACTCGAACTGGGACTGTGTTCGCAGCGTGGAATATATGGCCAATAGACCCATTCGTACAGAACTTGGCTGTTATATTTCGTACTATGCGGGGAATCTGACTATCAGTGCCGGAGACCTTGGAAAGCTGATTTCTGTGTTGATGAATGACGGGATGTACAAAGACACACGGATACTTTCCGGTGAGGCGGTTGCCCTGCTGGAAGAGCCGCAGTTTACTATCGATCATGTAGACCCTCTGGAATATACCCAGTGTTTGCCGGTTAGATACAGAAACGGGATGTATGGCAGGACTAACCTATACTACCATACCGGCACTGCTTACGGAGTATTCTCCCTAATGTGCTATGATCCGGATTCCGGCGATGGGGTCATTGTTATCACCACTGGCGCCAACACAGGGTATGACGAATATCAGGTCACCAAAGTTTGCGGGGATATCGCCGCAGCAATGATGGAGATGCTGGAAGACAACAGCCAGCAGCACTAAAGCGGAAGGTTCCTCAAGCAGCAAGCGGCAGGTGTTCCACCGCTTACTAGTAAACTTGAGGAAAAAGCGAACTTTGGCAAGATTGTATAGGCTAAATTAGTCTGGGATGTCAGTAATTGCCTGCATATCGGAGATGCACCAGCGGGGATTGTCCACACCATCGTCTGTGTCGTCGAAAAACACAAAGAAAAGGCGATTGTGAAACACGTCCGTGCGTGTACCACCCCGTTTAAGTGTCATATTCTTCTCAAAATAGACTATGCAGGAGAAGCAGTCGTCGGTATAACGGATATAGTCCTTAACGGATTCGTTGGTGAAGGAATCCAGAATGTGATTGCTGACGAAGGTTATGTCAACTCCTGTGGCAAATGCATAAGCCATCTCCCAGTAGTCGGAGCCCTTGATAAAACTGGCGCGTGCCTTTTCAAGACCATACAGCGAGCCTGAAAGGTCCTTCGTCAGAAACTTGCTCCATGTTTTAGCGATTTCCAATACGTTTAGCTCTGAATTCAGTTCATCCGGAAATTCAGAAGGATAAAAAACAGGCGCAACCTCTACTTTGTTGTCTATCATTTCAAAAGGTACTTCATCGCCCAGATTGTTATAAACTTTGATGACTGGTTCTCTCAGAAGATTTTCTACACGGTAGTTGACCATAACGGGGAACTGTACGTACTTTTCCTGGTACTCATAACCCGGCAGAGGGGTGGTCGTTGTCAGTTCGCGTTCGTCCAGCTCCTGCCCGTTGACCAATACACGGTACATGGATGGGGAAGCGATATCGTACGCATAGGTATTCGACGCAATATATGAAATCTTTGATAGAGACCATTCCGGAATAGACAAGAGGCCCAGGCGAACCTGCTCGCTGACGGAACGTATGGTGATTTCCGCCGTCTTTATGCCACCGGAGGAAAGTTCATACACGAAGCTGTCGCCGAACGGTGTGCCATCCGACCAGGTCAGGTCGGAATCTAACAGCTGCCTGGCGCAATCAACCCGGTAAGCTTCCAGATCATTAAATCTTCCCTGCAATTCGGGAAACTCAATCAATGCAGCAAGCTCCTCGGTAGACATTGCACGGATTGAACCTAGAACATTATCCATATAGTGTTCCGGTTGGGAAGCCTCGAAAAGGATAAGGCTGTTCCGGACATAATTAAGGAAAAATACGGAGGTTATAATCAGTACACAAATCAAAATCAGATAGAACAGCCAGAACGGACGTAAATGAAACCGGTTTTTCTTATCATAATTTTTCGTCGCCATTATGGTAACCTACTTTCTACTATAAAACCAGTCGGCAGTCTCCAGGAAGAATTAGCGTAATACAGAGTGACGCTTGTCATTTCATACTGCCCGTCATAGTACATGGATGACGAGCTGCCGCCGTCCAGATTCGCGGCGTTGACCGCACCATGTTCAGCCATAACATTAATCAGATCGGAGGCCGTGGCTCCCAAATGCCCTGCCGAGCCTCTGCCGTCGGTGACCAACAGTAAGACCGCGCCGTCTGCACGCTGTCCGATGGCGGTGCGGGGGTTCGCGCCGCTGCCAAGGCCGTCCAGTATGCGCTTCTCACCATTGATGATAAGCTGCACGAAATGATTGCTGGCATCGGAGTGCTCCTCCTGGAACGCGACAGCGTCCCGAATGCCCTTTTCCTCGACCAGAGTCTCCAGCTGGGATGCGGACAAGCCCTCAATATTCATGATGCGCAGAATATTATCGTTATCAAAGCCGATTAAATACAGCCCCGGCCAACCTTCAGGAGCATTATACTGGATTTCTCCTTCGCACACCACAATGCCGTAAGGTGAACCGCCTTTATTTCCATCAGACTTGTACAAGCCGCCGTTTACACCGGCAATAGCACCATTCTCTTCTACCAGATTGGACAACTCCGTGCCAAGTTCGCTCCAGGGATAAGTCGTTGCCACCTTTACCCGAGACGGGTCGTTTATGATGAGCATTTTTGCAAAGAACGTGCGCCCTGATATTTCAACAAGCTCGATGCCGTCGATATCAAAATCGGTTTCTCCGGTAGATTCCGATCCATTTGCAGAAACATCAATAAGGCTTGAGTCGACCTCCTGTTTGATAACAGGCATGGTGGTTTTCCCGACAATACTCTCAATCTCGTCTTCGGAAAGGAACATTGAAGCGACAAACTTTAGCTGCCCGGTTTCCAGGAACGTGGTGACGAACAGTTCCCGCGCAGCAGTGGAAGGGCCTGTACAACACAGGGCCAGGGTTCTGTACAGGGTAAACATTAACACAACGATTATTGTTACCGTTACAACAAGAGAGTATCCGATGACTCTTGCGATACTTCGCTTTGCTCCGCTACGGCGCGTATTCTTACTAAGCCGTATTTCCGGTTTATCAGTTTCAGGAACTACAGACTCGGACCTGTTACTATTCATATTGGTATCCATTCCTTTCGCTTCGCTCAAGGCACAAAATGTAGTGAAAAAGATGCCTTAAGCTTTAGTTGTTTTATAATCAGTACCATAATTAAGCACAAATAAGTGTATCTTTAAGTCTGTAACCTTATCTTTGTTTAAATAATTTCCATTAAATATTAAGCGCGTTTCTCCTATCTTTTGCTATTATGACGTCTCTTTTCTATAATTTGTTTCAATTGCGGAAAACCCAGCGTTGCTGTATCTGGAAGCTTAAAACGAACAAAAATAATTCCACGGGGATCTTTATAAGTATTTCACCTAACGGCGCCGCGGCAAGCACAGTGCTCAACAGATATTCCAACCCCAGAGATACCAGAAGCTGGCATGCCCAGAGCAGGTAATAACGTTTCAAAGTGCGGGTCAACGGGCTGTCAGAACGGAATACCGCGTTCCGGTTAAATCCGTAATTGAAGATGGATGAAAGGAATCTTGCCGGAATATAAGCACAGGAAATACGGAGAAACCGGGGGGCATCCGCGCCGATGATAAATACAATAAGGGCGAATACCGCATAATCTATCAAAAAGGAAGCAAATGCTCCGATTATATAACGCAGAATCATCCGGTAGATCATAACGGAATCATGTAATGGTCTGAAATGGCTTGTACTGTTTTCATCTATATAGACTGTGCTAATCCTGACCTCCGACATATCTATGTTGTTTTTTCGCAGCTCAAGCAGCATGGCGGTCTCATACTCGAAACGCTCGCCCTCTATCTGCGTCATTAGCTTAAGATAACGTGCAGGGATGGCGCGCAAACCTGTCTGAGTATCGGTTATGCTTATGCCGCAGAACGCCCTGAAAACAAGGCGTGTGATAGTGTTGCCGTAGAAGCTTTTGAATGGGACATTATGCCGATTGAAATCCCGTGCGCCCAGCACAACACTGTTGCCCAGCTCGGTCATGCGGCGTGCACAGGCAAGAATATCTTCAGGAAGATGCTGGTTGTCACCGTCCACAGTTACAACGCCGTCAATTTCGGGGCGATTTATCAGGCAGTATTCAAACGCGGTTTTTAGCGCGCGACCTTTTCCTAAGTTCGTTTCATGGGTCAGAATTGTGACCTCAGGCAAAGTGCCGGCACGAAGGAAGGGTTCTTTGTGATCGTCGTCGCTGCCGTCGTTGACGATGATAATATCGGTAAAACCCTCAGCAATGACGCCTTCCAGGACATGCAGCAGCTTTTCATCAGGATTCAGCGAGGGCAAAACTACTGTTACATTCATGATTTTGTCCTTTCCTTACGCTTTTTGTGGCGCAGCAGCAGAGCTATGGCGGTTATAACCGTCAATATTACGAAAATCGCCGCACAGAGCGTCACAATAAGGGTGCCGGTCTGAGGCGGTTCCGAATCGGAAGCGCCTTTCTGTGCTTCTGCAGGAACTTTCAACGCATTTGCAGCCGCAACACGCTCGGCCTCCGCGGCTGCAGCGGCAGCTTCAGCCGCTTTTTCCGAAGCAATACGTTCCGCTTCCGCCAGCGCGGCTTGTTCGGTTTTTTCAATTTCAGCCTGCTCATGGTAAGTAATGATATTCTCCAGAAAATCATTCTTTTTCACGTCGACGCCTACTGTACTGCGATAAAGGCCATAAAAACAGGGGTTATAGGAAGTTATTTCTGAGGCCTCTGCCTTACTTATCCAGCGGGTAAACCATGTCCACTGCTGACTGATATGGCAGGCATAACCCAGTTTTGAGACTTCGAAAGCGGTAATATCGCCGAAGCTTTTCAGAGGAATGTCCCAGTCCATAACGATTGGATTTTCCTCGTAAAGGTGGAGGTAGGTTTTGGGGACATCCCAGACGCCGTATATTTCGGCTGAATCCGGGTAATGCGACTTGTCATTGCTGATTTCTAACGCTTTCATCAACGTATATGTATTGACTATATGCGCTCCATGGCGGTACTCACCCGCAATATCATGGCCAATGATCACCTGGGGGCGAAACCGTCGAATCATTTTCACTTGAAACGCTGTCAACGACTCCTCGTCATAGACGCTTAGCGCACGCTGAAGTACGGTATCAACACTCTCTTTCGTGCTCCCAAGAGAAGCAGCATCATCAGGAAACGGGCCAATTACAGGGTAATTGCGCACACCCACCGTCCACAGCCCGTTCAGTTGTTCGTGAGGACGGCCTGCAGCGTCCCAGTGATTAGTCATGTAAACCACCTGAACGGCGGTTTCAAGCTCTCCGGCATAATAAGGAAGAACTCCGGCAAAGAAAAGCTGTTCATCGTCGGAATGAGTCGACAGCAGCATCAAATCCGCTTGCTCGCAGGGGGGATCCCATACCTGCACCCAACCCGGCAGCGTCCCTTCGCTGAAACAATATATGCCCGTAATCTGCGCCCCGCTGTCAGGAATAGTAATGGCGACGGTTAGCGCGGTTTTTGGGAAGGCGACATACTCGTGTAGATACCCATCTGCCCCAGCAGTCAGGTAAGTGCCGTCTATACTATAAGACCAGTTTCCGGGAATTTTGTTCCACTCTATGTATATTCCGCTGATACCTTCCGGATGGGAAACGGTCACAACAGAAGAACCAGGGAGAGAAACAAAAGTATTTATATCATTGTCGGTCATATATTCGGTGTTAGTACCGTCGGGAAGGAAAATAAGCGTGCTGTCGGTTAAATCTGTCGCTTCTTTTGTTTCCGTGCCAAAGGCGGGTACGGGCAGGAAAAAAAGTGTAATCAGGATGACCGTAGCCCAAAGAAAATCTTTATTCATTAATTTTTTCATAATAATGACAAGCACTTTCTGCTGCACTTGGATTTGTGTGTTCCTCCGTGACAGGGAGCTTCACGCTGAAAACCAAGCCGTTATATTCCCGTTTCGCTGAAACGAAACTGTAAAACTTGGTGTTTATATCATAGCAACATTGAGACTACTTTATAAACTGCGTTTAAAATGCATTATAGCATAAAGTCCTAAGAACTGCAACTTGCGAATATACAGAGGTTTGAGGCCGGATTTCGGAAAATTCAGGCTAACAGATGAAGAAGTCTGATACTAAGAAACAATAACCAATACAAGAACCGAGGAGGCTCAGAAGGTGCAGCATGCAAATTTCGTAGACTTCCTAAACCGATGAAAAGTATGATAAAGATAAAAGAATTAAGATTGTACTAGATAACCACGAAGAAATGAAAACTCTCGAGGGACAAGGGGAGGGTACCAGGTGCTCTGTTCGAATAAAACCAAGGTACCTGGGCCCCTTCCCTCCGGTTATGCTACCAATGGGTGCATTAGCTGTTACAATGCGTTTTTCAACAATATTGGCTGGAGAAACGCGAAGAAGCGGAATTTTCTCGAGGGACAAAAGGAAGGGGGCAAGCGCCTTTGGTCAAATTAAGCCAAGGTACCTGGGCCCCTTCCCTATGGTCATATCCCCTATGGTCATTTAATTAATTTTCGTTCCGTAGCTTTCAGGCATAAAATGCTTTTGGAACTCCCGATTGAAATAATTGTCGGTCATACCGGCCAGATAATCGATCACCACCCGCTCCGGGACGTTGTTTGTCCAGTATTCGGGTGTCATTTCAGATATGTAGCTTTTATAGATGTCCGACGCTTCACCCAGTTCCGTCAATTCAGACAGGTAGTGCTGATACATAAGCATAAACATGGTCTCTATCTTTTTATCCTGATTTTTCTTCACAGGGTTGTGATAGATATGAACATAATTGAATTTCAACAATAGCTCGAGTGCCTTGAAAACCTCTTCTGAAAAGGTAATATAATTTTTCTCGAAGCTGTTACTGATCAGATCGGTCACCAACCCGTTAATGATCTTATCGTTGGAATCTCCCAGGATTTCAACAATTTCCTCAGGAATGTCGCTGCGTTCTATCAGCCCAACCGTGATCGCATCCTCAATATCTCTTCCGATATAAGCGATAACGTCTGCAATACGCACCACGCAGCCCTCCAGGGTCATTGGTCTGATTTTCCGGTCAAAGCCGGCAACGGTCCAGCAGTTGTGATACTCTTCGAGCAGCGTGTCCCAGGTTTTATTCGCTGCCGGCTCATACACCCTGTTCAGGAACTCGCCATTATGACATAATATGCCGTCGAGAACCTGTAAGGTCAGGTTCAGGCCTTTACCTCTGTTTTCCAGCTCCATCAGAGCCCGAACACCCTGCGCGTTATGGCAGAAGAAACCTGTTTCGGCTTTAATGGATATGGCGTTTAAATGCTTCTCCCCATCATGTCCATAGGGAACATGCCCAAGGTCGTGTCCAAGGGCAATGGCCTCCAGCAGGTCTTCATTTAGGCGCAGGCACCTGCCGATGACCCTGGCAATTTTGGAAACAAACTGCACATGCAGAACCCTGTGTGTAATGTGATCGTTTTCAAAAAGAAAAAATACCTGTGTTTTGTCTATATACCGGGTGTAAGCCGAGGAGTGGATGATTCTGTCAGCATCGTGGAAAAAAGCAGGTCTTATGTTCATACTTTCCGGTACCTTTTCCCGGTCGGGATATCTTCTTTCACCCTTCATGCTTTTACATGCGTGTTTTGACAGGCCGGATTCCCTTTTAACATTGTTGGAAACAATGTTCTTTCCGATTTCATCAGGTATTCCCCAAAACATAAAATCCCTCCCTATGAATATCATTCATACCTATAGCACTGCGAATCATCATCTTTGCCTGTATCTGCCTTACCACCTCCCGGATAACAATACTATCGATACAATCACGGTTTGCAGAATGTGCATATTTAACCCCCGGATAACATTATTATAGCATCTTAACAGTTTTTAGTACACTGAAAACTGCAGCGTTCATAGATCTTTCACTTCGTTCAGGGTGGCATCGCTGCGCTTAGGATGGCATGTTGTGCATTCCTGTTCTTCATTATTCAGGAATATTTTTCATTCACGGCATAGGTTCCTGTTGATATCATTGATTTTATGCAGACAAAATTTTAAGTATATTTTATCTCATCTGTTTTATGATGTTTTACTAAGCGTAGGAAACTGTGATTTTTTTGTGCACATTTACTATTTTTCCTTTTGAAAAGGAAGGTTATTTCATAGAAATTGATAGTTAAAATTTTTAACGATAGCAATTCGTCAAAGTGCCATGCTAAGATCGTTTCAGGAAAATGTATTTTCGTATGTGAACTGGTAATATCGTCATACAGTTGAAAATGTATTTCATCAGCAGCACCAGGAAAGGACGGGTATGAATGAAAGCTAAAAATATTATAACCTCCAATCATATGGACAGTTTTTGGCAGCGAGCGGGGCGCTCCTTTCATAACAACTGGCAGCTTTATGCACTATTACTTCCTGCGTTGGGTTTTCTCTTTGTCTTTAATTATTTGCCCCTTTATGGCGTTCAAATTGCGTTCCGGGATTTTAAAGCGGCCTTTGGCATCACGGGAAGCAAGTGGGTGGGTTGGGATAACTTCACCGACTTTTTTAATGCATACTATTTCGAGCGGCTTTTGCTCAATACCTTCCTGCTGAATTTATATGGTTTAATCTGCAGCTTCCCCATTCCAATTATTATGGCAATTTTTCTGAACCAAATTGAACGGCCGCGATACAAGAAATTTATCCAAACCTCCATTTATATCCCTCACTTTATTTCAACTGTTGTGATGGCTGGTATCCTGTACCTGTTTTTATCTCCCAGCAGCGGCGTAATCAATACGCTCATTCAAGCTTTGGGTGGTGATCCTATCCATTTTATGATCGAGCCGAAGTGGTTCCGCCCGTTGTTCATTATTTCCGATATCTGGCAGCATGCGGGCTGGAACACAATCCTATACATTGCAGCATTAACGGGTATCGATCCGGGGCTTTACGAGGCAGCCACCATTGACGGCGCCACCAAGCTGCAAAAGATCCGCCATATCGATATCCCCCATCTGGTTCCGATTGTCGTCATGATGCTCATCCTCAGCTGCGGAAGCCTTTTGGTGTCCAACACCGACAAAGCGCTGTTGATGCAGACACCAGGAAACATGGCCACATCCGATATCATTGGGGTGTATGTTTACAATATGGGCATCGGGAAAGCGCAGTTTTCCTATACATCGGCGATTGGCCTGTTTATTAACGTGATAAACTTCGTTACGATCATCACAGTGAACTGGATATCCAAACGCCTGAACCAAACAGGGTTATTTTAGGAGGGTATGCCGTGGAAAGAACAGCTTTCAAAAATAGCAGAGTGAGGAAACCAATGGGTGACGCAACCTTCGATGTGATCAACAATATCTTTTGGGTTATCGTCCTGTTTATTGTTTTTTATCCCCTGTGGTTCGTCATCATCGCATCCTTGTCTGATCCGGACGCTATTATTAAGGGCCAGGTGCTTTTTTTGCCGAAAGATATTTCCTTAATTGGTTATAAAGCGGTATTCGAACACAAAGAACTGTTACGCTCATATGGGAATTCCATTTTCTACACCATAGCCGGCAGTGCCCTGAGTGTTGCTGTAACCATGATGGCCGCTTACGCTTTAACCCGGAAGTTCCCGGGCAAGAAATTCATTAATTTCCTCTTTATTTTTACGATGTTTTTCTCCGGCGGCCTTATTCCACAATTCCTGATGAACCGTGATTTGGGGCTTCATGACACGGTCACATTGATGATCATCATCAACTGCGTATCGGTGTGGAACCTGATGATCGCAAGAACCTACATCTCGATGAACGTGCCCAACGAACTATATGAAGCCGCAATCATAGACGGTGCCACCCATTTCAACTACTTCTTCCGCACAGTCCTGCCTTTGTCGGGCACGATTATCGCCGTACTCTGTGTTTATTACGGTGTCGCGCGCTGGAACGACTATTTTACAGCGCTGGTATATATTACGGACAGGAAAAAGCTGCCGCTTCAAACGGTCCTGCGAGAAGTTATCGCCTCGCTGAAAGCCAGCACATCGACCGATTCCTTTTTCGATGCCTATGCCAATGATGTCCAGGGCATGGTTGAGGCCAGACGAAAGTCTGCCGTAGCGAAATACTGCGGTATTGTTGTGTCCACAGGCCCGGCAGTTGTACTGTATATTTTCATGCAGAAATACTTTGTGAAGGGCGTCATGCTCGGCTCCCTGAAGGGTTAATGGCGATTCCAACCGCCTGGCGGTTTGAATAAATAATAAGAAGGAGATGGAAAGAATGAAAAAATCGATCGTTGTACTGCTGCTTGTTACAATGGTACTGATGACTGCATGCAGCATCCCCGTTGTGCCGACTGCGCAACCCACGACGGCGCCGGCAGTTGACTCTACACCGGCAGCTCCGTCCAATGAAAAGGTCACCCTGAAGGCCTTCCAATGGGCATTGGAGAACCAGCAGACCGACTTCAACAACCTGTGGTTCTATCAGGAACTCGAAAAGAAAACCAATGTTCATGTTGAGTTCGAGCCTGTAAAAGAAGGTGACTGGGATACAAAAATTAACCTGATGTTTGCCTCCAACACCTATCCGGATCTGATTATCCGCGGTGGTACAGTGGACATCGAAGAATACGGTGTAACACAGAAAATACTCATCCCGCTGGACGATTATCTGGAGGATAATATGCCCAACTATTATCCACGCCTCAGTATGAACAACTCCAACGCAGCCATCCCGGCCTCCGATGGCAAAACCTATTTTATTGGCAATCTGACAGCCCAAAATGTTAACCACGATGGCAACCACTATATCAACAAGACCTGGCTGGACAACCTTGGGCTTGAAATTCCGAAAACCATTGATGAGCTGACCAACGTCCTGAAAGCATTCCGTGACGGCGACCCCAACGGGAATGGTGACAAAACCGACGAAATTCCGTTTATCGCCGCTGACCTGATCCATCAAACCCAAGGCATTTACACCCATTTTGCCAATTTTGGCGTGCCGCTGGTTCGCTGGCAATACGCCTGTATTGATGACAATCAGAAGGTCGTGTTCCCCGGCGATCTGCCAGGTTTCCGTCCTGCTCTGGAATGGCTGAACATGTGCTATAAAGAAAAACTGCTTGATCCCGAATCCACCACCCAGGATTCCAACATTTGGGGCACCAAGATGAACGCCGGCCAGGTTGGTTACACCACCTACCTGCGTCTGATCAACACCGCGCTGTCCCAGGAAACCGCTGCAAACTATGTCTCCATCACTCCTCCGGCCAGCGAATACGGCGTGAAGGTTCCAAGAATCCTTGAAACCGCTCAATTCGGCGCTGCCCTGACTGTTGCCAACAAGCACATCCCGGAAACCCTGAAATGGCTGGACGCACAGTTTGAAACCGAAACCATGATGAGTGCCGTGAATGGCCCCATCGCTGCTGGCGGACCGATTGACCCCTGCATGAAGAAAAATGCAGAAGGCAAATACGAAGTGGTTTACATCCCCGAAAACAATGGTCTTTATCAGTATGTACCGGTAACACAGGGCCAGTTCTTTGCACCCGGCGACTACTATTTCGGCATTTATCAAATGCCTCCTCACCGTGTGGAACGCTTCAATTCCAGCAAGGATTATGAAGCAGCCGGCGTACTGGAGAAGTACTCCATGGATTATCTGCGTTTTCTTGTGAAGATGGACAACGAAGATTCCCTTGAAAAAACACGTTTGTTCAACGAAATTGACAAGTTCATGCAGGAAAACATTACCAACTTCATTACCAATGGCGTTACCGACTCCAGCTGGAAAACATTCCAGGATACGGCAAAAGCTATCGGTGTTGATAAATACATTGAGCTTTACCAGAAAGCTTATGACAATTTCCTTGCCAAGAACTAAGCACCTGTGATAAAATTTTTACATAATAACATAATGTACTAAACAAAGCACAATTCGTCATCGAGTGACATTGAAACAAACCGCAGCACTGAACTGTGTTGCGGTTTGTTTATTTTTAATCATGAGCAATATTGCGGGGTTCACTATGTCAGAGTCTACACTGGGATATGCGGCTAAAACAACCGTTCAGCGTGTACGTCATAATTTCCAAATGGGAGCGTTTATGAGGAAATTAGGGATTCGTTCCATTTTTTCACGATACGTTATATCCTATGCTGCTGTGATGGCGATCCTTTATATCGGGGTGGGCATCTATGTCAGCAACAGCTATGGTTCGGCCATCCGTGCCAGTATCGCGGAAGAAAATGAAAACCGTCTCAGTGCTCTTCGCATGCAGCATGAGGAGAAACTCACCTCGATGATCAGTATTGCCAGCCAGCTCAGCCTTTCTCCTTACATCGCCCCCTTCAAGCTGGAGGAAAACCCCATGAAGGCCTACAATTTGAAGCAGCACCTGTCATCATACAAAACAGCGGATAGTTTCTTTGATCAGTTCTATATCATTTATCATACAGATAGTTATTTGCATTCCTCTGCAACAACAGTCTCCCTCGACCTGTTTGTGAATACTCTGATGAATTATGACAACTTCCCCCCCGAAGCCCTGAGAGAGCTTTTACGGAAGAATGACGATACATTGACGATTCTGCCCGGTTTGAATGTGCAAAGCATCCTGACCACAAATTCCAATTGGAACATGATAACCTTTATCGTCCCGTTACGACTGGACGGGCGTTACAACATCGGAAATACCTTTTTTCAGATCCAGGAGGACAAGTATCAGCAGTTGTTTGCCGATGAAGTTTATCAACCCAGGAACATGTATATCTTTCATGGCGATCAAATTCTCTCCGCCAAGAGGCGCATCGAGATTCCGGATGATTTGATTCTGAACGCTTTGAAAGAACAACCGATAAAAACCTATCAGGAACTGACCACTGAAGAAGGTACCCGCTACCTTGTCTTTGTACAGGAGGGCGCTATTCTCGGGCTGAACTATGTTTCGCTGATCCCCGATGAAACCGTGCAAATGCAAACTGCCCGTTCAAGGCTTGGTTTTGCACTGTTCATGCTTTTGCTCAGTATCCCTTGCAGCCTTTTGACTGTCTTTTTTGCGCGCAGGCATGTAAAGCCCATCCGGGAACTGCAAAAAAGCATTGGTGCAGCCGCCCCATCGGCAGAAGATGGTTTCACGGCAATCCGCAGTGGCATCGAAACCCTTATCGGTCAGAACAAAGCGCTGCATACCCGTTTGGATGAAAGTAAACCCACCTTTAAAGCTGCCTTTGTAAAAAACTTTGTGAAATGCCGCTACGCCACGAGGGAGGAGGCCATTCATATGGCAGCCGACCTGGGCCTTGACATTGACCGTACCTATTACTGCGTTTCGATAATGACCTCTAACCTCAGCCAGGGGTTGGATAAACTCATTGCCCTAACCAATGAACAGGATGTGGATGGTTACGGTATGGAAATTATCGATCAGGAGCAATTCCTGTTCATCGTGTTCGCGGATAAGCGGGAATCACTGGTGTCATGGGCAGAAGCCGCAAAAAGCGTCCTATACTCACAGGACAGGGAAGCCGTCATTTCAGCAAGCAATATTCATGTGGACTTCTCAGAAGCCACCAGCGCGTATCTGGAAGCCAGTACCGCCTATGACAACCGGTTTGTGATGGGCAATGAATATGTTTTATGGTTTTCCGATGTCAGTGCCACCGCCAGGGATATGGAGCCGTTCACGCGCGGGTACCTTGAAGGCTTCCGAAAAGCGCTTCACGCCGGTGACGCACGGGCACTGAACGATCGGATTAACGAGCTTTTTCAGATTTTGCGGGACAAAAAGTTTTCCCTGTTTGCCTTCCGCATGATCTATAATGACATTATCAGCCTGCTGCTGAACAAGTATCTCAGCTATGACGGTGTCTCCACTGAGACGCTGCAGTATTACGACGTTTTTGAACTGTCCCGGATAAGGCAGGTTGAAGATCTGGTGGAGACACTGCGTCAGCTGTGCAGTGATATTCTGCAGAAGGAAGGGCAAGCTGCCGCTGAAAAGCCTTCAGTCATCCGCAAGGTCATTGACTATATGAGGCAGAATTTTACCGATCCGGAGCTGTCGATGGGCGCTGTCGCCGATAAATATGGCATCAGCGCGTCCCGTCTGTCGCTGGAATATAAAGATTTAACCGGGATGTACCCTTCAGAATACCTGTTGCTGCTGCGCATGGAAAAAGCCAAGGAATTACTGGCCGAAACAGATATGCCCATTCAGGATGTGGCCTCGGCAGTGGGCTATTATGATGCCTCCGGGTTTATCCGCCGATTCAAAAAGCATATGAACATGACCCCTGTACAGTACAGACAATCCGTAAAAAACAGCACCACCAGAAATAATCCACCATGTAGTTCATTCGATTCCGGTGATGAGTAGTCCAATCCGTACAAAACCCCGCCAGGTAGATTCTGACGGGGCTTTCAGTGCTTATGAGGCGGTTGGAATTCAAGGTCCGGATCAAGATAAAAAAGGAACCTTCAACGAAGGTTCCCGTTTATTCGTAATGGTTAAGCGTCCAGAGCGATGCCAATGGAATTGATGAGATAATTCAGCCTGCTGACGTCAAGCTTGTCGTCTATTTCGATATTGTCGATGGACAGCAAGCCGATGGGATATACCGGGACATCCAGAATATCTGACAGATACTCCTGAAGCCCCTT
The DNA here is from genome assembly GCA_964450305.1 of uncultured Ruminiclostridium sp. Classification (GTDB taxonomy): domain Bacteria; phylum Bacillota; class Clostridia; order DSM-8532; family DSM-8532; genus JAAYJG01. The sequence continues at coordinate 42,211 of CAYVFB010000011.1, forward strand.
CAGCTGTGAGCCGCCGCCGATAACATAGATTTGAGAAATAGGCTGGCCAAAGCATCTTTTCACATAAAACTCGAAACAAAGCTTGATCTGTGTGACAATTTTATCGATAAACGATTTTACGGGCTCGTACATAGCCTTTTGATCCGGTGAAGGATTAAAGCCCAGGGGAGCAATACCATACATTTTCTTCAATCGTTCGCTTTCTTCGATGCCCCTGTCGAGAGCTCTGGAAATAATTTCATCGATATTGCTGCTTCCGAGCAAAACAACGCGATTGAACTCAAGAACCTTATCCTTAAAAATGTTTACAATGGTGGTTTCAGAACCAAAGTCCAAAACGGCAAAAACATTGTTTTCAATTTGATGCGGTTTTCTGGGGACGCGATCCACATTGATTTCCCGTCTGAAAAACTTGGCGATGCTGTTCGAAGGAATGTCGATGGAAAGCGGCTTCAGCCCCAAACCCCTGACCACGTCAATATAGCTTTTAATGATGCTTTTTCGTACAACCGTAACAAATACCTTCAGCATGATCATGTTGCCCCGGTGGGACTCTTCAAGCACCTTGTAGTTCAGCTGGTAATTCTCCATATTTACCGGAATGTTCTCGGCAATGGAATGCTCAATGGCTGCTTTTTTATCGGATTGTTGAGAAACCTCAACAATGAGTACACGGGTAATTATACTGGTACCGGACATAACAATCTTTGTGTTTTTGGTTTTGATCCTGTTTTCCTGCAATACTTTTTCGATGGCATAAATAACCTTTGAAACGTCATTAATCGCACCGTTTTTAATGCAGCCTCTGGGCGTAGCCACAATTCCATAATCTCTTATAAAAACATTTTTGCCTTCCCAGATCTTCGACTCCAACACCTTGATATTTCTGAAGCCAATGTCTATACATACCAGGTTTTCAGCAAAAAGGCGGGTTTTTTTTACAAGCTCAACAAGCTTATTCTGTTTTTTAAAGAGAATTGTTCCCGGATCCATTCACTCACACCCCAATATTCTTTGAAATTAGCTAATGTATATATTATATTTGTATTTATCGCAAATGTATAGTGCCTTAAGCAGAATTTCCCTGTTTTAATCTGAAGAAAGCTCGGTAACCGGGCCGAAAAAAACATATTCATATCAATTCTGAGAGCATTCCCGATTGAAATTTTATTTATCTCAATATAATCATTCATTCTGTTTATCAATTAGATGCCGTATTCAACAATTCTGCCTTCATTGCATGTGTTTCTTGTATGGCGATCAAGTTCGACGTTCATTCTTTTACTATAACACTATTCTCCTATATTTAACAAGTAAAATATTTCCCGGAATGTATGCCATACGGTTGAGCATGTATTAATGACTATTCTATCATATTTTCTGCAAAGAAGTAACACTAATTTTGCCCAATATCAAATGCGATAAAACCGCTGTTTACGGAATTAACCACTACTTCATACGAGCCATCGCCGTCAATATCTTCAACCAGCGGGCAGGACAGGGCGCCATTTCCCTGGCCTTTATGAAAGCTGTCCGGAAGCTCTGTCTGTGCAAGAAGGTTTCCCTTGTGGTCAAGAAGGAGTACCCGTCCGTTGATGCCGGACTGTTTGTTGGTCCAGGTGGACACAAGAATCTCCATCTTACCGTCCTGATCGATATCCACCACTTCAGGCACGGAAGAAAACTCGATATACGATTTTTCCGGGTCGCTCACTTCGTATGGCCATTGATGATGCTCCTGCTTATCCAGCCAGTAACAGTGAATTTTTCCGTCATAAGAGCTGTATAGGATCTCTTTTTCACCGTCGCCATCCAAGTCCACCACTTTGGGATTGGGCTGAATATGTTCGATGACCGAGTAATCTTCCTCCAAAGGCAATCCTGAATCTTTCGGTGCACTTTCCCAATTATACCTGCTGTCTTTGAAACGGCTCCTGTCAGCATTGAAAATGAACGGCCCGATATACTTTGAAATATATTCATCTTCGCAATCATATACGTTGCCCGTAACAATCACTTCATTCACACCATCGTTGTTTACATCCGCAATGACACTGCCGCCCGATGCAAAGTTTGGCCTGTATTTTTCAGCCCTTGGGCCTGAGCACTCTCCCCAGCCTCTGAGCTCAACCAGCAAATCTTCCCATACACCTACCTTCCCCCATGCCTTGTCTCCATACATGGGGTTTGCCTGAACAGGTTTACCCGCCGCGTCATAAGCGCAGATATAGTGCACATCTGATGGGATGACAATTTCCAGCTTACTGTCTCCAGCAATATTTCCGACAGATGCGTTATTATTAAAAACGCCCCAGGCGTATCCGCTCTCATCGGACAGCTGCGGCCATCCATCAACAATTTCTCCCTTATGGTTCAGAACCCAGGTATTTGTTTTTGAGTTGGTTGCAGCACTGACAATGATTTCGCAGTTGCCATCCAAATCGATATCTGCTGCCTTTAGCCCCCGAAGCTCATTCTCGCAGGGCTTTTGGGGCCATCCGGGCTTAAAGTTCCCATTTGCGTCATATACCGAAACCACTCCTCCGCCATGGGCTGTAATAATCTCAGCTTTCCCATCGTTGTCTATATCTTTGATAATGATATCCGGCCATGTCCGGCCTACAGAATTTGAATCATCCCCCGCTTGATGACCGGAAGGGGCTCTCCAAATCAGGGAGCCATCGGAAGGGTTAAGAGCCACGATTGAATAGGCGGAACAAACCAGTTCTTTTTTACCATCTGCGTTGATATCCCCAAAAGCGGGCTTTGAGTACCAGCCTGTTTCCGCCCAGGACTTATAGGCCCCTCCTTTATCCCACTTCAGGCTGAAATGATATCCTGTGGATACCCTGGCAAGCCTCAGGTTGCCTTTTTCAATAATGACCCTTCCTGTTAGCAAAAGAGCTTGTTCCCTCGTTGTAAAGGTCTTTGGATCAATTCTCATATTGCCTGTGCCCTTCACAATATTGTTGAGGTAACATAATCGAACCTGCTCCAGAGCCCAGGTACTTATGGTATGATGATCATTGAATTTTAACCCGGCGATGCCTGTCCTGTCCAGTGGAAAACCCGCCCGCTCGATGGTCTTGACAAGCATTACAGCGATTTGTTCCCTGGTGATCTCATCATCCGGGCCGAACACACCATTGCCATAACCTTTTATGATTTCCAGCTTGTAAGCCATGTTGACATATTGGTCTGAGCAGTCATGGAACACGCCGGTTTCGGCAGTTGACAGATCAAGCGTGGTATTGCTAAGGGCTTCGTAAATCTTTACAACCAGATATGAAAACTCCGCCCGAGTTATATTTTCCCTGTACCGACTATAAAACTTCTGATCCAGATTGATTTTTTCCTTTAGTTCATCCAAACCGGAAATCGCCCATGAAGAAGGTAAATCCGCTTCTCCGACCTGCTCCAGGCCCGTTGAACCAATACCGCCGACCAGGGTTAAGAGTATTACCACAACCAGGAATGCCAGCAATCTTTTCATACGTCAACCTCCAAATCATAAAAAATGTAGATCGGTTGATTGTGCCTGCCTATTCAAGGAGAGCTTTTCATTTGATTTTCAGCGAAATCACTTCAGGACAGTGTCTTAATACAAGGCTGATAACTTTGCATAACCTTAATTTTTCATTCAAACCTGTCCACCCCTAATCCCATCTTTTGTTTACACAGAACATAGTTTTGTTGTATTTTACAGTGGAGCCTCGTTTCTTGGGCTTAAGTATTTACAATCACTAAACTTACAACTTCTTTTTCTGTTCATTTAAAGATTTTAACCAGCACACATAAATGATTGCTCCTATAACGATACCAATAAAAATCAAACCAAATACAAACGTCATCTGAACAATTGTGTTATTGATCTGTAAATTCAATATACCCGTTAAGTCAGAAAGTACCGTGATGCTCCACAAAGCCTCAACAACTGAAAAGAATGCAAATATACCTCCGATAATCGCATAGATCCTCTCGCGGTTGCTCCTCATTTCTTGTTCACATGCTTCTTGCTTATCTCTTTCTTCGTTTTCACGTTTTCTGTTTTCACGTTCGGTATTTTCTCTTTCCCACTGTTCCTGTTGCTTTCTGAATTCCTCCTGTTGGCTGGAGTTTCGAATTTGATTGACTATCCCTGTAAGCCTGTCCATCTCATAATTGACTTCATTTAGCAACGAATCAATACCCAATACATCATAAAGCTCATGATATACCTGCGCTTTATGACTGATATGCGTTACCTCATGATATACACATTTGAGGTACATAAAATTAATGTTATCATAGGTATCCAATAATTTCTGATAATTGTCATCATGATTCAGATAGTCCCGAACTGAGCTGGGTAAATCTGAAATGTCCTGTGCCAGTTTTAACAACCCATAGTATTGATGCAATGCCAGAATATATAGAAAGAAATAATTCTGGAGTCTGTTGCGATATGTACCTGTTAAAAACTGATTGGTCGTCTCATCATCCACAAGACTGATTAAATTCGCCACTCCTTCGCGGGAGACCGCCCAGTACATGTTGTCGAATGTCGAAAAAACATTATTGTTTTCTTGTGCGATAGTTTTTTTATATGAGCCTTTATACCCTCGTGACAGCAAAAATGCATTGCCCATGAGTGCGTTCTTGTCTTCGGTTTTTTCCACAAGACATGCGATGAATAAATTGGCCTTTGATGCCATTGACTTCTTATCTATATCATAGACAAACTCATTAAAATAGGCTATATCCTCCACTTCTGCCAATTCATTTTCAATAAATGTGTGGATGTTGACGCAAGAGGTGGTGGAATACCTGATTATGGGTTGTTTGTTACTGCCTTTTGTTATTTTCACTTCTCCCTCGTTATTGATCCCCGGAAGAAACTTTTTGGGTATCTTTACTGTAGTCCTGTTTCTTGTGTAATCTATTGCACTTACATGCTCTTCTTCATCATCGCTTAAGGTCATATCATCACAAAAAACGATCGTTTCTTCTTTTTCTTTTTGAATATGAATACGATTGTGTGAGATGTCTTTTATGTGATTACTCCAAATAATCAAGTCATTCAAACAACTCAACTCGGGAAAGCAAACATCAAAAGTATAAAAACCGGCACCTGTTTTAAACAAGAATACTTCATCGCTTTCAAGAGTACCGATTGCGGTTCGATTCTTGGTAACCTTTTCATCAAATAGTATTTTTGTTTTCTCTCTCGTATGGATAAGCCGATGACAAATGATTTCTGTTTTCGTTTGATCCAGTATATGCTTGATATACGGAAGAAATTCGTTTTCTGATAGTTCATTCTTTGATTTCCAGCCTGAACCTGAAAGCTTTTCAACAATTGACCCCATGCTTTTTTTGTTAAATCGAAACGGAATTAAGTACTTACATACGGGGTAAGGAATGAAAGTTTTACCATCTTCGCTTTTTTGAATGATTTTCATGATAATCACCTCAAGTCTTATTTTCATACAAGTAGAGGATTGATGTTTTTTCAATGCAGGTCATATTCGTGACAGCTCTTCTCTAAAGCACTTCTGTTTGTGGTTTTTCGATGAAAATGAGTTCTTACTTCTTAGATCATTCATCCCGATCCAGAATGGTCAATGAAATAATTCCTGCAGTTTTACTCTTTTGTATCGACAAGAGCTTTTTCCGGCCACTGCAGAGCAGTAAGGATGCCTGTCTGATAACAACCAGTGTCAATATCAATTGTATTATTCCGCCACTCCGCCTTTTCTGTGATAATATGACCATAAACAACCGCACGTTTACCTTGATAATCTGCAACCCAGTCGTTGTGTACGGGGTGATGATGTTCATCAAATTCACCTGTAGGATCTCCGTAGATGGCAAATGCTTTCATACGGTTGGAGCTTTCGCCCTGTAGCTCTTCTTTCATACCACCATGCGCAATTACCACTTTATCATCGTCGATAATAATCTGATATGGCATTGAATCAAGAAAAGCAATGAGCCTTTTTTTGAACGCCTCACCCTGCCCGTCAATTTCCTGGATTGTCTGTAAAAGCTCGCCTTTTGCTTCTTTATTCCTGGTTAGCTTACTGAAAAGCTTATCGTCATGATTTCCTCTTGCTGATATGGCTATGCCGCGTTCCACAGCGTCCATCACGAGCTTGAAAACTTTAATGCGATCAAGCCCTCTGTCACTCAGGTCTCCAAGAAAAATCAGCTTGCGCTCTTCAATACGATTTGCAATCAGTCCCTGCTCATCGATTTCATAACCAAGTTTTTGAAGCAGTTGAACCAATTGTACATAACAGCCGTGAATATCACCAATAATGTCTGCCTTGTGAATGTTTTTTACGATGCATAGTTGTTCCATAATGAATATCTCCGTGTCGAATCATCTGCTACCATTCTATCAAATACTGGAAGAATGTAAAACTAGTTTTTTCACACCTCTCAAAATCTTCCTACGTCCTGAACCTGCCATCACACATTTTGGACCAAATTGAACAATTCCCGGGTGAACAGGCATCGTGTATAAAGCCTTTACATGCAATGATTATATGTCATTAAGTCTATTCTGGTATTTCAATATTTCACAGCGATTATCCAAAAATACGCGATCGTATTTCTGATAATAAGGTATATGTGTTAGAAACTTTATAAGTTCTTGAATAAAATCATCCTCAGCTTTACTTAAATTGGTCCTGTCAAAGACATCTCCTGCTGCCTTTATAATTTCATTGTAAACATCCCATTTTGTTTGCAGTTCATTATCATTCAAGGTATCCAGTTCATCCCACGTGATGATGCAGGCATGCTTTTTAGCTTTCACATCCTGATGGAACTTCAGTCCCGATAAGGGTGCACCATCATATTTAAACTGCATGAACTGATGAATATCATTCTTACCTTCTTCGCATGCGCTCCTGAATTCCTGAATAACTTGATCTTTTCTTTTAAAATACTCTTCAGTACTCATCATTCTCCACCCATGGGTGCGATGGAACGCATTCCAGCGTAGATGCTCATTCTGATAGTAAACCTGCATTACACCTTGGTCTGCATCTTCATTCATATATGCTTCCATTGCCTCAGCTGCTGCGATATTGGACATTTGAAGAAAGAGACGATCTGCATAAAAGTTATGATATAAAACCTGCAATCCCTGTTTGTTCATTTTCTGATTCAGCTCTTCTGCAAACGATTTTTTTATCAACTCCATCTGTTCGTTCAGGCAGGATTGATGATGCACCTTTAACGCGCTAAAATTATCATGATTGGCATTACGAAATTCTTCAAACAGAGCCGCTTTATCTTCAGAACTCGTTTCAATATCATAGGTGATGTCATACAAATGCTTAAGCAAGACCGCGCTAATAATACGCTTTTTGGGTCTTTCCCCAAACAGTTCATTGACTGAGAAAATATTGCGGAAAGCACCGAATCGAATGATACCCTGTTCTGAACACAAATGAGTTCCCTTACTGTCCAGCTTCTCGCACTTCTCCAGAATTTGCTCCTCATCTCTGACATGCACCGCGATTACACCCGGCTCAATGCGTTCACGACGATACCATGCTGCAATTTCAACGGCTACCTTCGTATTTAACTCATCCTGTCCCAGCGTTATGACAGTATACTTCAGATCATTCTTCAGGTCTTTAAGGGTATTGATTGTTTTCTCGCCAAGAGCATCGTCCTCTATAAAGTTCACATTATACTTTTCTCTCACTTCCGGGTAATTCAAATCAAACTGTGCCTGAATCAGCGCTGCATCCTTATCGATGACAAAAGCGCTAAAAGGACTTTTCCCTTCGAGGCCTTCTGTAACAAACTGTCCCTGGGCAATTGCCTTTCTTAATACCGCTATCCCTAATTCACCTGCTCCAATGATCATGATAGCAAAAGGAATGGTTTGTTTCCCTTTTTGAATTCCAAGCATTTTATAGAGGGGCTTGCGACGAAACAGTTCTGATGCTGCCATCTCACTTTCGGCAATAATTTGAACCTGATAGGGACCTGTCGGCGAATCATCTTGCTTACTTGTTTGACTGGTTTCATTCTTCTGATTCTTCGGGGGTTCCTTGGCCAAAATGTTTCTGTTGTGATAATAACTCTTAAAATCTCTTCTCATTTTTTCGAGAACCTCATTGGCTCTCGAATTCTGTGACAGCATGTAAACTTGCACACGCTCGACTGGAATCATACATGCCCTGCTCAAATATTCCAACAGACGTTGAATGATCGTGATGCTTAATTCATCCTGATTGATGAAGGTGTAAAATCTGTATTTTTTTCCGTATGGATAGATTAATCGAATCCACCAATGCTGCAGTTTGCCTTTTTGAAGATACTTTTCAACGATTTTGGGATTCATTTTTTTCAACCCGAATATCCGGAAGGCCTTATGATTGATTGCTCCGTCCTTCATAAATGGCACCGTGTGCAAAATTGCACCCATGTCAAAGATTTTGTCCTGATACTCCTTTGAAACATCAGAATCAAAATAGATAACGCAAGGGTTATTTCTGCCGATTCTGCGGCTTTTTAGGCGGTTGTTTTCTGAGTCGGGTTCATTCGATTGGCCGGATTTTTTTAAAATGCTTTCTCCGTAATACAGAGATTGATTGGTCACGCCAAAGATAATGTGATACCGATTATAAAAACAGCTCAATGAGAGCTTTAGTTTTTGGAATAAGCCCTTGCCGAAAATCTCCAAAATAACTGAAAAGGAAACAAACACAGCCAATAAGTGGGTTACCCAAAAGGTTATCAGATACCATTGCTTTGAAATGACCTCAGTTTCCAAAACAAACAATGAGTAATCATCGCTGGCTGTAAACATTCGAACGACACTGAAAATCGCGTGCGGCAGGACTTCAACAAGCCCCTGTTTTCCATCGCCCATATAACCGATGGTATATAAAGTCAAGCCTGAAATGGTAACAAGGGTTGCGAGGATCATATTAAAGCGATGCCTGTTTCGATTGTTTACAAACAAAGCAAGATACAAAAAAACAAAGATCAGCAAGATGACCAAAGAACCTATAATGGTGGGGATGGGCTGTTTTTGCACGGATAACAGGTTGTCCCAGCCCGAAAACAAAACCTTGTTCATCTCTTGAAGAAACTCCATTACATTGCTTCTCCTCTCATACTATCGGGGGTGCACAAGAAAGTGGTTTTCAGCTTAATCTTCTTTTCGTTTAATCTCATATCCCAAGGCATAAATCATCTTTAGTGTATTGGCTGAAATGATCCGATCATAATCTTTTTCTATTTCCGATAGATCCTCATATGGAACCAAACACGGATGTGTTTTTTGAGCATCATCTCGTTTCTCTCCATATGTCCATCCATCTTTTATGCGTTGGCTTGACCAAACCTCATGTGTATTCTCAGCAAGCTTTTCCATAAGCCCGACAATCTCTTCAGGGAGCATAATATGGGTTGTGTCTATGGGGTTAGGTTTGTACATAATCCCCCTCCTTAATCAGTTTGTTTTGAACTATCTTATGCTTTCATTGTATAAACTCATTCTAAATGAGTAAAGGATTTTATTCTATGGCGAGGCAATGATGAACCCCACCCTACCTCTTTACATATCTCAACCCTTAGGATTGAAATACGCCTGTAACGTATCTTTAACCAAAGGGTTGAAAAATGCCTGAATTTGTAGCCAAAGGCTAAAAAGCGTGTATTTACGGTACCGATTAACTTAATTTCCTTTACTCCAGCGGAAGCTTCTTGTTGTCGAAGGGTGTTTTCCCAGTTATATAGGTTTGCTGAGAAAACGGATACACTTCTATGAAACGCAGAAACCCCTTACCGTATACATCCTCACTTAGTCTTGTAACAATTTCTTCCCGCTTTGCCCTGGCTTTTTCATTGATCAGCAGCAGGTATTGAATTTCAGCCCATTTTGCCATCCCCTCGTAAATTTCCAAAACACCTTTACGGCCATATTTTTTGATCATGGCTTTCTTATCCCACCACAGATATTGCCAGATATGTGTCAGCTCATGCGCAATCGTGGCCACGGTGGAAAGCTTCGGGGCACTGTTTTCAATCAGAATGGTATAGCCATGCTTATCCTCTATCGCCACACCTGTTACGCGCGAATCAAACCCAGGGGTGGGTATAAAGTGCTGCTGCGCTTTTCTTGCCACCTTGCTGGCCGATACAAACTGAACCTTTACACTGGTGTTAATTTTGATGCCATAAAGGGTTTCCATGTTACGGTGAACAGTTTTATAAATATTCTTCAGCTCATCGATTGTTTTTACCGCGGTCTTCGAACAACGGTTGCAGCGCTCTCTTTTGTCCGAAAGCACATCATATTCGGCACCGGACAGCTCGATACCGCAAAAATCGCAAAAATGTACATCTTCCTTACGGGGATTGTATTCCGAAAGCAGTTTCTCGGCTTCATGTGCTTTGTCCCGGGCTTGCTTCAGGGGGTTTTTGTGGAACTCATGCTTTTGCAGATACTGCAGAGCACCTGCTGTATCAATAGCCTCTGGGGGTGCGTCAAACCTAAAATGCAGGTATCGGGATGTACCCCCTTCTTTCAGCCATGACAAATAATCACAAACGATTTCCAACAAGCGCTTCAGGTTTCTTTCTGCCGCGATCCCCAGCCCCAGATCGGTTTGACTGTCCTCGATGAGGTAAATAACATCTTTTTCATCCGAAGAGAAGCCATGGAACAACCCTGACAGAGCATTCAAATCTTCTGTCGTAGGGGTGATGGCGGAAATATAAGAACAGGTTTCACTGAAAACGGTTCTGAAAACTTCATTCAGCAGCAAGGTGATGGTCTGGCACACTTTTGCGCCTGAATCGGGCAGGGTCACCCGCAGAATGTGTTTTTTTCTGTAAGTTCTGTCGGGGATGCCGTTAATCCTCACGCATTTTGCATTTCGAATGTTGTTGAAGCATTCTGTTTCCAGATAACCCTGAGTACTGACAGTGATAGTGGCCGTACCCCTGTTCACCTGAATTCCGGAAATGGTCTTGTTGTCTTCCATGGAATCCGACCATTGGGTGTCGGTGATGGCATAGCTACGAAGCTGCCTGTAATAACGACGGTTTTTAATAAACTCGGAAGCCCTTCTGAGCAATACCCCCGATTTTTGTGTGATGGATAAGACCTCATAATACTTTCCTGCAAAGGTGATGAACTGACCGGGCAAAAAGGACTGATAGACATGCCCCAGCAGCTTTCCGCCAAGGTAATGGGTGTTTCCTTTTTCATCCTCCGCAACAAAATAAGCATTTTGAAGGGGATGAATGTTTTGTTGAATGAATTCCTTGTCTGTAATTTTGTAATAACGGATTTGCTCACAGAACACGTCTCCAATAAATTCGTTGCGATATTCCAGCGTCACCGGTGATTTGTCAAAATCAAAAAACTGCCGGATCAACCCGATCAGGGTTTCATAAACATCAGTTACCGGAATTCCGGCAACCATCAGTTCCCTTTCCACATCCATTTCACACAGGGGCCCGGCTGCCATCAGCATGATCATTTTCAGCGCGACATTGCGCCCGGTCCTGGCGTAATCGGGCACTATGGCAGGGACAGCCTTGGGATCAGCAATAAAAATATCCTGGTTTGCCCGCATATAGTCGCGCAGCAGGTAATTGGGTGCCAGGATGCAGACGAACCCCTGCCGGCTGGCTCTTCCCGAATACTGGCGGGAAATTTCAAACACATTATTGTATTCATCCTCCACCACCATAAAGGCGTTTTCCTTTTTCTCAGCGCCCCAAAGATGGGGGATGAAATGGAACGCTTCATCCAATGCTCCCTGGTTCGGCGGAAACCCGACATAATTGCAGATGGTTTTGTAATACTGGCCATACAGCCAGTGAATATCCAATAACGGAATTGCATTGCTGGAATACCATTGCACCTGTCGCACCTGGTTCTGAAGCGCTGCTGCCGAAAGCTCGGTACCAACCCCCAGGTATCTGGACACACCGGAAAAAATGCGGTGGTGCAGATATTCCCCATCCACGTCAAACACAACATGGGAGCAGGTATTATAGGCCATGTTAGTGGCGGAAACCTCTACCATGTTTGTTTTCAGAATATGGGACATGCTGTCCAAAAGGCCGTCCACATTCCTGTCGCATGCGCAATAAGCGATTTTTTTATCTCTGCTCTGTATTCTGTCAACCAAAACGCTTAAGCCCATTTGACCGGTGGCAATGATTCCTGAAGGCTCCAGCAAAACGACCAGGGTCACCTTTTTTAGAAAATCTTCGTTCCTGCCGTACAGTTCCAGGTTATAAACCTCTGAAAGCGGCAAAATACCCACATCACAAACAGTTCCCTTTTCACTGAGGATTTGCGTATTCCAAAGAGCCGGTACATTGGTGACGACACTTAAGCCGGTTTGTACCCATTTTTGAATCTCTGTTTCGGTGGAATGCCTCCCCAATACCACCAGGCATTTATTGTGTTGAAGCAGTTGCTGATTCATGGGGAAGAAAACATACGGAATCAGATCCTGATAAAAGGGAGTCGTAAAAAATACACTTTTGCCTTGCAGCAATAGGGAGGCCGATTTGGACAGATCGGAATGAATCTGCCTGCCCTGCTTTTGCATTTGCGCCAGGAACACGCCCAGCACCCTGTCTGAAGAAAGCCCGCTGTTGATGTATGCATCCACCGTTTCAGAATTATCGGTGATGTTTAAGGTATAATTATCCATTGTGTCTTCATACAGGATTCTGTCCCCGAAAAGCTTTCTGTACACTGTGCGCATTTGGGAATAATTGGTGACCGTTTCGGCTTCTTCTTTTTCACCCAGGAATATTTCCATGAATTCGTGGAATGTAAACCCACCCAAAAAGAAGAAGATCTCTCCCAGGACAATGATGCCAAAAACCGGGTAAGCCGGGTAAGTAAATACGCCTTCGCCCATGTTCGCCCTGAAGAGGCCAAACAGCAGCACTGACAAGGCAACCGCCGTGAAGTAAAAACCCTTGAAATAGGTTTTCAACTGCCCCCATTTGTTTTTCAGCAGGTTCACATTGTGTTCTTCATGAAATTCATAAAAAATGTCGGTGGTAAAATCAAACATATTCTTGATTTTATCCCAGACCAAATTCGTAATGGGAAGAATCACGGCTTTGAGCAAGACAAAGCCCAACATAATCACGACATTCGCGACAAAGAAAATACCATATACAAGGTCAATTTCGGCCAGAAAAGGCAAATACTCAGACAATACGCCCATGTAATGGATTAATCGCGAAATGATTTTATCCAGATAGATGACGATCACCGTGCAATAAATAAGCGCTATAAACGGCATCAGGCATTGTCGGTTACGCTTTGTCCTGTTCAGATTTCCCTTCATGGAGAGCAGGCAGATGGAAACAAAGCAGGTGTTCCCCAAAAGAAAGTTTATCCAGCCGGATTGTTCCATTCATAAACCTCCTCCCGTTTCATCGTAAGCGCTTTGATAAAGCGATAAGGTGCTATAAGCTTTTCGCCCGATTTGTTAAGCGGTATTTCACATGCGCAGGAAGGTGTTTCAGGCGAATAGGCCATGTTGGCGTCTGGAGCCTGCGTGACATCAAAATCGGTGCTGCCGGAAAAATCGGTTGTCAGCTCTGGTGACAGATTAAAAAGGCTCATGCACCACCTGCAATTGTGGATGTATTTGTCCAGGGTATGGGTATGCCTGTAAAGAATATACCGCTGGCTTGTCAGATCATGTTTCTCGTTGGACAAAACAGCAAGATAGGAGGCCCCCTTCATATAGGTTGCCGCTTCAGACAGCCAGGTGGCAAACCGCTGGGCACTGTCGAAGACTTTTTCTTTAAGGGCACTGATATTATTGTTAAAGCTGCGTATCTTTTTCCCAAGAGCATAGCGCATGACAATCAGCGTGATAAAACCTCCAACAGCCATGGCCAGGGAGAACAGCAGAATCAGCAGGATCGCTGCTGGCCCGTTCCCCCCTTCTGTGATCGTATGAATGAAAAACGGGAGGAAGCTCAGAAAATACAGCACGACAGCCAAAACCCCCGCAAGAATCGTGATCCGCTTTGTCATTCTGGTGCGCAGGAATTTTTGTATTTCCCGGTCCGCTTCCCGGATCTCCGTTTGAAAGACTTCCCCATCGAGGGTGTTTGAGGTTTCCGTAGTGAGCATTCTGTTTTCCGCCATTTCCATGGACTCCAACAGATCCTGCATCTGGTATTGATTCAGATCAGTGACTTTTCGGGGATCCACAATGGCCACGGTTCTTGCATACCCCGCGGCTGTGTCCAGCGCACGCATCGGTGCCTTGCAAAACTTCCTGCAGGATTGCTGCACGGTGCTGATCTGCTTTTGCCACTCAACATCATCCCGAACCGGACAGTCCTTTGATAAACCAAAGCGCTGCGGATCCACCGACATGCTTTCGGGATCGTACCTGTTAAAGATGAGCGGAACTCTGGCTTTGATGTCGGGCGGGTCGTCGGTTCTGTCCGGATCCGCCGGTACAATCAGCTTCTCCGATTGCTGAATAAGGGTGCTTTTATAAAAATTCAGCTTGTTATAATACTCTGAGGCTTCCGTTTTAAAAGCCTCTGTGTCTAATTCCACCGATGCCCTGTAAAGCTTATATGCCTGAAGCTCGCTGGGAGGAATGTCATTGACCGTTATAGTCAGAACCGAGCACCAAAAAGCAAACAGGCTTTTGTGATAAAAAGCGTGAGCGGGGTTTTCAATGTCGAAAAGGACAAAGCGGCACAGATCCGGATACTGGTTTCTGGCCCAAAACATCGAGTTTTCAGCTTCAAACCGATGGCTCCAGGATTGCTCGATCTGGTGCTGCGGCTGCTCTTCTTCATTTTTCTGGCGCAGGGATATCAGAACCATCTCAATGGGCCTTGCAGCCAGGAACTCAAACCGGGTATCCGCTTCATTCGGGTTGACGGGTTGTATAGCTTTGCCGGTTTTTGTTTCGGCGGCATTGTCTTCCTCCCCTGTGGCCGCAGATGGAAGGGCAGGGTTCTTCGGAACCCCTCCAATCATTTGGGTAACCCGGACCAATGGGATGAACGCTCCAGCCGGATTGGGTTCATCATTTTGTGCGCTGATGCAGTGATCAAAAGGGTTCTTTGAATTTGACAAAGCTGGGTTAGCAATGATCACAGCACGCCATTTATCCTTTTTCCCCACCAGCTTGTACAGGTTTGGGAGGGCTGCCAGGATATGATCCCCGCCTTCATTCCACTCGCAAAAATCAATATCGCCCTGGTGAACATATGGCATAAACAACGGTTTAAACGCGATGATATCTTGCGAGGTCCTTTTATCTGTTATGATGACCGTATACATTCTGTCACCTCGTATTTTCCGGTCCTTCGAGGATCTGAAAGGGTCACTTGCCCCATCTTTTTCATTCTGAGAAATAATCGATTCATACGACCCTTAACTGATTTATCGTTTTCTTAATGCTTTCTACCCGCTTGATATTCACTTCGTTATCCACACTGTCAAAGAAGTTGGCTGAAAGATTGCGGATTTCATTGGCAACCGGATCCCTGATAATGTCCTGATAATCCTTCAGGGCACTCAGTTCACGCAGATTTTTCTCAAAAAGCTCATACTGCTGCCACAGAAAATCAGCATAAATAAACTCCACATCCGCCGGGCTTGCATACTTCTTTACGTATTCCTTTATAATTTCCATCATTTGACAGATCATGTTCAAGACCCTGTCCTCATCATAATCAGGAACAGGTACACTGTATTTATACAGCAGCGGCAATTCCAAAAAACTGCGCACGCCCTCTGAAAACTGGGGCAATACAAAGCTATCCAGTTCCCTCTTCAGCCTGCTTTGTGAAAATTCACATTTTTTATCCAGATCCTTTTGGATACAGCAGTCTATTAAAGCATTCAATTCCTGAACTGCCACCGGATTGATGGTAATCGCATCGACCAGCTCATAAAAATCATCGCAGTCGGTCCCGTTACTGACCACCAGTTCTGTGGTTCGTGAGGCGCTGTTTTTCATTTTGTAACAAAAGACATCCGAAAGGGCTGATTTGGGCAAATACTCAATATAGTCAAACACCAGGCCCAGCAGCAATGCTTTGGTGATGGTATATTCAATATTCAGCTGGTTTCTTTCATCCAGGTCGGGAAGCTCTGTGATGATATGCCATCTTTTATCGATATGGGGCGTGATCACCTTACTTTTGGACAGATCCGGATCCAAACGGTTCACCAGTTCAAAGTAGGTCTGATAATACTCTCCCATATGCCTGTTTTCGGTCTCTTCTCTGACCGGGGGTGAGAATTTGGACAACTGATTGGCACGAATGCCATAAATGGCACTATAAAAGATCATCATGCTTTTTGCGATATCTTCATTATCAACACCATTTAAAAACACTCTGCCCTGTAGTTGGGTTGGAACACTTTCCCTGACACTCTTATGGAAGGTACAGGTGGGAATCTCTCTTGGCTGTTCTCCGCGAGGGCTCTCAATAAACGGGCGTGACAAACGCCGGCACTCATCCATCACGTCGAGCATATAGCGCTGCTGAGCTTGCGGAGTAACCGCATCAGCCATGATCTCAGCCTCTTTATACAGTGCCTGCACAACATCCATGTCGACATTGCTGCCATAATAACTCATGACAGCGTCTTTCCAGTAACCAATGATCACCGTATTGAATAACTCGTCATAATAATTATTCCCGACCTTTATTCCTTTCTTGGTCGACATCACCTGTTCCTTTACCTGTTGATATATTCCGGTACACAGCCTTCCAGGAACATCGAAAGCATTCCCCGGATACATCAGCTGATGCTCCATGGCATCAAGGCATTGGGAATTCGCGCAGACATAACGGGTAGCGATGCCTTTACTCTGATTATACTTGCGGTAAATTTGCTCTATCCTGCCATCGAGCTTCTTCACATTCTGTGCCAGGGCAACAAAGAAGTGCTCATAGGATTCTATGAGGCTTTGGACATACACAATGGCCGTTGAATACACTTCACTCAGAACCGCCTTAACGCGGTAATCTTTGGTTGTGGAGTGGAACGCCCTGAATTTTTCGAGGATCTCTTCCCTCTTGTCATTGTTCAGATAGAGTGCGATGGCATTCGAACCCTTTCTGATATCCTTGTGTATTCGAGTTTCCGCCGATTCGATGATATTTTCGGTGTTCGGATCGTCAAATCCATTTTCAAAAGAATTCCAGGACGTCTCGGCACGCTGCACCGCATTGTGGTACATATTTCTGTTTTCTTTTAAAATGGGCAGTAAATTATACAGGAAAAACCGAGCGGAATTCGGATGAATCATTTCACCGGTTTCATTCTTCAGCCAATACTCCAGCTTATGCTCTTCCTTGCCGCTTTTCAGGCCCATGTCTGAATAGAACAGGGTGTATGCGATGGATCGTGCCGACTCTTCAGTGGCTTTTACGGCCAGTTTGTTGTATGTACGCAGCTTTTGAAGAATATTCATAAATACATCGGTCTGATTGGCGCCTTTTTCAGCTTCAATCGCTGAATCCGGCTCACTGTCCATCTCGGCCGTATTCTCCCGGGTTTGTCCTTCTGTAGCGTTTTTACTGACAAACCCCTCCAGTGCGGAGATATAGGATTCCCATTTGGGGATGTCGGTAACAATGCCGTTTTCGCCCATTTCATAGCATTGATTTTTGATATACAACGCAAAGGGATTTTTTTCAGTGACACTGGTATGAATGTTCTGGATATAATGGCGGTCCTTTTCTGTCTTCGGCAGGTTTGCGCCCTGGGAAAGCGCTTTTTTATATTCGGCCTGCTCTGCCTTATACTGCTCGTCGATGGCGATCCAGTCTTTTGAAGTGCCTGTTTTCGCCCAGTTCAGCGCGACATATTCCCTGACATCGTCAAAGGGATAGATCAGCATAGAGGTACCGGCGCCGCAATACCGGTTTCTGCCGCCATCCTTGCACAGTTCACGGATGACATTGTCTTCCGAGGAATAGCTTCGCGCCTGCATGGGGCTGACGGATTGAGAATAAATGCAGTTCGCGGCATGCTCCAGATAATCTCCCAGGCTATTGAGCTTACTGCCATCCATGTTCTGCGCATCAAATAAAAAGCAGAAATCAAATGGCATCACGTCATATTCCGTGCTCCCTTCCATGCCGGGATTGGGCATCTGAAGAGCCGGCTTGTATTGCGCGGGCAGTGTTCCATCCCCCTTCATCAGGAAAGCATCCAGTTCCCGCAGGGTAGCATAGGCATTGCACATGAGGTTGTTCTGCTCGGATCGGGTTGTGATCACATCAAAGAAGATTTCAGGCAGCAAAAAGAACCCCCTCATGATGGAAGCATTTTGCTGATATCTGGAGACCAAATAGTTTCGGATATACATCGCCAAAGGCAGAAGGATACCTGAGCCTGTACCACCCGCCAGCGTGCTGACGATAATGACGCGAAGAGCTTGCTTCATGTCATCCCCGGTTAATCTGTACAGGTTGTCAATGGCCTTATGCAGGCCATCCAATGCACCGGAGCGAATGGTGGTATTCATGGCAAGCCTTGATATGGCACGTATCTGTCCGGCGCCCTCCGATACCGTCTTTCTGTTCAGGATTTCATTTACCGGAAACCAGTTATCCCTGGCATCCCTGTCTATATTCAGATACTCGCCGACAGTAAGCTTGGAAGAGGTTTGAATGAATGTGCCGGTAAAACCCTTTTCCTGAAGTACCCTCAATTCATTCGCATCGGTATCCAATACGACAAAACCAATATTCTTTCTTTGGACCTCGGTGGCTTTTTTCTGAACATTGGCAACAATGCGGGAGCCTGTTCCTCCCAACCCGACAATCAATGTAGGTGCCAGCATTGCTTCATCCTCCTTTATGCGTTTTGCCTTGAATGAAAGTAAAACTCATATTTTCCTTCATTCT
>CAYVFB010000012.1:0-2382 GCA_964450305.1 uncultured Ruminiclostridium sp.
ATCTTTATATTGTAGATAAAAATGGCAGGCTGGTGTATCACCCCCGCCAACAGATGATCTATGCCGGTATCGAAGATAAAACAGTTCCCATAGCCCTGGAGCTTACGGGCGGCAGCAGGATTTTTCCTCAGGATGGCGGCAGGATGATGATCAGCGTTAAGACCTTGAAGAACGCGGAATGGCGTGTCGTAGGTGTTAGCCCGCTCAATGGCCTGCTCACCTATGATGAAGAGCTGCGTATCTTTGTGATGCTGATTGTTACCTATGTCGTATTGCTGATTATTTTTCTATCGATTGTATTCTCTTTCTTCATTACCAGCCCAATGAACCGGCTGATGCGGTTAATGGGAGAGGTGGACGCTGAAAAACTGAATACGTTTTCAACGGCACGGGGTGTTTATGAGGTGAATGAGCTTTCCCGTTCGTTCAATCAGATGGTATACAAGATTAAGCGGTTGATGCAGCAGGTGGTTGAAGAGCAGCAAATGCTTCGCAAGAGTGAAATGAGGACATTGGAATCACAGATTAACCCGCATTTTTTATACAACACGCTCGACTCCATTATGTGGATGGCTGAAAGCGGCGATCAGGAGAATGTTGTGAAAATGATTGCAGCGCTGGCAAAATTCTTCCGTTTGTCACTTAGCGGGGGTAACGAAACGATTTCAGTGAAAGATGAAATACAACATGCGGAAAACTATCTGGTCATTCAAAAGATGCGTTATGATGAACAGTTTGACTATGAAATCTCCGTCGACCCTGCGGTTTCAAACTGGAAGACACTAAAAATTCTGCTTCAGCCCATTGTGGAAAATGCAATTATTCATGGTGTAGGTAACCTGCCATACAAGGGCAAAATCAAGATTTCTGCAGGTATCTGCGAGGATAAGCTGGTATTTGAAGTGAGCGACAATGGCTTTGGGATGAAACCCGATGTGCTGGAAAATATTCTAGCAGAAAAACCTTCCGAAAAATCCGGTATAGGCTTACATAATGTGGACCAGCGTATTCAGTTAATGTATGGACAGGAATATGGATTACAGTTTGAAAGCCAGCCCGATGAGGGTACAACTGTACGGATCATCCTGCCGATCCTCACAACACAGCCAATAGCCCATACTGGAAAAACAGCTGTTTAGGATTATGCCAGAAAAGTATCATCTGCCGCATAAAAAAGGTTACTGATCAAGCACTGGGAAAGCTAGCGAGCGGCTATATGCTTACCTCTGAACAGGAACGAAAATATCTCAAAGGAAAGGAAACTCAATATCAATTGAGGCAGGTTCTTTATGAAGAAACGAATCTATATTATTTTACTCATCCTTTCCATCCTTACATGCTTCACTTCCTGCGCTGCCGGTAAAAAAAATTACGAAGTTGATTTGATTGTTAAATCAACGAGTTCTGAGTTCTGGGGGAGTGTTTTTGACGGTGCAAAGGCCGCAGGCTCTAAATACAATATTGATCTGCATTTCCTGGGACCGACGGTGGAAAAGGATTACGCTCATCAGGTTTCCATTATTGAACAGAGTATCCTGCACGAAGTGGATGCCATCATTTTGGCGGCAGGTGATTACCAAATGATGGCGGAGCCTGTCAGCGCGGCAGTAGATGCCAGAATACCTGTTATTTTGGTAGACTCCGGTGTGAACAGTGAACTGTGGACTACTTTCGTCGCAACCGATAATCAGGAAGCGGGGAGGGTTCTGGCGCAGGAAATTGAAAAGCGTGTAGGGGGGACTGCTGAAATCGGTGTGATCAGTTTTGTAAAAAACTCTTCCCCTTCCTTGGAGCGTACTGCCGGGTTTAACGACTATATCATTGAAAAAACAAAGATGAAGATTGTAAAGACGCTATACTGTGACTCCAGTATTGACAAAGCAAAGCAGCTTACCGAAGAACTATTGAAGGCTCATCCCGAAATTAAGGTGATTGCAGGTTTAAACGCACAGTCAGCCACCGGAGCAGCCCGTGCGCTTGAACAACTTGGACGGAGCGATGTTTTTTTAGCAGGGATCGACTGTACTGTTGAGCAAGCGGATTATATGGAGCAGGACATTCTTGATGTGGTGATCCTGCAAAATCCATACTTAATGGGCTATTTCAGCGTTGAAGCCACCTATCAGGTTTTAAAGGGAGAACGTGTCGAGAGAAATATCCGCACAGCCGTTTACGTGGTGGATAAGGAGAATATGTTTTCCGAGGAATATCAGAGGTTGATTTTCCCATTCTATTAACTTCATTTCCGGTTTACCGTCAACCCCGCTTTGGTGCTCGCCGCCTGATTCAGGGAACCGCTACCACATGCTTTTTAACCTTTGGCTAAAAATGCATATACATGCTTTTTAACCTTTGGCTAAAAATGTATATACATGCTTTTTA
>CAYVFB010000012.1:2482-56055 GCA_964450305.1 uncultured Ruminiclostridium sp.
GGCTAAAAATGCATATACATTGCCATCTACTATCTGGCAAAAATGCGTACACACTTTTTCCAACCCAAGGTTAATACCGTGAAGGGGTGGGCGGGTGACCATCTATGCCTTGTACAAGTACTTGATGAAATGAAGTTCATGTCTGATCCCATACAATCGTTTTTCATATCTTTACAGTCGTTTTTTCCATTCAAATTTCAACTTGATTTTAATATATTGAATTCAGCAAGAAACCGTTTTCGATTCATGGGCAAGGGGAGAAAAAGAGATGAATGAGCTGCTCAAAATGTGTGGAATCTCCAAATCATTTCCGGGTGTCAGGGCGCTAAGCAACGTCAGTTTGACACTCTATGCCGGTGAGGTTCACGCTTTGTGCGGAGAAAACGGCGCTGGAAAATCCACATTAATGAAAATACTCTCGGGGGTATACCAGGCAAACGAGGGGGAAATTTTCATCAATGGTGAAAAAGCAAATATTGAAAACACGAAAAAGGCTCAGCAACTGGGGATCAGCATCATTTTTCAAGAGTTCAACCTGTTCCCGCATCTATCTGTTGCAAACAATATTTGGCTTGATCGCCAGCCTAAAAAGGGTCCCTTTGTGGATGACAAAAAGCTGATTGAAATGACACAGGTCATTCTGGATGATCTTGGGCTTTCTATCAGCCCGAAAGCGCTGGTTCGCACATTAAGCGTTGCAGAGCAGCAGATGGTGGAGATTGCCAAAGCAATCTCCTTCAACTCCAGAATTCTTGTGCTGGATGAACCCACGGCAGCCCTAACCGAATCTGAAATTGATAAGCTGTTCAATATCATTCACAGGCTAAAATCAAAAGGGGTCGGGATGATCTATATTTCCCACCGCCTGGAAGAGCTTTCCCGGATAACCGATCGTGTATCTGTCATAAGAGATGGACAGTATATCGGCACACTTCCCTATCAGGAGGTTTCAATTGACAAGCTGGTGAGCATGATGGTCGGGCGTGAGTTGAACGACAAATTCCCGGTTTATAAAAGAAAAATCGGGGATGTGTTGTTTGAGGCGCGCAATGTCAGGAACCATAAGGTGAATGTGGAGAATATACAGGTTCATGCCGGAGAGATTGTTGGCCTGGCAGGTTTAATGGGGGCTGGACGAACAGAGCTTGCCAGAGCCATTTTTGGTGCGGACAGGACCTGGCACAAGGAAGTTTTTGTGGATGGAAAGCTGGTGGAAGTGAATAGCATCACCTCCGCTATAAAAAATGGGATAGGCTATATTACCGAGGATCGTAAAAAAGATGGTCTGGCACTGAATATGACAGTGGAACGCAACATCAATATGGCCTATATACCCATACTTTGCAAAAGCATCTTCGCCGACGAGAATGCCGCCAGGGAAAATGCAGCCAAATATATCGACAGCCTGCGCATCAAAACACCGAGCATGTACCAGAAGATGCAAAACCTTTCCGGCGGCAATCAGCAGAAGACCGTACTTGCCAAGTGGTTGTGCAACGACATCAAGGTTCTTATCTTTGATGAGCCCACCCGTGGCATTGATGTTGGGGCGAAGTATGAAATCTATGAGTTGATGAACCGACTGAGCGACAATGGCGTTGCCATCATCATGATATCTTCCGATTTACAGGAGATTTTGGGTATGAGTGATCGTATTGTGGTCATGCACAATGGCTCGATCAGCGGTGAGCTGAACCGCAGCGAGGCAACACAGGAAAAGATTCTCCGTTATGCTGCAGGGCTGCGCAATGAAGAAGGAAAGGGTGCTTAAGCAATGGCTGGCAAGTTTTTGACACTGAACAAGAAAACAAATTTACAGGGTGCGAAGGGACAAAGCGGGGTACTTCAGAATTTTTTAGCGTTTGGTGTTCTGATTGTTCTGTGTATTCTATTTGGAGTGTTTACAAAAGGCAGTTTCTCAAGAGTTGATAATCTATTGACCATCGCGTTACAGGTAACACCATACGCAATTCTGGGCTTTGGACTTACCTTTGTATTGATTACCGGGGGTACCGACCTGTCCGCCGGATCTGTTATAGGCTTTGGCGGAATTGTTTGCGCAAAGGCTGTTACGATGGGCATCAGCATACCTGTTTCAATTTTAATCGGGATATTGGCTGGCGTATTCGCAGGGCTGATCAATGGTTTATTTGTTACGAAACTGGGTGTTACACCCTTTATAGCAACACTAGGCACGCAGTTCGCTTTTCGCGGGCTTACCCAGTTGGTTGGGCAGGGGAAACCAGTATCCATACAAGCTTTAGGAGATAAGGAAATCATCTCGGTGTTCCGGTTTATTGGCGGAGGTACCGTTTTTGGCAAGGTTCCGTTTCCAACCATCATCATGATTATTACCGCTGTGGTGCTTGGCATCATTCTTTCAAAAACAGGCTTTGGCAGACGGCTTTATGCGGTTGGCTCCAATGAAGAGGCTGCAAGACTATCCGGCATCAATGTCACCAAAACGAAGCTCGCTGCTTATGTCGTTTGCGGTGCAACCAGTGCAATGGCTGGCATTCTGTTGGCAGCCCGCCTTGTGTCGGCACAGTCCAACGCAGGCCAGGGTTATGAACTGGAGGGTATTGCAGCGGCAGTTATCGGCGGAACATCGGTTATGGGCGGCGAGGGCGGCATTTTAGGTACAGTCATTGGTGCATTTGTCATGGGTGTGCTGCGTAATGGGCTGAATCTGCTGAAGGTGGATGCCTTTGTACAGATGGTGATTATTGGTACTATCATCGTTTTAGGTGTATGGTATGATACCGCCCGGCGTAAAAAGCAGAGCAACTAAATCAATGAATCCGCTTATTACCGCAAAAGCGGTGATGAAGAATATATGAAGAGGATAGG
The DNA here is from genome assembly GCA_964450305.1 of uncultured Ruminiclostridium sp. Lineage (GTDB taxonomy): Bacteria > Bacillota > Clostridia > DSM-8532 > DSM-8532 > JAAYJG01. The sequence goes on from CAYVFB010000012.1 coordinate 5,333, forward strand.
AGATGGCAGGATGAAAAAGGTATTTGGTATTATTCTGATGCTTGCACTCATCGTTACGATGGTAGGTTGTGCAGGCAATGTCACAGGGACCGGGACACCGACGGAAGACAAAGGCAATACACCGGCCGATGCATCAACCGGCAATGAAAGCAAAACGATTAAAATTGCTTTGGTCACAAAAATGGTCGATTCCCCTTACTGGCAGACTGTAAAGCGTGCAGCCGAGGAAAAGGCAAAGGAACTTGGCAATGTGGAACTCACCCATCTGGGTCCACCGACCGAAGCCGATATTGACAAACAGGTACAAATTATTGAAACCTGTATTAACGACGATTATGACGGAATCATCCTCGCAGCCTGTGATAAAGATGCGCTGATCGAGCCCGTAAGTAAAGCAAAACAAGCAGGTATTCCTGTTGTCATGATCGATTCCGGTATCTCAGAGCCTGTATACGATGCATTCCTGGCGACCAATAATGTTCAGGCCGGTGCAGAGTGCGCGAAGCTGATGTCCAAGCTGATTGGCGGCAAGGGTCAGGTGGCAATCGTGAACTTCGCAGCAGGTACGCAAACCGCTATCGACAGGGAAACCGGATTTACCGAAGAAATTAAAAACAATCATAAGGATATTCAGATTGTCGGCGTTCAGTACTGTAACTCCGATCCTACGGTAGCAGCAAACCAGGCCACCGACTTTATCTCTGCCAACCCAGACCTGAAGGGAATATGGGGTGCGAACGATCAGTCTGCAATCGGTGTTGCTCAGGCCGTTACCGAGCAAGGAAAAACCGACAGCCTGATGGTGGTAGGTTTCGATAACTCCGACGATATCAAGGCTGGTTTGAAATCAGGCACCATTAAGGGTACAGCCGTTCAAATGCCTACAGCGATGGGTTCGATGGGTGTTCAGATTGTTGTTGACCTCCTTGCAGGCAAAGCACCCGCAGACAAAGCGGTGGATACAGGTGTTACCATGGTAACAACCGAAAACATGAATGACTCAAAAATCCAGGCAATTTTAAACCAGTAATTTTCTGGGTTTACTCTGTAGAATTTAAACAACGCAATGTGGAGATCTCCGGGGGCATCATGCCCCCGGAATTTCGTTTTTCTTCTGTTGCAGCACTGGTTTGAGGATTAAAAGGATTTAGCTGCCAAGTTACAAAAACAAAAACTTACGGATGAACTGAAAGAAATAGTTAGCACGATTAAATTTTAGATGATATCATCAAATTAAACACAGAACTAAGGGGACAAGATGTACAAGCTGATTTTTGCGGACGATGAGGCACTGGTGCGAAATAATATCGCCAAACTTGTTCAGTGGGAAGAAAGCGGATTTGAGCTGGTTGATTGCTGTGCCAACGGGCATGAATTATTGGAGACAGTGGAGAAAGAACCACCGGATCTTGTTATCACGGATATCAATATGCCGTTTATCAATGGTATTGATTTGGCTCGCCGCTTAAGAAGTGATTTCCCAACAGTAAAAGTCATATTTTTAACCGGCTATGACGATTTCAAATATGCACAGCAGGCGATTGATCTAAAGGTTGCAAAGTATATACTAAAGCCTGTTACTGCACAAAACCTGATATCGTGCCTGGAGGAAATGAAGACAATCCTGGACAAAGAGCGTTTACAAAGCCGTAATTTAACCGTATTGAAAAATTTCTATCACCAGAATAAAGCGGTATTACAAAATACATTCCTGAACAGCCTGCTTACGAACGAGGCAAGCGATATCGAAGCAACAAAAAAAGTGGAGCTTTTAGGCCTTGATTTTCTAGCCGGAAGCCATTTTCAGGCTGCGGTTTTAGTCGAAGACGGCAATCGCAATGAAAATTGGATGAATGAATCTACAAGCCTGGTGAACTTTGCGATATATAATATCACGAAGGAAATACTGGAAGCGAGGCAGATGGGAACAGCAATTATTGGTGATGACTGTGTTGTCGCGCTTTTAACAAACACTGGGGTTGTCAATGAAGAACAGTGGAAAAATAATGCATCCACGGTCCTTGAAGAGATAAGGGTCTGGGTTGAGAAGGCTCTTGAGTTTACCATATCCATAGGAGCAGGAAATATTTTTCACAGCTATCGCGGTATTCACAAATCTTATCAGGAAGCACTCTCTGCATTGGGGTATCGATATGCAATTGGTACAAACCGGGTCATCATGATTAACGATGTCGAGCCACACAGGCATAACACCCCGGTATTCAGCAAGGAGAAGGAGCTTCAGCTGCTTGCTTGTATTAAAGCTAACAATAAAGATGAAATGACTAAAATGGTGGATGCCCTGATAAGTGATGCTGCAAGCTTTGCAAATGTGGAACAGCTAAGAAGTTATATCATTAGTATGGTTATCTGTATTATGCATGAAGCAGAGAGTCTTAGCCTGGCTACGAAAGAACTGTTGCGCCTTTGTGATATCCGAAATGTTCTGAACCTGAAGACCGTCAGGCAGCTCAAGCAGATGGTATTGAATGTATGCTTCAGATTAATGGAAAGCATTTCTCAGAACCGGCAGAATCATTGTTCACTATCAATAGAGAAGGCAAAATGCTTTATACAGGAGAATTATCAAGACAGTAATATGTCAGTTGGGGCAATTAGCCAGCATTTGCATCTAAGTCCGAGCTATTTCAGAGTCGTATTCAAAAAAGTAACTGGAACTACTTTTATCAATTACCTTACTGAAATACGGATGCAAAAAGCAATGGATTTCATCCGAAGCACAGATATGAAAAATTATGAGATTGCTTATGCAGTAGGGTATTCTGATCCTCACTACTTCAGCTATTGCTTCAAGAAATATTTTAAGATGGCTCCGAACGAATTCCGTGACAGCCTGCACACCTCTGAACACTGAAAACACGTTATCAGGGGAATATTAAGCACAATCCCTTCAATTGTTTTCTGAAAAATAACCGAATGCATGTATGGGCATACCATGCATCCGATTGCCTGTATGCTGCCTGCAGCCGATATAAAACATCGCGCGTGCGGTTTTTTTATTTTACTTTCACCATTCGTATTGTATAATAAAAATGCATGGTAAAACGTTTTAATTACAAGACAATACCCCTTATCCGGTATTCGTTTTAGCGGAGCTTCAATGAACAGAAACAGGGAGATGAATTCAATGAAACTGGTGTATGCAGATTATGTTCTTAACTTAAAGGATGGTGGTCTGGAAGTTTATAAATTCAACAGGCTGCTGTATATCAACAGGCGTCCAATGTTTGTTACTGTGAAAACCGCATCTGCCATCAGTGAGTTTTACGACAAGGCTTACAGCAGGATCAACGAATCCGGTGAAAAAATGATTGCCGAAGGGGACCTTACCGTCCCTTCCGGATCCAGGTTTTTCTTTACCGATACCTTTGAGGTGACTGACACAGGATTCAAGGTAAGCCGCAAGGTAAAGGTCATAAAGGCGGGTGATGATCTTGGTTTTTCCACAAAAATTTCTCTGGTTATGACAGAATCGGACAATACCTGTGACTATAACTGCTTTGCACCCGGTGTTTGGTATAAGCAGAATGCGTTCGCACCCGATCACGCCTTTGGCAGGGATCCGGACTGCGAATATTTCTGGCGTAAGGAAACCGGGTACGCTCTGCCGTTATTCGCGATGCAGAATATTGTATCAGGAGAAACCATTGCGTTTTCTCGCTGGGCTGCAGATATCACCATGCGCTCAACCGATTTCCTGGAATCCGAAAACATCACCGACCGAAATTATACCATTGGTTCCATTGGAATGAGCAAGCCCGAAAGCAGGACCCTGAACTATATGTATTACGGCTTCGCCGTACGCAGGGAGATTTCAACGAAGGCTGACGGGTTGTCCATCGACTACGTCTATCCCGGATGTGATGGGCAGATTCCTGCCGCCAGGCATTACGCAGGTCTTGATTATGACACCCGGAAAACATTTCAGCGTATGAATCATCCGGTTGAGGAAGGGTTTGAGCAAAACTACACGATTGTGGTGAATCCGGGTTACTACAACAGCTTTCAGTCGATGATGCGGAGCATATGGCGAGTGACCTATGACAGACTGCGTGACGAATTGTTTGACGTAGACAATGAACGCTTTTTCCATGACTGTATGAAAATACTCATCAAATACACAAAGCAATACGGTGATTCTTACGGTTTGCCCTTCGCCTGCCAACTGCCCCACATGGACATTTCCAGTGTGTCCTTCCAGTTTGGTTTTGTGGGACAGCAGCCGGGTATCGGTTACCAGCTGCTGCGGTACGGAGACAAGGAGAATCATCCGGAAGCCTTTGAAAAAGGGGCTAATGTCATTGATTTCTGGGTAAGGACAGCGATGACCGAATCCGGTTTGCCGCAAATGTGCTATAATCCAAACATTAAAGGGTTCGAACCATATCCCCATTACACAAGGATGCTCGCAGACGGAATAGAGGCCATTCTGGATGCTTATCTTTATATGCACAATAAGGGTGACGAGAGGCCGGCCTGGTTGGAATTCTGCAGGAAGACCGCCGACTGGCTGGTGAATATACAAAACAAAGACGGGAGTTTCTACCGTGCATACAATACCGACAATTCCATCCGGATGAACTCAAAATCCAACACACCCAGTGTGCTCCGTTTCCTGGCACAATTCCATCTGGTTTCCGGTGATGAAAGATACAAAGTTGCTGCAATCAAAGCCGGTGAATGGTCCTATGACAACGCATATCTGAACATGGAATACCGGGGCGGTACCTGTGACAATATGGATATCCAGGATAAGGAGGCAGGCATTTATGCCTTATTTGGCTTCCTTGCCCTGTATGATCTGACCGGTGAACAGAAATGGCTGGAAGGTGCTGTTGGTGCTGCTGATTATACCGAAACCTGGACATACGCGTGGAAATTCCCCGTTCATACCCCCTGGCCGAAACACCCTTTCAACAGATATTCCATCAGCGGGCAGAGCATCATCACCATCGGAGGCGGTGCTGATGTGTATATGGCGGCTTGCTCCTATACTTATTACAGGCTTTATTTGATTACCGGAGATGAGCATTATCATGATTTTGCTGAATTCATCCACAGGAACACCCGGCAATCCAGCGATGTGGACGGCAGTATCGGGTACATCATGCCGGGACTGGGTCATGAAAGCGGCAACTTTACCGGGCAGATCCTGCAAAGCCATTACCACTGGCTGCCCTGGTGCACCTTTGTGGAAGTGGATCCGTCGTCCAGACTGTACGATACCTTTGGGGTTTATGAAATTGCGGACGCGCAAAAGCTCAGCCCGGAGGAAAGAGCAAAAAGAAACAGGATCTATGAAGCATTCACCTGAAGGTTTTTTGAAAGCAATGCACCAAATCATCCGCTATTCCAGCTGTTAAAGCGGGTTATGGAAAGAAGTAATTTTTGAAAACATTCAATGAGCGCTTGCGCGAATTGTGCGCCAAAACGCGGGCGCTGAAAGCGCCTTCTACACGCAAAAACATCAATGTTTTTGTGTGTGACTTGCGCGTTTTGTGTGCAACTAGTTCATAATTATCTCTGATAATTATGAACGGTCCGCGAGCATTTTATCAAATGCCCTTCAGTGGGGGATTGTACCCGCCACTGAAGCAGAAATCGGTTTATCCCCCGCCTATAGAGGCAGGGTCTTAGGGCATTTGATAAACCTTCCATAGATGAAAATAGTCCGTGGAATCTATTCAGTGAGGAGGAACATGAAATGAATACGATTTACAGGGATCTGCCGTATCAATCGGTCGAATTGCTGGCGGGGACCTTAAGCAAAAAAGTTGAAGCCAACCGCAGGTATCTCTTAAGCCTGAATACCGAAAACCTGTTGAGGAATTATTATCTGGAGGCTGGTTTGTGGAGCAATGCCAGCAAGCCTGATGAAGATATCCACTGGGGATGGGAGTCTCCGACATGCCAGCTCAGGGGACACTTTCTGGGGCATTGGCTTTCATCCGCGGCCAGGATTTATGCTGCAACCGGTGATTCGGAGGTAAAGGGAAAGGCCGACAGGATTATTTCGGAACTGGCTAAATGCCAGAAAGAGAACGGGGGAGAATGGGCAGGCTCCATCCCGGAAAAATATCTGGAATGGATTGCAAAAGGAAAACAGGTTTGGGCACCCCAGTATACCCTGCATAAAACCTTTATGGGGCTTCTGGAAATGTACAGGCTTGCCGGAAACAAACAGGCACTGGATATTACTGTTTCATGGGCAGGGTGGTTTTACCGGTGGTCCGGTCAATTCACTGCGGAGCAATTTGATGATATTCTGGATTATGAAACCGGTGGCATGCTGGAAATTTGGGCGGAGCTATATGAAATAACCGGAAAAAGCGAACACCATGAGCTGATGCAGCGCTATTACCGCCGGCGCCTTTTTGATCCGCTGCTGGCGGGTATCGATGTACTGACCAATATGCATGCGAATACAACAATACCCGAGGTACTTGGGGCTGCCAAAGCCTGGGAGGTGACAGGTGAGCAGCGATGGCGGGATATTGTAGAAGCTTACTGGTGTATGGCGGTTACTGATAGAGGAACGTACTGTACCGGTGGGCAAACCTGTGGAGAAATCTGGACACCACCCCATGCCATGTCGTCAAGGCTCGGAGATAAAAACCAGGAGCACTGCACCGTCTATAACATGATGCGCCTTGCAGAATTTCTGTTCCGGTGGACCGGTGATCCACAATATGCGGATTACTGGGAAAGAAGCCTGTATAACGGTATTATGGCACAGGGATACTGGGAAGGCTCCTTAACGAATGGCGTTCGGAACGAATTCCCGACACAGGGCCTGATTACTTATTTTCTGCCGCTGCGGCCGGGATCACGCAAGGGCTGGGGTACCCACACCCACGATTTCTGGTGCTGCCATGGCAGCCTGCTTCAGGCCAATGCAACCCATACCCGGGGCATTTACTTTGAAGATTCCGACGGAATGACAGTATGCCAGTACATCCCGTCATTACTTGCGTGGAACAGGGATGGAACAGCTGTTGCCATCCGCCAGGAAACAGATACCCAGGCGGGCAGCTGTGCAAAAGTTAATCAGACCAATCTGGACATGATGCACAGACCCATGTCCCTGAGAGTGCATATTTCTGTAAAATGTGAAAAGACTGTGGAATTTGGCTTAAAGCTAAGACTGCCATGGTGGATAAAAGGAGCGACGGTTTGGGTGAATGGAGAAAAGCAGGCTGTAAAGGCGGATCCGTCCACGTTCTGTAATTTGCAGCGAGCATGGAAGGATGACCGGATAACCATTGACCTGGAAAAAGGCCTGACGGTTTCTCCGCTTCCGGATGATCCCGAGGTGGTTGCCTTTATGGAAGGGCCGGTTGTCCTTGCGGGATTGTGCGAAGAAGACCGGGAACTGTATGGTGACAGGAACCATCCTGAAAAATTGCTGATACCGGACAATGAAAGGGAATGGAGCAACTGGATTACAAGCTACAGAACGACCGGGCAGGCAAGGAACATGCGCTTTGTGCCTCTGTATGATATCGGCTATGAGAAGTTCAATGTCTATTTCCGGATCCACGAAAAACCATAAAGAAAATGGCACAGCGGGAATGCAAAAGGGTTGAGGGCAAGGGGTGGTTTCACAGTGGATGTGGAATGGCAGGAGGGAAGCCTTACCCAGGCTCTTATCCGACCAGATATCAACAGGGACTGCATTGTCATCACCAATCAGAAAATTATTGTAAGCTGTGACGGTAAACCGGTGGATGTTGTACAAAATGGAAATATGGTTACTTTTGCCGTTGAAACAGGAAAGGAATATCTTATTTCTGGCGAAATTGATTAACAAAGAACAGATGAGCGCGCGGCAACCCTGTTTCTCTGCGTTGAATACTGTGAGTGAAAATGATTGAATGAACGCCTGTATATTGTAGCAGAGCTTTCCAACCATTTGTGAAGAATAGGGTTTTTAAAGCCATTTATCAGAAAGGATGAAGTGAAAATGCTGGTAACCAATCCGATAATCCGGGCGGATATGCCCGACCCTGATGTAATGCGTGTCGGAGACACCTATTATATGGTTTCAACAACCATGTTCGTTATGCCGGGGGGACCAATCCTGAAATCAAAGGATCTGGTGCATTGGGAACTGGTTTCCTATATCTTCAACACCATTGAAGATAATGACATATACCGGCTGAATGACGGAAAAAATGCTTATGGCAAGGGACAATGGGCTACCAGCCTCACATATTACCGCGGCAGGTTCTACGCCTGTTTTGTTTGCCATGATATGAAGCGGACATATATTTATTATACTGACAACATTGAAAAAAGCGGCTGGGACAGGTATGTGCTGGAGGAAGTATTCCACGACATGTCTTTCCTGTTTGATGACGATAAGGTTTATCTGATTTATGGTAATGGAGATATTCATATCGTGGAATTAAACAATGATTTGTCCGGTTTAAAAGAGGGCGGTATCAAGCGTCTGCTGTTCAGTACTCCCTCAGCGAATATAGGCTTGCGTTGTGAAGGCTGCAGAGCATATCAACGAAATGGTTTTTATTACCTGTTGTTTATTGAATGGCCCAAAGACGGGAATTGCAGAAGACGCGTGGTCTGTTATCGATCCAAAAGCCTGCTGGGGGATTATGAAAGAAAAATTCTCCTGGATGACGATATGGGTTATCGCAATCAAGGCATTGCTCAGGGTGTTCTAATCGACACTCCACTAGGGGATTGGTATGCCATTCTGTTTCAGGATCATGGCGCCCTTGGCAGGATTCCGCACCTTATCCCTGCAAGCTGGGAAGATGAATGGCCTGTCATTGGATGGAACGGAAAGGTGCCGGAAACATTTGAGATCCCTACGAAACCCTATTCAGCCAGACCGCTTATCATCAGCGATACCTTTAACCACTCAGAAAACCGGCTAGAGCCGCAATGGCAATGGAATCACAATCCGTCGACGCAAGGTTGGTCCTTTGTTGAGCGTCCCGGTTATTTCAGGCTGCGAACTGAAAATATTGCAAAAGATATTTTGTCGGCGAGGAACACTCTGACCCAAAGAACAAGCAGCCCACGATGTGCTTTTTCCGTGGCACTGGAGACCGGTGGCATGAACCCCGGGGATTATGCCGGACTGGTTGCTCTGCAGGGAAATTACGGAACAATAGGTGTGAAAGCAGACGGGAATGGTGGCAGAAAAGTGATTGTTTGCGGCAGAGATGACGGCGGGCAGCAGTGTGTGAAGGATGCCATAGCCATCTCCCAAATGAATGTTTACTTGAAGATTGTTTTTGATTATGAAAACGACAGGGACAGGGCTTCCTTCTTTTTCTCGGAGGACGGGATCCATTGGAGCTCTTCCCAATGGGAACTGCAGATGAAGTATACCCTGGATTTGTTCATCGGCTGCCATATCGGAGTATTTTGTTACTCGGAAAATGAAGCCGGAGGGTTCACTGATTTTCGCCAATTTCAGTATACTTCCGAATGATCGTATGGCAACGAATTTATGAGCTCCCGCATGAAGGTGGGTCGGTCTGCACCAGATCTCGCTGCTTGACATCAATTCAACGAGTCCTCGGGCGAAGGTTAAGCAATGATGAATACCGTTTCTTTGATTATGTCAGAAAAAGACCTGAAATACAATCCTGTAAAACCAGCAAATACACATAAAACCCATGCATTATACCATACACAAGAAATGAGTTTTCAGGTAAAATTAATGTAGAATCCACCAATAACGAAAGGGGACCGAAAGCCAATGAAGAAGATAGCTTTTATCGGAGCGGGCAGCTTCGAATTCACAAGAAATCTCGTCAAAGATATTTTAACATTTCCCGCATTTCAGGATTGTACGCTGGCCTTGATGGATATCGATGAAAAACGACTGGCATACAGTAAAAAAGCGGTTCAGCGCATTATCACCGAAGGAAATTATCAGGCGCAGGTCATTGCAACGATGGACAGGGCTGAGGCGTTGAAAGGCGCAGATGGCGTTTTATGCACCATTTTGGCCGGAGGTGTGAATATCTGGCGTCACGATGTGGAAATACCCCTGAAGTACGGGGTGAACATCAATGTGGGTGATACTCGCGGGCCGGCGGGCATTTTCAGAGCGCTTCGAACCATTCCGGTTATGCTCGAAATCTGCGCAGATATTGAAAAGTATTGTCCGGATGCTATTTTCCTGAACTATACCAACCCTATGGCCATGCTTTGCAGGGCCATGCAGGGCAAATTCCCGAAGCTGACCATATCAGGGCTGTGCCATAGCGTGCAGGGAACCGCGGCAATGCTGGCCAGGTGGATCGGCGCTCCCATGGAAGAGATAACCTATCGTTGTGCCGGGATCAACCATCAGGCCTTTTACCTGGATTACAAATGGAATGGCAAGGATGCATACCCGTTGATTCAGGAGGCAATGAAAAAACCGGAAATCTACAATGAGGAAATTGTACGCAACGAGATGTTCCTTAATTTGGATTATTATGTAACCGAATCAAGCGGACATAACTCGGAATATAATGCATGGTTCAGGAAAAGGCCCGAACTCATTGAAAAGTATTGTACTCATGGCACCGGATGGAACCCGGGTGTTTATGGATACATTCTGAACGAATATCTCAGACGTGAAAACTCCTGGGAAAAGGATATTGACAACTGGTTTGCACAGGAAAAGATCGATCTGAACAGGGGCCATGAATACGCGGCTTATATCTTTAACGCGGTGTTTGGTGACAATACTATGTTTGAGTTCAACGGCAACGTCCGAAACCTGGGTTTGATTGACAACCTGCCCCAGGGCTGCTGTGTTGAGGTTCCGGTTTTAGCTTCGAAAAGAGGGCTCAGCCCGATACATGTAGGCGCACTGCCTGAACAGCTGGCCGTCCTGGTGAACACCAGTGCCCGCTGCGAGGAACTGGCTGTTGAAGGCGCTTTAGAGGGAGACCCCCGAAAGGTGTTCCATGCCATTTGCTTTGATCCGCTAACCTCCGCTGTGTTAAGCCTAAACGAGATAAAGAAGATGGTGGATGAAATGTTTGAGGCAAATCGGAATTACCTGCCTCATTTCAAGCATTTGAAATAGTGGCTGACGCGCTTTGAACACAAGCTGTTTTTGTGAACTGCACTAACCTTATGGCCATGCTTTGCAGGGTCATGCAGGGCAAGCCCCTAAACTGACCATGTGGGGGCTTTGCCACAGCAATGATATGTTTTTTCAAACCTCCTGGAACGGTTGAAAATACCAAGCCTTCCAGGAGGTTTAAGCGTTGTGCCTGTTTCTTCACGGTTTTTGGATGGTTATTGAATCACCCTTCTGGCGGTAAAATAGCAGCTGTCATAATAGCCTGTCTCAAGGGTTGTCTTTTTCACGACATCTCCTGTTTGCGGGGCATGAACGAATTCACCGTTCCCCACATAAATTCCCACATGATTGATATTTTGGCCATCTCTTGCGAAAAACACCAAATCTCCATACTGAAGGTTTTCACGGGTGACATAGGTTCCTGCAGTTACCTGATCCACGGATACCCTCGGAAGCGATATTCCAATTTTTTCATAGAGCGCATAAACCAGGCCAGAGCAGTCATAGCTGTCTGGCCCCGTCCCTCCCCATTGGTAAGGTTTGCCCATCTCAGCAGGGATCAGTTCCATCAGTTGCAGGATTTGAGGGTTTCTTTCATCACCACGTGAAATTATCACTTGGGAATCTTCATATGTAGCCTCTACATAGTCTTCAGAGAACTTCTCATAAATTCTTTTCACCAGCGTGATAGCTTGTTCGCGCGAGGTTGTTCCCTTCGGATCAAACAGATTATTACCAACCCCATCAATAACATTTGCTGCCCTCAAGGTAATCACAGCTTTCTTTGCCCAGTCGGATATCAACTGCCGATCGGAAAAAGCTGTCTGATTCTTTTTTACGCTGTTTAAATCAAAACCTGCAGCCAGAAGTGTGCGATACAGCATGACACTCACTTCTTCGCGGGTGGCGGTGCCTTTGGGCGAGAATTGGCCTTCTCCGGTGCCGTTGACGATTCCTAAATGATATGCTGAGATGACTTCAGAGTTTTCCGTATCCCAAAAGGGATTTTCCATTTTATCCGGCACTGCGTTGTCGGTTAATGCTCCGTATAATTTGACTGCAAGCTCACAAAATTCTTCTCTTGTAATACTCTTTTGATACTCCAGCTGTATATTTTCTGTCAGTAAACCGTTCTCGTATGCGTTTACGATTTCAACCCTGGCCCAGCTGCTTGCACTGTCCAGGTTTGGTACAGAGGGTTGGGCCAGACTGGTTGTGGCTGACGCAATTCCCATCGCCAGTAATGCAGCAGTGAATACCGCTTTTTTCAATGATTTGCTCATTTTTCACCGTTCCTTTTCATTTGTATCGGGGTATCCATGATCAATCTGAATACACCCGGTTGTTACGAAAAAACCGCAAGCGGTTCTGACTTGCATATGTATCGAAGTTCACTTTTGATGTCCGGCTGACAGGCTAAACCAGCGAACAGGACAAATATGAATCAAATGCCATTTTAGCGTTCATATCAACGCCCGTGTTTTGGCCTTCGTACAAGCACTATTGAATTCATACCATGAAATACAATTATGTAAACTTACAGAACCTTATCAGTTTTGTTACACTACCGCGCAAAACTGCCCTGTATTGGGAAATACACATTAAGGCTGTTTAGTGAAGACTCTTTGCGTTCTTCTAAATTTGCAGTATAATAGGGAAAGAATTTGGAATTTGGAGGGAAGCTCATGGAAAACAAAAAGCTTTTTGGCAGAACCCCCGACGGGGCCGAGGCAGCGCTCTACACTCTTGAAAACCGCAACGGGATGAAGGCTGAAGTGACAAACTATGGCGGTATCATCGTATCCCTGTTTGTCCCGGACAGCAACGGAAAGCTGGAAGATGTGGTGCTTGGCTGCGGGAACCTGGAAGATACGATGAAAATGAGCCCGTTTTTCGGTGCAATTATCGGCAGGCATGCCAATCGCATTGAAAATGCTCAGTTTGAATTGAACGGCACGGAATATAAAGTGTTGAAAAACGATGGCAACAACCATCTGCATGGAGGTGCCAGGGGCTTTGACAAGGTTTTTTGGGAGGTTGTCGGGAAAACCGGGAACACGATCACCCTTTCTTACCACAGCGTAGACGGTGAAGAGGGGTATCCCGGTAATCTGGATGTAACGGTAACTTATACTTTGACCGATGATAATGCGATCAGTATTGATTATTATGCAAAATGCGATAAGGATACGGTCATCAACCTCACAAACCATAGCTATTTCAACCTGTCAGGTCATGGCCACGGGGACATCGTGAACCACGAAATAAAAATATATGCAGATGAATTTACTGTAAACAATGATGAATGTATCCCTACCGGTGAAATCCTTCCTGTTTCGGGTACAGCCATGGACTTTACAGAATTCAAACCGCTGAAGCCCGGGTTGATGTCGCAGGATCCGCATATCAAATGCGGACAAGGGTATGATCACAATTTTGTATTAAAAGGATCAGGGAAAAGCCCCGAGCTTTGTGCCGAAGCTTATGACCCGGCAAGCGGACGCAGGATGCAGGTTTATACCACAAAACCAGGGGTACAGCTATATACAGGAAACCATCTGAATGACCAAATGATCGGGAAGGGTGGGGTACGCTACCGTAAATGGAGCGGCTTTTGCCTGGAGACCCAGTTTTTCCCCAATGCCATGAAGCATCCGCATTTTCCTTCGCCGGTTTTAAAAGCGGGTGAGGTTTACCACCATATCACAACCTACAAATTCCTGTAATCATCACTCAGCTTTCCACCTCAACCCGCAAGTGGTGTTTTAAAGCGCTGGTACCAATATGTAAGGTGTGATCTCACACCGCCCTCGGTAGCCAGCTGTACAGGCAAGCGCCCAAAACACTGCGGGAGAGTTCAGTAACCAGAAAAAAACCCGTGCCCTGATACTATCAGAAGCACGGGTTTTACAAATAAGAGAAAAAGAGATCCCATAATAAAAGTTTCATTTCCTGCCAGAGGGCTGGAAGCTTTTTCTGGATGCAATACAGACTAGTTGAGATTCCAACCGGGCAAATACGCTTTGGTTGCCTGCAGCATCTCAATGAACAACTGCCATGCATCGCGAAGGCTGACTGTCATCAGAGGGTCATTGGCAAAAGCCCGGAAAGCCAGCTCTTTGTCCTTTTTCAAGGCGGCCTTCAGGGTGGTTTCCTGGTTGATAACATGGCGGTATACCAGGCTTTGAACGTCATCCGGAAGTGCTCCGGCATTTACAGGCCTTACATGATTGCGGCTGAACACGGCGTTTGTTTCAACAACGGCACCCATGGGCAGGTTGCTGATTTGCCCGTAATTTGGCAGGTTCACATTGGTTACGAAATCCCCCAGACCGGCAATTGCTTTCATCTGAAGTATTCCATCCTCACCGGTGAGTTTCAGTTCGAAGGTTTCTTCGCCGCTGATAAGACGATTTCCCTTTTCCCGCCTCTCAATCAGGTTTGTCTTTCTCCAGCTCACCGGTGTTAAGCTAAACATCCAGGAGCTTGCCGTATCAGGATCCTTCAGGTACCACGGGGGGCAAAATTCAGCCAGGTGGCGATCTCCTGCGGCAGCGATAATGCCATAGCGCTTAAAAAGGTCAAATTTGACACGGTTGGCCGAAGAAAAGAAATCATTCAACCAATGGCCTTTGGCTGTTTTTTCGAAACCACTTTCATAATAATTTTCAACAAACTTCCTGTATACCGGGAACAGATCCCGGCCCTCATAGGTTGCCCTGTCCAGCCAGGTGAAGTGATTGATTCCCAGTACGTTCACCTTGATGTCCCGCCGGTGGGGTGCTTCAATGCCTTCAATGTCGGCAAGCGCGGATTTCAGCAGATCCTGCGTTCCGAAAACCTCGTGGCAGCAACCAAATGCTTTTACTTGCGGGAAAACTTCATATAATGTACGGGTACAAAGAGTCATGGGGTTGGTATAGTTGATGACCCATGCCTCGGGAGCCCATTGCTTGATAGCTTCTGCGATTTCAACATACATCGGGATGGTGCGAAGGGCCCTGACAAGCCCGCCCGGGCCGACCGTATCGCCCACTGCCTGGTAGATACCATACTTTTCAGGCAGGTGTACATCGGTTTCCATCTGATCAAAGGTTGCAGGCAGGATTGAAATGACCACAAAATCAGTTCCGGTCAAGGCCTCCTGTAATGAGCCGACAGCCTTATAATCCCAATGGCTTTTCACACCGGTATTCTTTTGCAGCCGCAGTCCGATTTTTTCGTTGCGCTTTGCCGCTTCAGCATCAATATCATAAAGCCGGACGCTTCCCGACATTTGCTCTTCGGTTGCCAGATCGCTCATCAAACCCCAGGCCCAGCCCATGGACCCACCGCCGATGTAAGCTATCTTCACGTCTGTAACTTTGTTATCGGTTTTAATCATAGCAGTACCTCCAGAGTACCAGTTTCCATAATACAATATGTCAATTCTTGAAGATAGTATATATCAATATATCTTCATTTTCTTTACGGGATTTGATTTTTCATAAAATATTCATCAAAATTTGATGCATTTTCTCCGATATCTTTAGGGAGAACAATCGCTTATCAAGACAAATGATTAACGAGGTTGCATGATGGATAACGAACTGAATGTCTATGACATCAGAAATCAGCCCTTTCATATCGAGCAGCAGAGGCAGGATAATACCTTCAGTATGCATGAATGCCACTATCACGACGTTTATGAGATTTATTACCTGCTTGAGGGCAGAAGGAACTATTTTATCCAAAACCGGACATATCCTGTAGTCAAGGGAGATATCGTACTGATTAATGTTCATGATATTCATAAGACTACGAATTCACATCACACCTCTCATGAGCGGATTCTAATCTATTTTCAGAAGGAATTTCTGTCTGGGGTTACTCAGCAGAATGATAACATAAATCTGCTGCAGTGCTTTGCTGGTGATCACAAGGTCATTCATCTGAAGGTTTCAGAGCAGGCCTTCGTGCAGTCTATCTTATTGAAAATGGTGGATGAAGCAAAAAGAAAACCACGAGGCTACATTACCTATCAAAAAATCCTTCTCGCAGAGCTGCTGCTGTTCATCAACAGGCATATGGAGCAGTTCAAACAGGAGGGCATTGCATATAACAGCCAGCTCCATCGAAAGATGTCAGAGATTGCGCTATATTTGATGGAAAACTATATGAACCATCTGTCCCTGAAGCTTGTGGCAGAAAAATACTACATTACGCCATGTCATTTAAGCCGCGCTTTCAAGAAGACCACCGGGTTTACGTTTATAGAGTACCTGAACAATATCCGAATCAAAGAAGCCCAGAAGCTTCTGAAAGAGACCAGGAAAAGCGTGATGCAGATTTCCGAGTTGACGGGATTTGACAGCCAGACCCATTTCGGCAGGGTGTTTAAGGGGATCACCGGATTGTCGCCGCTGCAATACAGGAAACAACCCTGATTACAAATCAGGCTAAAAAGAAGGATAAAATTTGTTCATTTGGAATATAAACAAGCAATATCTGTATATCAATATCTATTCTTTTACAGTACAATAGATCTGTAAAAAGCAATAAGAATAAAGCTGTTTTCCGCAGGGTATATACTTATTGAATCCGGGAAAATGGCGCGCAGGTTTCCAAATGCTTGCGTTTTGGTCTGCGCGCATGCGCTTATGAAGTTGTTGCCAACCTGCAAAAATATAGTGCCAAGGAGTAATGGAAATGAATGATTGGAAAGGTTTTGTAAGGAATTTTGTGGTCAGGGTCATGAAGGCTGACGAACTGAAAGATGAAGCAGAAAAAGGATTCGAAGAGTACGGCGTTTACCCGCGCTCCATTCAGAACGTTGGGAATGCTGTGGTCATGATGGCGAGGGATGCCGCCGGGAAATATCTTGTAACGGTTGGTGATGACCCGGCTCTGAATGGTTTTCAAGGCTCGGAATGCTTCATGAGCAATAAAAGGGTTCAGGTATGTCCGTTAACCAATGAAAACTGCAGATGTCTGAGGGAAATATTCCCCTTCACAAACCCCAGGCCCCATCAGGGACACAAAATAACCATCGGCCTGGGAGACCGTCTTGGCCTGGCTTCACCGGGCCACATTGAAGCCATCCGGGAACTGGATGTATTTCCTGTGCTGGCTCAGCAGTCCATCCGTGAACTGAACCTGACCGGCAGAACCTATGATGACGTTATATCAGCCACAGCATGGGCGGTTTTTCAGGAGGGTTATACGAAGGGCTACGGCGCTGACGGCGATCACCTGAAAACTGCTGAAGAAGTGAAAATGGCGCTGGATATCGGCATGACCATGATAACCCTGGACTGCTCGGAGCATATCGACAACACCGCTGCAAGCCAAAGCAGTGCCGAGCTTACAGCAAAGTATGCTCAGTTCTCCGCGCAGGAACGTGAAAGGTGGGAGGAGAGCTATGCCGAAAAAGTGATCCAGCTTGAAGGCTGCAGCTTTTCAATCTCAAAAGAAGATGCCGTTCGTATGGGCTGTGTTTACGGCAAGGCCATTCACCATACGCTGGATATTTATCATAACCTGATTGCAAAATGCGCAAGGCCTATTGATTTTGAAATGTCCATCGATGAAACCCTCACCTCCACGACCCCGGCATCACATTATTTCGTGGCATCCGAGCTGATCGCAGCCGGAGTAAATATCACCAGCCTGGCCCCCAGGTTCTGTGGTGAATTCCAGAAGGGAATCGATTATATCGGTGAACTGGATCAGTTCATCGGTGAGTTTTCAGTACATGTTGCCATTGCCAATCATTTCAGATACAAAATCAGCGTCCATTCCGGAAGTGATAAGTTTAAGGTATTCCCCATTGTTGGGGAGAAAACCGGCGGGAACTATCATTTGAAAACAGCAGGGACAAACTGGCTGGAAGCTGTCAGAGTTATCGCTGCACATCAGCCGGATTTATACAGAAGGATGCACGCCTTTGCGCTCGAGCACCTGGATGAGGCCAAGAAATACTATCATATCGGGGCGAAACCGGAGAACATACCCGCGTTGGATCAAATCCAGGATGCCGATCTGGCAGACCTGATGAACCGGGATGATTCACGTCAGGTCATGCATATCACCTATGGTCTGCTGCTGCAGGCCAAAGACGACAGTGGAAAACCCCTGTTCAGAGATGAGTTCTTTTCCGTGCTGCATACCTTTGAAAAAGAGTATATGGACGGGCTCAAAAAGCATATTGGCAGGCATCTGCAGCTGCTGGGGCTGTAAGTGTACAGGAGTAACAACCCGAGCCATACGTTCAGTTTGTCCAAGGCCTTGAACATTTTTTATATTATTGATAATATGAATATTGCAGGTTATCGGGCAGGTGCATCCTGCCCGATTTTTGCGTGCGGGTCGCGCGCTGTTGCTTTACGGAGTTAAAAACTCAATGAGAACAGATTATTAAGGAGAAAAATGGAATCCAAGATACTTTATGCAATCGCAATCTTTTTGATTTGTATTAACCTTACAGGTTTTTTCATGGCTGGGCTGGACAAGAAATGGGCCATTAAAGGTCAATGGCGTCTGGCGGAAAAATGGTTTTTCAGGCTGACAACCATCGGAGGCGGTTTTGGTATTTTTTTAGGCTGCCTTCTGTTCCATCACAAAATTCGCAATCGAGTGTTTATGATCGGCATTCCAGTGGTTTTTCTGCTTGAAGCCGGCCTGGGCGTGCTGTTATATAACCTTTTGGCGGGAAGGTAAACCTTTCATGATTATCCGGAGCAAGCCATGTGCTGCTGTCCAGGAGCTGTTAGTGGGTTGCCGCCAACACTTTTGGCAAGGTAACTGCTCACAGGTAAGTGGGCGCGGCCTGCTGAACGAAGTGAGGGATATCACATTACTCCTGACAAGAGCCTTCGCTGCGCTTAGGATGGCATTGATGCGCACAGGATAAAATACTTACAGCTGTAACAACTTATGAACTTATTAAAGGTGTGTATGAAAGTAACCTGGCAAGCTCAAAATGACAAAAGCCGGGTATATTTTACTTGACAGGGCTTGGATCCTGTAATAATATTAGGATAATTCAATTGAAGATATGCCTGCGGGAGCCGGTGGCAGCCGGCTGAGAGGGAGTTTGCAACTCCGACCGCAAAACCTGATCCGGGTTATACCGGCGTAGGGAAGGGTGCTTTTGGTATAAACCGCCTTTTCCGGGCGGTTTTTTGTCTGGTTTTTTCTGTAAAGCGGTGTATCGAAAGAAGAGCCGCAGAGCAGATTATTTGCATGAAGCCTGAAGACACGCATAATTGGTAAGCTCTGCTTCCAAAATGTTTGAAGTCATCGAGCCCGATTTAATTGCACGGTTACTGTAAAAATTGCCGGGAGAAATCATGAAAGGTTGTGAACAAAATGCCCATAGTCAACGTAAGCTTGCAGATTTTACCCAGGGTACCCGATGAAAAGCTTTATCCCGTGGTCGACAAGGTGATTGCGTTGATCGCCCAAAGCGGAGTTAAGTACATGGTCGGGCCTATGGAGACCACCATGGAGGGAGAGTATGATCTTCTGATGGGAATTGTAAAAAAAGCACAGGAGCTGTGCATTGTGGAAGGCGCAACCAGGGTTCTGTCGGTTGTGAAAATCGATTATAAGCCGGAAGGTGTGACGATGGATGAAAAGGTTGGTAAATACAGGAAATCTTAGCCTGCCAATATCCTTTGCCGTGGTACTTCTGTTATGGGAGCTTCTGGTTTATCTGCTGAAGACGCCGGATTACCTGATACCTGCCCCCAGTTCTGTATACCGGGCGTTTATCAATGATTTCCCAATTCTTATGGATCACGCGCTGGCGACGATCCTGGAGGTCGTTTTAGGGTTTACAGCCGCACTCATCCTTTCTATGGGGCTTTCATTGCTGATGGCAAGGTTCAGGCCTTTGTACAGAATACTCTGGCCTTACATGGTTATCAGCCAGACTATCCCGCTGTATATACTGGCACCCTTGTTCATGGTATGGTTTGGGTTTGGTATTCTGCCCAAGGTTTTGATTGTATTGTTGGTTTGCTTTTTCCCCATCACCGCAGGGTTTGTTCAGGGCCTCGTCTCTACCGAGCCCGAGCTGGACGAGCTGTTGGTGGTGATGCGTGCGACGCCTGCACAGATCCTGTGGAAAATCAGGGTGCCTCAGGCGATGCCTCAGTTTTTTGCGGGCTTGAAAATTGCAGCGGCCTACAGTGTAACCGGAGCTGTTCTCTCAGAATGGGCAGGGGCGCAAAAGGGGCTGGGTATTTTTCTGACCCGTTCGATGAAGACTTTTAAGACAGCGGCTTTGTTCGCGGATGTTTTTATCATTATCTTACTGAGTTTGCTATTGTTTTTCATCATTCATTATTTGGAGATGAAGGTTGTAAGGAGGAGAAGACAGCTGTGAAAAAGATAATCAGCATGCTGGTATGCATGATCGTTCTTACCGTTCTTTTATCCGGATGTGGCAAAGAACAAAATACAAAGGTTACCGTTGTGCTGGACTGGACGGCAAACACCAACCATACAGGGCTGTTCGCTGCCGTCAATGAAGGCTATTTTAAGCAGGAAGGTCTGGAGGTTCAGATCATTGAGCCTGTGGAGGGTGCTGTAGAGCAGCTTGTTTCATCAGGAACAGCCCAGTTCGGCGTAAGCTACCAGGAAAGCGTTACCTTTGCAAGGGCACAGCAGGTTCCTGTGGTTTCCCTGGCAGCAGTCATTCAGCATAATACCTCCGGCTTTGCTTCACTGAAAGAAAAAGAGATTCTCACCCCGAAGGATTTTGAAGGTAAAAAATACGGTGGGTGGGGTTCTCCCATTGAAGAGGCAACCCTTCGGTATCTCATGGCGCAGGTCGGGGCAGATCCGGATAAGGTGCAAATTGTCACCACCGGCGAAGCGGACTTCTTTCAGGCATCTGCTTCGGGAGAAATCGATTATGCGTGGATTTTCGAAGGATGGGCTGGAATAGAGGCCAGGCTGAAAGGCTTGGAACTGAACTATATCGATCTGGGAGCAGTAGCGGAGGTTTTCGATTACTACACTCCTGTGTTAATTACCAGCGAGAAAATCATCGGTGAGAACCGTGGGCTCGTTGAAAAATTCATGCGTGCGGCCGGGAAGGGTTATCAGTTTGCAATGAAAAACCCCGATGCTGCAGCCGAGATATTAATGGATCATGCTCCCGAACTGGATCGAAGCCTTGTGATGGAAAGCCAGAGATACCTCGCAGACAAATACCAGGCGGATGCTTCCTATTGGGGGATGCAAAAGCAGGAGGTTTGGGAGCGGTACATGAACTGGCTGTATGAAAATGAATTTATTGATCAAAAGATAGATGTCACCAAAGCATTTACGAATGAGTTCCTGAGCAAATAAGGATACTGAAAAAAGAAATCGATGTATCAAAAAACATAAGACCCCTGCCTCTATAGAACATTCACTCAGGAGGCCGGAGTTTTATACCTTTGCCGGAAGAAAGTCTGGAGCTGTCTGCAGGGGTATAACAATGATATGCTTGTAATCCGGGATGAATTCAATCATACGTTGATTTAAGCCAACGATATGCGGATGATTTGATAAAGGGGGAACTGGCGTAGTGGAGCGGGCTGTTGATATTACCGACCTATATAAAACCTATCAGGTTGAAAAAAAGGAACTGCCGGTATTGGATGGCGTAGATCTTCAGGTGGAAGCCGGTGAGTTCATCTCTGTCATCGGCCCAAGCGGTTGCGGGAAGAGTACGCTGTTCCGCATTATTGCCGGGTTGGAGAAGGAATATAACGGAACAGTTTTGATGAACGGAGCGGACATCCGTATAAAAAGGCCGGTTTTAGCTTACATGCTGCAAAAAGACTTGCTTTTGCCCTGGAGAACGGTTTGGCAGAACATCATTCTGCCGCTGGAGCTGGCAGGCACATTGAAAGACACCGACAAGTCATATCTGGAAAGTATGGCGTCAGAGTTTGGATTGTTACCCTTTTTAAAGGCCATGCCGGAAGAACTTTCCGGTGGGATGCGCCAGCGTGTGGCGCTGCTGCGGACCTGGCTGATGGAGGGTGGGGTTATGCTGCTCGATGAGCCCTTTGGTGCGCTGGATGCCCTTACCCGGTATCATATGCAGGATTGGCTGACCGAAGTATGGGAAAACCATAAAAAAACGGTACTCTTTATCACCCACGACATTGAAGAAGCCATCTATCTGTCTGACAGGGTATATATCATGAGTGCAAGGCCTGGAAAGCTGATTGGAGGTATCCAAACGGGCTTCGACAGGCCCAGAAAAAGGGAAATGCTTTATACCGATGATTTTTTAAGGCAAAAGAAAGAACTGATGTCCATGTTAAGTATGAAGTATCAGGCTTAACAGAGGGTGAAACGGGTTGAATGAGAGGTATGAGGTTGAAGGAGATGCCTCTTTTTTGTTGCCAAACCCCCACAGATAACAATACTACAGCACTTTCACGCCCAGCTCATGCGCTTTGTTGGTAACCGCTTCGGGCAGGTTCCCATCACTGATGAGGATGTCGATATCGGTCAGGTTTCCAAAGGTGAATGCCAGCACCTTGTTGCATTTGCTGGAATCGACCATCATGATGACCTTTTTTGCCTTTTTCATCACAGCTTTTTTTAGCTCACACTCAAAAAAATTGGATACAGTAAAGCCGTTTTCAAGGGTAAAGCCCGAGGCGGCCATAAAGGCAATGTCGATGTTGATAAAATCCAGCATGGACATGGACGTGGGTCCGGATGAGGACAGGCTGTTCTGGTTCAGCTGCCCGCCGGTTTGGTAAATTGTTATTTTCGCTTTTTTGGTTAATTCCAGGGCGATATTAATGCCGCTGGTCAGAAGGGAGAAGGGCTCATCGGGGATCAACCTGGCCAGGTACATCATCGTGCTGCCTGCGTCCAAAAAAATGGAGCGGCCATTGTCCAGGAAACCCAGGGCCTTTTGTGCAATGCTCATTTTGGCTTCCACATTTTCAGCGGCACGCAGCGAGTAGGCATCCTCTTCACCAAAAACTGAAGAGAGCTTTTTAATGTTTACCGCACCGCCGTGGGTTCGGATCAATAACCCCTTTCCCTCGAGCATGGTCAGATCACGACGAAGGGTCATGGTAGAAACCTGAGGGAAGACATTTTTCAGGTCGGAGATTTGAATTTCTCCTTTTTCATTCAGTAAACTCAGGATCTGTTCCTGTCTGTCATTATACAAGCCATTTCACTCCCAGCCGAGAAAATATTGAAAACAGATTTTGGGTATAGTAAGCTAAAACTGTCGCGGTGTTTCCTACCGATTCCGATGAACAACCGGGTTCGGAATCAATGCTCAAACCGAAACTTCTACCAGTATCATACCCGATTTGAAAAAAGAGTACAAGAGTGATTAAAATATATGTTCCATTTTATCATGACAAATGTTATAATAAAACATAAAACATGATCATATTAACAAAATCCATGAAAACCTTTCCATCAACCAGGGATCCCAGGGAGGAAAAGAGATGAAGACGAAAGCCGTTCGATTATATGGTAAAAACGATTTAAGGCTGGAGGAATTCGAGCTGCCGGATATCCGTAACGATGAAATACTGGCGCAAATCATCTCTGACAGTATTTGCATGTCGTCATACAAAGCGGCGGTTCAGGGCAGCGATCACAAAAGGGTTCCCAAAGACGCAGCCCAAAACCCGGTGATCATCGGGCATGAGTTCTGCGGCGTGATTCTTCAGGTCGGATCAAAATGGCGGGGGCAGTTCCATCCGGGGATGAAGTTTTCCATCCAGCCGGCACTGAACCTGAAGGAAAATCCTTATGCCGCACCCGGTTACAGCTTCCGGTATATCGGCGGAAGCGCAACCCATATCATCATTCCCAATGAAGTGATGGAACAGGGCTGCTTGCTGGAATACAAGGGAGATGCTTACTTTTATGGTTCTCTGTCCGAGCCCATGTCCTGTATCGTTGGAGCATTTCACGCCAATTATCATACCACAGGTGGCAGCTATATCCATCAAATGGGCATCAAAGAGGACGGCAAAATGGCCATTTTGGCGGGGGTGGGCCCCATGGGGCTTGGTGCTGTAGACTATGCCATTCATACCGATAGAAAGCCTTCCCTTCTGGTGGTGACAGATATCGATGAAGCAAGGCTGGCTCGCGCGGCTGCCCTATATACCGCGGAAGAAGCCCGGAGGAACGGAATTGAGTTGGTTTATCTGAACACTTCCAAAGCAGAAAAACCTGTTGAGGCCTTGCTGCAACGTACAGGCGGTACCGGCTATGATGATGTGTTTGTTTTCGCACCCGTTAAGCCCGTTATTGAACAAGGGGATCAGATCCTCGGCAGGGACGGTTGTTTGAACTTTTTTGCCGGGCCAACCCATCCGGACTTTTCAGCGGAGCTGAACTTTTACAATGTTCATTATAACAGCACCCATCTGGTGGGAACCAGCGGCGGAAACACCGATGATATGGTAGAATCGCTTCGGATGATGGCGGCAGGAGAAATCAACCCGGCATCCATGATCACGCATATAGGTGGTTTGGACAGCGTCGTGGAAACCACCATGAATCTTCCGAAAATTCCTGGCGGGAAGAAGCTGATTTATACGAACATCTCCATGGAGCTTACCGCTATATCTGATTTTCGTGAAAAGGGAAAAGATAATCCGGTGATGTGCCGGTTGGCGGAAATTGTTGAAGCCAATCACAGCCTTTGGTGCCTGGAGGCAGAAGAATATCTGCTTCAGCATGCCAAAGCCATTTAGCGCAACGAAGGGCAGTTGAACGGTATTTAAGCAAGGACTTCCCCACCTGGAAAACATCTGGTGATGGGGAGCGCCGCTATGTGACACTCAAAATTTTCAAATGCATCCAGTTAGCGCAAAGAAAACACGGTAAAGGAGAAGCAAAGAATATGGCAACACCCGTCATCATGCCAAGACAGGGCCAGTCGGTGGAAAGCTGCATCATCTCCGAGTGGTTCGTTCAAAAAGGGGATCCGGTGAAGGAAGGCGACCTGCTGTTCTCTTATGAAACAGACAAAGCGGCCTTTGAGGAAGAAGCAAAGGCATCCGGCACCATTCTGGAAATTTTCTTCAAACAGGGTGAGGATGTCCCTGTTCTGACCAATGTATGCGTAATCGGCGAATTAGGAGAGGATTACGGATCATTCATACCTGCCGGAGCCTCAGCGAAACCTGCACAGGAAGACAAGAAGAACGAAATGGAATTACAGGCAGCTGCTGAAGCCGGTGGTGAAGCAACAATAGGTACAGCTGCAAAAAACGGTAATAAAGCAACAATAGCCGGTGTTGGACATAGAAGCGAAACAGCAACACCCACACAGGCAAAAACCATCGAAACAACAACGTCCGTAGCTGCAGGGGAGCGTTTCATATCTCCTCGTGCCAGAAACCTGGCTGACAGCATCGGTGTAGATATCCGACAGGCCATTCCGACAGGACCGAACAGCAGAATCATTGAAAGAGATGTAAGAAACCTTCAGCAGCAGGGTGCTCTTGTAACCAGCGGTGCGAAGGATGCATACGACAATGTTGCACAGCCCGTATCCGGCACAGGCCTGGGCGGCAGGGTAACCACACAGGATATGAAACGACCGATGCCTGTTGAACCTGGTACAGCTGAACAAAGAATACCTGCGACCGAATATCAGGATATGAAAGTATCCAATATCCGCAAAGTCATTGCCAGAACCATGCAGGAATCGCTTTCACAAATGGCCCAGCTAACGCTGAACGCCTCCTTTGACGCGACTGATATCCTGAGCTTTCGCAAGCGGTTGAAAGCGGACGGAGAAAAAATAGGTCTTTCAAACATCACTCTCAACGACATCCTGATTTATGCGACCAGCCGCATCCTTCCGCTGCATAAGTCGATAAACGCTCATTTCATGGGGGAAACCATGCGCTTTTTCACCAATGTAAACATGGGTGTGGCTGTCGATACGGACAGGGGCTTGATGGTCCCCACTTTATTCAACGCAAACCTGAAATCACTAAACGAAATTTCCATAGAAGCCAAACAACTGGCTCAGGAATGTCAGAAGGGTACGATAAACCCGGATAAGCTGAAAAACGGCACGTTTACAATCACAAACCTTGGCGCTCTGGGGATAGAATCTTTTACTCCAGTCATTAACCCTCCGCAGACCGCTATTTTGGGTGTGAATACCATCGAGTCCAGATGCAGGGAAAGAAACGGTGTCCTTGAGGCCTATTCTTCCATGTCGCTTTCGCTGACCTTTGATCACAGGGCAGTGGACGGGGCGCCTGCGGCAAGGTTCCTCAAGGATCTCAGGGAAGCCCTGGAAAGCTTTACCCTGCTTCTTGCAAAGCAGGAGCCCCTTTCTTATGATAAATGATGAAACTAAACTTAACCCAACGGCCGATTGAACAGCAAAACAAAACGAGCTGGAGGCGGCAGGGGTGTTCCATAAATCCATTAAGGTGAAAAGGAAGGTATTGGAATGGTTTATGATTTAATCGTTATCGGCGCAGGACCCGGAGGGTACGTTGGAGCAGAACGCGCCGGTCATGCAGGGCTTTCTGCGCTGTTGATTGAAAAGCGTGCCCTCGGCGGCGTTTGCCTGAACGAAGGCTGTATTCCCTCAAAAACACTGTTAAATTCAGCGAAGATCGCAGATTACGCTAAACACGGAAACCAATATGGCGTATCGGCTGAAAATGTAAAGCTGGATCATACTGCCGTGATCAATCGGAAAAACAAGGTTGTAAGAACCTTGGTGGCAGGCGTGTCCATGAAAATGAAAAAGAACGGGGTTACGGTGATCGATGGTGAAGCCGTGATCACAGGCCGCAGCAGCGAAGGTTTTCAGGTAAAAGTGGATGAAACGGTTTATACCGGAAAAAGGCTGATGATTGCCACAGGCTCAGAGCCGGCGATGCCTGCAATTCCAGGCCTGAAGGAGGGTTATGCGGACGGGTTTGTTTTAGCAAATCGTGAGATTCTCGATCTGAAAACACTGCCCGAAAAGCTGGTGATCATCGGCGGAGGCGTGATTGGACTTGAAATGGCATCCTACTTCAATTCAGCCGGATGCAAGGTGACAGTGGTGGAGATGCTGGATCATATTGCCGGCCCAACCGACAGGGAAATCAGCTCGATTCTGTATAACAACTATAAAAAAGAAGGAGTGGATTTCAGGCTTTGCGCCAAAGTGACAGAGATTACATCCGATTCGGTTGTCTTTGAAACCTCCGAGGGGGTTCAAACCGTTGCTGCGGACAAGGTTCTGGTCAGCATCGGAAGAAAGCCCAAAACTGAAGGGATTGGCCTTGAAAACATCCATGTGGAGACAGAACGAGGAAGAATTGTCACCGATGAGCATATGCAAACTAATATTCCGCAGGTTTACGCGGTGGGGGACGTAAATGGCGTATCCATGCTGGCCCATACGGCCTATCGCGAAGCCGAAGTATGCGTAAACACCATTTTGGGCAAAAAGGACAGAATGCGTTATCATGCCATTCCTTCAGTGATTTATACAAACCCTGAAGTGGGATCCGTGGGTGAGACTGAAGAATCTGCGAAGGAGAAAGGCTTGGAGTTTGATATTGTAAAGCTGCCCCTCGCTTACAGTGGAAGGTACGTAGCCGAAACCTCGCGTGGTGATGGAATCATTAAGGTTTTAACAGATCGCAGGTACAGAACGCTCCTTGGCGTTCATATCATTGGAAGCTATGCCTCAGAGATTATTTACGGCGCCGCGATGATGATTGAAACAGAAATGCGTGTAGAGGACATCCGCCAAATTGTTTTCCCGCACCCAACCGTCAGCGAGGTCATCCGCGAAGCCATGTGGGAAATTTAAGATTTACATGGGGTGGGGTCCAGGTTCCCCGACCCGTGGCTCAAAATGGAAGGAGACATAAAACATGCCGAAGACAATTTTTATTGATCCCAATGAGATCAGAAAAAAAGGAAAGATCACCTTTCAGGATATTCCGGTAAACCAGTATGACCGAACCATCGAGCAGGAGAAAGCCAGCTTCACCACTGCTGATTTCCTGCGCATTTTCAGAGATATGGCCATCATCCGTGAGTTTGAGACCATGATGAACCTGATTAAAACCACCGGTGAATATAACGGAATTGCCTATAACCACCCTGGCCCCGCGCATTTATCCATTGGTCAGGAATCAGCGGCTGTCGGGCAGGCTTATCTTCTTAATATTGACGACTTCATTTTTGGCTCCCACAGAAGTCACGGTGAAATTCTGGCCAAAGGATTATCTTCCATTGAGAAGCTTCCCGATGACGAGCTGATGCAGATCATGAAAAATTTCCGCAATGGCCGCATCCTGAAGGTTGTTGAAGAAAAAGGGACGGGGGGAACTGTGAAGGATCTGGCCGTCGACTTTCTGATATACGGTGCAATGGCCGAAATCTTTGCCAGAGAAACCGGTTTCCAGGCCGGTTTGGGTGGATCAATGCACGCGTTCTTCACCCCGTTTGGTATTTATCCGAACAACGCCATCGTTGGCGGCTCCGGAGATATTTCTGTGGGTGGTGCGCTGTATAAAAAAGTGAACCGGAAAAAGGGGATTGTCATCGCAAACATCGGCGATGCTTCCCTGGGCTGCGGACCCGTTTGGGAAGGAATTTGCCTGGCCACGATGGATCAGTACAGGAAGCTTTGGGAAGGTGATATGAAAGGCGGCCTGCCTTTGATCATCAATTTCTTCAACAACCACTATGGCATGGGTGGACAAACCCGTGGCGAAACCATGGGCTATGACCTGCTTGCCCGCGTTGGCGCCGGTGTAAACCCGGAGCAAATGCATGCCGAAAGGATAGACGGCTTCAACCCGCTGGCGGTGATAGATGCCATGCGCAGAAAGAAGCAAATCCTTGAAGAAAAGAATGGACCGGTGCTGCTGGATACTGTAACCTACAGGTTTTCCGGTCACTCTCCCTCCGACGCTTCCAGCTACAGAACCAAGGAAGAAGTGGATGCGTGGATGAAGGTGGATCCGATTATCGCATACCGCAAGCAGCTTGAAGAGGCAAACGTGGCTTCAAACGCCGCTTTTGATGATATTTTGGCTCAAGCCCGTGAACTGGTCACAAAGGTCTTGAAGCTAGCTATTGATGACTCGATTTCCCCCAGAATGGATTTGCATACAAACCCGCAAGCTATCGGAAACCTGATGTTCTCCAACCAAAGGGTTGAAAAGATGGAGGACAGGGCATGCGATGCTCTGATGCCAAAGGAAGAAAACCCGCAATGGCTCAGAACGCAGAAAAAGGTTCGTTTCGGCCTGGATGAAAACGGGAAACCCGTGTCGAAGAACAAGGTGTTCCAGTTCAGGGACGGTGTTTTCGAAGCGATGATCGATAAATTCTATACCGACCCCACCTTGATCGCATACGGTGAGGAAAACCGTGACTGGGGCGGAGCCTTTGCGGTATACCGCGGATTAACCGAAGCCATGCCCTATCATCGCCTGTTCAACTCTCCGATTTCAGAAGGTGCTATTGTGGGGTCGGCGGTGGGCTATGGCCTTTGCGGCGGCCGCGCGGCAGTGGAACTGATGTATGCCGACTTCCTGGGCCGTGCCGGTGATGAAGTGTTCAACCAGCTTTCCAAGTGGCAGGCCATGAGCGCGGGGCAACTGAAAATGCCGGTAGTGGTTCGTATTTCTGTTGGTTCAAAATATGGTGCGCAGCATTCCCAGGACTGGACCTCCATTGTCGCCCATATTCCCGGTTTGAAGGTGGTCTTCCCTGCAACCCCATACGATGCGAAGGGTTTAATGAACAGCGCGCTGATGGGTACCGATCCGGTTATTTTCTTTGAAAGCCAAAGGCTGTATGATATCGGTGAGCTGTTCCACAAGGAGGGTGTGCCCACGGGCTATTATGAAATACCCATCGGTGAGCCCGACATCAAGCGTGAGGGCAAGGACATCACGATTTTGACCATCGGTGCCACCCTGTATCGGGCACTGGATGCAGCAAAAATTCTGGAAGAGAAATATGGATTATCCGCTGAAATCATAGACGCCAGAAGCATCGTCCCATTCAATTATGAAAAGGTGATTGAATCGGTAAAGAAAACAGGCCGTATCCTGCTCACCAGTGATGCCTGTGACAGAGGTTCCCATTTGAAGGATATGGCACAGACCATCAGCGAGCTGGCCTTTGATTATCTGGATGCGCCACCGGTAGTGGTTGGATCAAAAAATTGGATTACACCCGCCCATGAGCTGGAAGAGCATTTCTTCCCGCAGCCTGATTGGATCATTGATGCCATCCATGAAAAGATTCTGCCACTGCCCGGCCATGTTGCACGTAATAATTTTACTTACCGGGAAATGCTGAGAGTGAACAGGATGGGGGTGTAAACCCCATTCCTGATGAACCTGTTTAGCGGGCCGGAGCAAACGTATATTGCCCTTATAACCCGTAATATGTCATTGTGAACACAGCGAAGAATCTTTACAGAAGGCTGAAGGCTCCTTCGTTAATGCTCAGGACAACAATTGTTTTGATCAGAACGACAATCGTTCACTCAGGAAAACAGGCGACATAAAGCTATGATATAACAATTCACTGGAGGAATTAAGTCGATGAGCAATACATGCAAAAACCTTGATGGAAAAGTGGCTGTCATCACCGGTGGTGCTCAGGGCCTGGGTGAAGCGCTTGTGCGCAGGCTGGACCAGGAGGGCTGCAAGGTGGTTGTGGCCGATATTAACCAGGAAAGGGCCGCCGAGGTTGCTGCGTCACTAACCAACGCAATAGCTGTTGGTGTGGATGTCACTGATGAAGAGCAGGTAGACTCTTTAATGAAAACTGCGGTTGACACCTTTGGCACGCTGGATATCCTGGTTTCCAACGCTGCCATCCTCATTTCCAAGGCCACCACGGAGTTCCCGCTGAATGAATGGAAAAAGATGATGGATGTGAATATTAACGGCTACTTCCTGTGTGCACGGGCGGCTGCAAGGATCATGGCCGCTAATGGCAGGGGCGTCATTATTCAGATCAACAGTAAATCCGGCAAAAAAGGCTCCTATAAGAATGCGGCTTATGCCACCAGTAAATTCGCTGGTATCGGGCTCACCCAGAGCCTTGCCCTGGAGATGGCCGAATGCGGTGTGCGCGTGAACGCGATATGCCCCGGGAATCTGTTAGACTCACCGTTGTGGGTGAACAGCCTGTATAAGCAATATGCGCAGAATCAGGGGATCACCGAAGAGCAGGTCCGACAAAAATACCTGAACCAGGTTCCGATGAAGCGGGGCTGCACTTACGATGATGTTGCCAATGCGATGGTCTTTCTGGCCTCGGATCAGTCAAGCTATATGACCGGCCAGGCCATCAATGTCACAGGCGGCCAGGAAATGAGATAAACCTGTTTGCGGAGGATGATGATGCACGGTTGGGTGGAACAATTAAACGCTGAAGAACGATCAAAACGGCTGGAAGCACTGAAACAGCTGTATCGGATGTATCTGGACGGCGAGCTCGAGAAGCTGCCGGTGGACCATGAGTATGTGAACAACCACATTCATACCACCTATTCCTTTTCTCCCTATTCCCCGTCAAAAGCTTTATGGATGGCCTTTATCTCGGGGCTTTCCACTGCGGGAATCATGGATCACGATTCGGTGGGCGGGATCAGTGAGTTTATCGAAGCCGGTGAGATCCTTCGAATGCCTGTTACGGTGGGGATGGAATGCCGGGTGGATATGTCTGCAACCCGCCTGGCCGAAAAGCGCATCAATAATCCGGATCAAAAAGGAATTGCCTATATGGCTGTTCACGGCATTCCGCATAATAGCCTGGAAAAGCTGAGCCGGTTTATCAAGCCCTATCAGGAATACCGGAACCATCGCAACAGGGAAATGCTCCAAACCCTGAACAAAATCACAGCGCAATATGGAATGAGCCTTAGTTTTGAACGGGATATAGAACCCATCTCCATGAGCCATGACGGCGGAAGCATCACTGAAAGGCACCTTCTCTACGCCTTGGCCCTGAGGATGATTTCCATTCTGGGCCGGGGAGAAAAGCTTGTGCTGTTTCTGAAACAAGACCTTCAGATTAGTCTGAATACCCGATTGGAAGCCATTTTGCTGGACAGTGAAAACGCTTATTACGCATATGATTTGCTAGGGGTACTTAAAAGCGATTTGGTACAGAAGTTCTACATTCCGGCTACCGATGAATGCCCCGCGGTTTCGGATGTAATTGCACTTTGCGAAGAAATCGGGGCTATTTCGGCTTATGCCTATCTGGGTGATGTGGCGGATTCAATCACCGGCGATAAGAAGGCTCAAAGGTTTGAAGATGATTATCTGGAACTGCTGTTTGAGGAAATAAAGGCGCTTGGTTTCCGTGGTTTTACCTATATGCCATCGAGAAACACGAAAGCTCAGCTGGAGCGGGTTCAACATCTGTGCGACAGGCATGGTCTGTTCCAGATCAGCGGAGAAGATATCAACTCCCCAAGGCAGAAGTTCATTTGCAAAGCGATGAAGGATGAGAGCTACAGCAATCTTATCGACTCAGCGTGGGCACTGATCGGACATGAATTTACCGCGACAGCAGATGCTGATTTGGGCATGTTTTCGAAAGCCGCCGACGAGAAATTTCTGGCATTGGAGGATCGGATACGGTATTATAAAAACATAGGGAAAGATTTACATGAGGCGGAGGCCCAGGTTCCTGTGTAAATAAAATTTACACAGGAACCTGTCCCTTATGTAAATCCCAATGTAAATCAGGGGAGGTATGGAACGTGAGGCATGTTCTGGCATTTGACTACGGCGCCAGCAGCGGCAGGGCGATTCTGGGCAGCTTTGACGGCAATCACCTGCAATTAAGCGAAATCCATCGTTTTTCCAATGATCCGGTGATGGCAGCCGGCGGCCTGCACTGGGATATCTTACGGTTGTATCACGAGATGAAACAGGGCCTGTTGAAGGGAAATCAACAGACACAGGGAAATATCTCCAGCCTTGGGATCGATACCTGGGGTGTGGATTTCGGTTTGCTGGACAAAGATGACTGCTTGCTGGGAAACCCGTTTCATTACCGGGATGCTCACACTGAAGGAATGATCGATGAAGCGTTAAAGGTGACCAGCCGGGAGCGGATATATAAAGATACCGGCATCGCGTTTCAGAAGTTCAATACCCTTTACCAGCTACTGTCCATGGTCAAAAGTAAATCAACCTTTCTGGAAAAAGCTGAAACCCTGCTTTTCATTCCCGATTTACTGGCTTTTTTTCTTACGGGCAACAAGGCCTGTGAGTTTACCATTGCCTCCACGTCGCAGATGCTGCTGGCGGGAAGAGGAACCTGGGCGTATGATCTGCTGAACGAGCTGAACATACCGGTGGAAATCCTGCCGGAGATCATTGATGCCTGTTCCTGTGCGGGAACACTTCAAAAATCTGTCCAGGATGAGCTTGGTGTGAAGGGGATCCCTGTTATCGCCGTGGCAAGCCACGACACCGGCTCTGCCGTCATCTCCGCGCCGCTCGAACACAGTGACGACGCCTATATTTCCAGTGGCACCTGGTCGCTGCTGGGAACAGAATGTGAAAAACCAGTGATCAATGAAACAACTCTGAAGCTGAATTACACCAACGAAGGTGGAATTAACCGCAGTGTTCGTCTTCTGAAGAATATCATGGGCCTTTGGATTTACCAGGAATGCCGCAGGGCATGGAAAAAGGAAGGCATCCAGGTAAGCTATGATGAAATGGATGCTCTGGCCCAGGCTGCGGTACCTTTCCAGGCATTTATCAACGTAGATGATGAAACCTTCTATAGCCCGGGCAATATGCCGCAGAAAGTGATCGATTATTGCAATAAAACCGGCCAGAAAGCGCCTTGTGATATGGGTTCCATTATACGACTGGTGATGGAAGGCCTTGCTCTGAAGTATCGAAGCGCGGTGGAGGGGTTGGAAACCATTACCGGAAGAAAAGTGCCCGCGCTGCATATCGTTGGCGGTGGCTGCAAGAATACGATGCTCAGCCGTTTTACTGCGAACCTGCTGAAACGACCGGCCACAGCAGGCCCTGTTGAGGCTACGGCAATTGGTAACGTGATGTCACAGCTGATAGCCCTGAAGGAAGTGGAGGATCTGCAGCAGGCCCGCGAGGTCGTCAAACGCTCATTTCCCACCGAGGAATATCTCCCTGAAGACACGGAACAATGGGATGAAGCCTATTCGCGCTATTGTGCCATTGTTGACAGTACTTTTTGACACATCACATTTTCTAGCTTTGGCAAACAACAGGGGTGTTCCTGTTTGAAGTATTGAATTGCGGAGGTTGTCGTTATGAAAGTTCAGGAACCAAAAAACAGGCTGATTGGGAGACATCCCAAAATTGGAATAAGACCTGTAATCGACGGACGAAGGCGTGGTGTCAGGGAATCGCTGGAGGCTCAGACCATGAATATGGCCAGAGCTTGTGCGGCACTTCTTGAGGAAAACCTGAGGCATGCAAACGGTTTACCCGTGGAATGTGTCATTGCCGATACTTGCATCGGTGGTGTTGCAGAAGCTGCCCAATGTGCTGACCTGTTTCAAAAGGAAGGCGTCGGTGTATCCATAACCGTTACACCATGCTGGTGCTATGGAACCGAAACAATGGATATGGATCCGCATACCCCAAAGGCCATATGGGGTTTTAATGGCACTGAGCGCCCTGGGGCCGTATATCTGGCAGCAGTTCTGGCCGCACATAATCAGAAGGGTTTACCGGCATTCGGAATATACGGACGGGATGTGCAGGATGCTGGAAATCAGTCCATTTCCGATGATGTGAAGGAAAAGCTGCTGCGCTTTGCCAGGGCAGGAATGGCCGTGGCCACGATGAAAGGGAAATCATACCTGTCCATGGGTTCTGTCTCGATGGGGATTGCAGGCTCTACTGTGAATCCGGAGTTTTTCTCTAATTTCCTTGGGATGAGAAATGAATATATTGATATGAGCGAATTTGTACGCAGAATAGATGAAGGCATTCTGGACAATGATGAACTGCATCAGGCCATGAAATGGGTGAAGGAGAACTGTATCGAAGGCCCGGATACCAACGCACCTCAACAGCGGAAAAACCGTGCCAAGCTGGATGAAGAGTGGGAATTTTGCGTGAAGATGGCCATGATCGCCCGGGATTTGATGGTGGGAAACCCTCAGCTAAAGGCGCTTGGCTTTGGTGAGGAAGCCAATGGGCATAATGCCATCCTGGCAGGTTTCCAGGGGCAGCGCCAGTGGACCGACCATTTTCCAAACGGTGATTTCATGGAAACCATGCTGAACAGTTCCTTCGACTGGACAGGCGTCCGTCAGCCCTACCTGGTGGCAACCGAGAACGACAGCCTGAACGGTGCCGCGATGCTGTTCGGGCATCTGTTGACAAACACCGCTTCGGTGTTTGCCGATGTCAGAACCTATTGGAGCCCTGAAGCGGTGAAACGGGTTACCGACTATACGCTTGAAGGAGCCGGTGCGAACGGGCTGATTCATTTACTTAATTCGGGTTCGGCAGCTTTGGATGGTACAGGTGAACAAAGCGTTGATGGGCACCCCGTAATGAAGCCCTGGTGGGAAATTTCGCCGGAGGAAGCCCGGAAATGCCTGAAAGCAACTCAATTCCGCCCCGCAAATGTGGGATATTTCCGCGGAGGAGGCTTCTCTTCTGACTTTTTAACCAAAGGCGGCATGCCGGTGACCATGACCAGAATCAATCTGATTCAAAGCCTTGGCCCTGTGCTTCAGATTGCAGAAGGAACTACCGTGGATTTACCGGCAGAGGTTCATGACAAACTGGACAGCCGCACCGATCCAACCTGGCCAACGACGTGGTTTGCACCAAGGTTAACCGGTGAGGGTGCCTTTACCGATGTGTACTCGGTGATGAACAACTGGGGGGCCAATCACGGTGCATTCAACTACGGGCATATTGGGGCGGATCTAATAACACTGGCATCTATGCTTCGCATTCCGGTATGCATGCACAATGTGGACAGCGCAAAAATCTATCGCCCCAGCGCATGGGCAGCATTCGGAACACAGGATCCAGAGGGCGCGGATTACAGAGCATGTCAGGCTTTCGGGCCTTTATACGGGAAGTAGGAAACCGTCCCATTAACTCAAACCGACCGCCACAAGACCATTTTATCGATTTCTGGCATAAACCCGGCTGCAGTCAGTGCTGACTGCAGCTTTTCCTTTTCCTGCGGGTCTTCAGGCCAGTACTTTACGGCAATCCTTTTCTTATCGGGCCAGATTCTTTTTTCCTGGAAAGCTGCTCCAAAAGCCTTTGCTGCTTCATCGAGATCACTGAAGCTCACATCATAAGAAACCTTGTCACCGTTGCGCTCCAACAGTAAAACGGGCTCGCCGCCAAACAAAACAATGGCTGTGCCCGGAACACAGGTGAACGGCAAATCGTGCTCGGTCTGCGGGATGATCCGGCCATAGGGCTGAGCGGGATCACAGGCATTGAGTACCATGTACCCGGTCTTTTCAGTTTCCAGTCTTTTAACCGCTGACGAAACCATAAACTGAATTCCCGAGATACCTGTGAAGTAGTACCCCCGCTGCATTTCACCGGCAAATTCCATTTGCTTTAAAGCCTCGTAAACCTCGGGCCAATGCCAGGAGCTTTCTTCAAGGCCGATAATCTCCTTGGTGAGCATGCCGTACCGTAAGCCGCACCTTTGAATAAATTCCTGCATAGACATGGGTTTTGGCGGATACGCAGGCTCCCAGCGTCCCATTTCCATTCTGGAAACCATCATCGCGATCTTCCGGGCTTTTTGCATTGGATCCAGCGCATCAAAGGCTTCCCGGTTCATAAAGAACCGCAGCGGTTGAAAGGAGTCGTTAACAACAAGCCCCTTCAAAACCAGCTCCCTTAAAATATCCAAAAGTTCCCCGGCCGGCTTACCCGATAAAGAGGTGAGCACATGGGTGAAGGTTGCGCCCTTACGCATCAGGAGGCGGTAAATGATTTTTTCATCCTCGGGCAAATCGGAATCTGAAGTGTCTGGCTCGGTTTCGAAGCATATGCTTTCAGCCTTGAACCAGGCCAGTTTAAACTGGCTCTTTGAATCTGCGACCAGCATGCGCCACACAACTCTGCCAGAAGCACAAAGCCTGTCCAGCATACCGGGAGTATATCCGGTGATCCTGGCTGGAAAAACAATGTTTTCCCAGACATCGGAAGGAAGGTACAGCCCTTCCAGCTGTGTGATCACTTCGTAAAGGCGTTCCTCAGCAGCAGCAGGAGAAGCTGAAAGATTCTGCCAGTTGTAAAGAAGCTCGGCGAGTGCACCGGGATGACGCGCTTTTACTTCATCCGCCGCCATATTCGCCGAAAGCCTGGCAGCCCGATCATAGATGGTTGCGTGGAAGTATTTCCCGTGCTGTTCGGAGTAAATCAGCATCCCATCGGAAACCAGCTTTGACAGGATTTTTTCCAGCTTTAGCCCTGTAAAAGGATATCGCTGCAATAGAACCTCTTTTTCAAAGGGACTGTTATACCGGGCGAAACGGCGGAGGATTCTCGTGATGGCTTCCTCCTCGGACCAATCATCTCCATCCTGGCTGATGAAGGGAAGGGAAGGAAGCTCCTGCTTCTCCGCGGCGGTATACAGACCTCTCTCTTCAGCAGCGATTACCCTTGGGTTAGGGGTGGGTATGTTAATAACGCGATTTTGTTGCTCCAGTTGGATCAGCCATTCGAGCTGTTCCTTGTTGAAACCGGCTTTGTCGGTGTCGCCATAGATCAGTAAAAACGAATGCAGCTCATTGACCGACTTTACCTGCTGCAGCTTCCAGGCGGCATTGTTTTTTTCAAGGATCTCCGCAATGGCTTCATCCCGCAACAAAACCCCTGGTTTTTCGGCCTGATAGGTAAGGTTCAGCGATTCCACGCCCGAAATGGCCGGGTACTCATTCTGCCCGGGGTGTGGGGCCTTTTCCATGTACAGGAACTCCTGCTCGAACTGAAACAGGATTTCGGATGCAAAGGGAGACGGAAACCAGGTCTTTTTTTCAACCACCTCGATACGGCCTTGCTGAATATCATTCAACACCCGGATGGTATTGGGAATATCGAAGACATCTTCCAGGCATTCCCGCATGGTTTCAATGATTAACGGGTGATCCAGATACCTTTGTGCATTTTCTAACGCATCTACCGACCGAAGCCGCTGTACCCAAAGCGGAAGCCGCTGCCCATGCTTGCGAGTGCCCATCATCAGTGCGCGATAGGCATTATAGCGGAAGGTCAATGCAAAGCGGGAGGTTCTTGGCAGTGCGTTAATTAAAATTTGCTCTACGTTTTTTGGGGACAACATGGAAAAGATGTCTGACAGCTCATCAAAATAGCCGTACAGGTGAATTAAAACTGCATCGTTGGTATGGCTGGTATGAGCCCGGCAGCGGATGTTTTTGTCCAGTGCCTCCTGAAAAAGGATGGACAGGACGCTGTTGACCCTGCCCCCAAAATGGGCATGAATGACGATTTTGTTGTCATTTTCATTGGCGCTGGTATATTCCACAACCACCCGGCGGTCATTGGAAAGAACACCGGTGGCTTCAACCTGATCTTGCAGATAGTTCCTCACATTCAGCGCGCCTGTTTCATCAAGCAGGGCGGAGCGGAGCGCATTTTCCATGAAGGTATCGTTTTCAATATCAGCCATCATCTGTTGCAGGGATTTCCCAAAGGCAATGGCTTGCTCATAAGGCATGCCTATGCCGTCACCCTTCCAGAAGGGTGCGCTTGCGCCGGTGACGGTGCTGGGAGCAACCACCACACGGTTCTTTTCTATGCGGGTGATGCGCCAGGGTGTATTGCCAAGCATAAATTTGCTGCCAATGCGGGATTCAAACACAAACTCTTCGTCCAATTCACCAACCCTGGTTTTATAATCCTCCAGGTAAACGGGAAAAGCGCCCCTGTCGGGGATGGTTCCGCCGCTGGAAACCGCCAGCATTTTGCTGTAGGTGCTGCCTTCCACCGTATGATTCTGCCTGTCCCACAGAATTCTGGGCTTGGCGGGAATATCCTCGATATGCTCGTAATCCCCCGCCAGCATGGCCAGAACCTTCCTGAACTCATTTTCCCGAAGGTATCTGTATGAAGAAGCTTGCCGTACAAGATCGAAAAGTTCATCTTCGTTCCATTTTTTCACGCAGGCCATCGAAACAATATGCTGCGCCAGAATGTCCAGACAGTTCATGGGAATCCGATCCTTCTCGATGCGCCCATCCAGCATTTCACGAGCTAAAAAACAGGATTTAACCAGATCACCCCGGGTTTTTGGGATGATGACGCCACTGGAAACCGCGGACAAGCGGTGGCCCGAGCGGCCAAGTCGCTGCAGCCCTCCTGAAACCGTAAGCGGTGACGCCACCTGCACAATGAAATCCACACTGCCCACATCGATGCCCAGCTCGAGCGTGGAAGTGGCAATAATGCATCGCAGTTCACCGGCTTTGAACCGTTCTTCAATTTCAAACCTTCTGCTCCTGGAAATGCTGCCATGGTGCGGGCAGCAAAGCTCTTCATCGGCGATGGTATTCACGTTTGCCGCAACCTTTTCGGCGGTTGCCCGGTTATTGACAAAAACAAGGGTGGACGTATGCTCCTGGATTAATTGAACCAGCGAGGTATAAATATCCGGCCAGACCGAGCCTTGCTCGAGCACCCGATAATCTTCCACCGGAACATGGACTTTCAGCTCCTTGCTGCGCTCTACCGGTGGGGCCACTATTTCAACCGGCCGGGGTGTAAAACCACTTTCTGTCTGGACCAACCCACCCAGGTACAGGGCGGCGGCGTCCAGCGGGTTTACTGTGGCAGAAAGGCCGATTCGTACAATTTTACGCTGGGCAAGGGCTTCCAGCCGCTCAAGGGACAAAGCCAGATGAACACCCCGTTTGGTTCCAAGCAGCGTATGGATTTCATCGATGATCATGTAATGAACGTTTTTCAGAATTTCCCGGGATTTTACCGAGGTCAGCATTAAAAACAGAGATTCGGGTGTGGTGATGAGAATGTGGGGGGGCTTTTTCAGGGCCTGAGCTCTTTCATACTGGGAGGTGTCCCCGGTGCGGACGGATTTCCGGATATCCGGGAAAAGCTCGCCTTTTTCGGTAAACAAACGACGTATGCCCTGGAAAGGGATTTCCAGGTTTTTATTAATATCGTTGTTCAGTGCCTTTAAAGGAGATACGTAAAGAATGAACACTCCCTCAGGAAGCTCGTTCCTGATCCCCATTTCCAGCAGCCTGTTGATGCTTTCCAGAAAAGCGGCCAGGGTTTTACCGGCACCTGTAGGCGCGGAGATCAGTACATTTTTACCCGATTGGATTTGAGGCCAGCCCTCCACCTGCGGCAGGCTGGGGATGCCGATATTGGTTAAAAACCATTCCTTCACCGCGGGATGAAAGATATTCAGTGCTTCTGATCGATCCATGGTAACCCTCTTCAATTTGATAAATAATGCGAACCTATGTTCTATTCTACAAAAAATAGCCAATAAACGCAAGGGTTATGCCTCAACATTGTTTAATTTTCGTTGTGTTCCATAGGATATTTGACTGATATTGGCTGGGAAAACTCTTATGGTACGTGGTAATAAAAAACATTGTCTTTTATATAGCCATGCTTTAAAATGAGATGGATTATGTAATTTAACGTATGTAATAAAACAAATGTAAATATACCAAAATGATTGTGAAGTGAGAAACCAGAACGTGAAGCAATTCGGTCAATATGGTGAGGAAGTCAGAAGAAGCCTGAACCTCGTGATTTTGGGAATAACCCTGGGAATGGCCTACTTTACGGTTTTCAACGGCCCTTCCTTCAATGCATTTATCCGCACCCTTGGTGCGGGTGATTTTGTTTATTCAATGATTATTGCCTTGCCGATTTTAGGCGGTGTCATACAGATCTTCGGATCGTTCCTGATGGAGCATACAGGCCGGAGAAAGGGTATTTTCCTTGGCTTTGGTTATGTTCACCGGTTGATTATGATCCTGGTGGCATTGATTCCTGTTTTTATCCCTGAGGTTTACCAGGATGCCAGGATCACCTTGATCGTGATATGCCTTTTGATCGGTTCCTGTTCCAATGCCATGGTGGGGATTACCTTTAACTCCTGGATGGGATCTTTGATCCCAACAGAAATCAGAGGGCAGTATTTCAGCTACCGTTCCATGATCAGTACGATCTCAGCTGCTGTTACCACCCTCGCTGTTGGCTGGTTTTTGGATCTGGTCCCCGGGTATACCGGTTATTCGATAGTCTTTATCATTGCCGCCCTGTTTGGAGCGGCGGATATTCTTTGCTTCGTCTGGGTTCATGAGCCGCCCCTGGTGAAAAGCACGGAAAAGCTGAATATTAAAAGCATGCTGACCATACCCCTGAAGAACCCAAACTATAGAAGGTTCATGGTTTTTGCCATGGTATGGACCTTCGGAGCGGGCATCAGCAGCCCCTTTATCTCCATCTACCAGCTCGAGCAGCTAAAGCTCACCTTCTTCCAGATTTCCCTGGCCACCCAGTTTGCTTCAAACATCATGACGATTCTTTTCATTCGGAAAATCGGAAGCCTGATCGATCGTTTCGGAATGAAACCGGTTCAAAGGCTGGCCTGTATCGTTGTTGCGGCACTGCCCTTTTTATGGACCCTGGCAACCCCGGATACCTATTCCCTGGCAATCCTTATCGGAATTCTGCAGGGGTTGGGAACACCCAGCTATGACATGACCACGATGAACCTGTCCATATGGCTTGCACCGGAGAAAAACCGTTCGGTATATCTTGCGTTTTATGCCCTCATCCTTGCCGTGTTCGGCACCATGCTTGGAAACATGGCAGGCGGGTTTATGATGGAAACCTTCCGGCCGCTGTTTCCGGCCACCGGGTTACCCTACTTGCCGGGCAGAAGCTTAAGCCCTTACCATTTGCTGTTTATTGCCACCAGCCTGGTGCAGCTTTTTGCGATTTTTGTGCTGCAGCCCCGTTTTACAGAGGAAAAGTCCGGAACACTGCAAAGGATGATGCAATATTTTGCTCAGGGGATTTTTTCAATGGTGAAAAAGCCTGGAAAGCGCAGAGCCTGAATATGAACTCTCAGTCCGCAGGCTGAAGGAGGATGGCTATGCTCCTAAGGGAGCTTTATTGAGACCGGGTTTAGTGACTGAACCTTCTTCAGCATTTGCAGCAGCTGATTGCCGTTGATGCAGGTGATGACATGCATATGACAGTAATTGCGGGTGTTTGGCTTAAAATCTCCCAGCGTAATGATCATCCCCCTGTAGATGTCATTATCCTGCATATGCTTTGACAGCTTTCTGGCTTGTTCCATTTCAATCAGGTGGTGATAGGCTTCCTTCCTGGCAACAACATAATACAGATCATTGAGGATAATCCCATTTCCACCATCTGCAAATTTTTTGGACATTCTCACCTTATAACCGCTTCTTCTGAAAACCTCGGCAATGACATATTCATAATCCTGGAGCGATAAAAAAAGCAAATCCTGCTTATTGCCAATAGAATCCACAAGCATGCTGATCCTCACCAGATAGACAATACGGAGGATTCGGCTGATTATCTCCAGCAGAACCCAGGCTGTTAAAAAGAGAAAGAGATACATCATTAACATAATATCACCTACATCGTAGTTTCTACAATTTCAGCCAGCCTATGCATGTTCGATCAAATTGGTTGAGGTCAATGATGATCAGGGTGATAAAAATATTATACAAAATATTTCACAGCAATGAAACTTTTTCAGGATTAATTACGTCTATGTTAAGTATGGGTATGTGTATGTGTAAGATATGATAAATCATTTTGCTATTGACATTACCATTTTGTTCTAATAAGGTATAACTGCCTGTATGGGTAACTGTGGTATGCTCTGTAATTCATTTATGTGAGGCTGTATTAGTCTGCATAGCCCCGGAGTGACATCGGGTTTTAGGGAAATAAACAGACAATAAAGCAACAACAGGGGGGTGCGTAGGAGAGGTCATGGAAACCATCATCAAAATCGAAAACCTGAAAAAGGTATACCGAATGGGGCAGGAAAAGGTATACGCCCTGAACGGGATCAATCTTGAAATTAAAAAGGGTGAAATCTGCTGCCTTTTTGGAACGTCGGGCTCCGGGAAATCAACACTGCTGAATTTGGTTGCAGGGCTGGAAAAACCAACACGGGGCAGTATCTTTGTGAAAAATATCCAGGTGGATAAGCTGAATGAAAAGCAGTTGGCGAAGTTCAGACAGAAATATGTCGGGTTTATTTTTCAATCCTATAACCTTCTTCCCAATCTGACAGCCCTTGAAAATGTAACGCTGCCACTTGTTTTCAAAGGCTGCTCCAAAAAGAAACGGGAGAAAGCCGCCATTGAAATGCTTAAGGCAGTAGGCCTTGGCAACCGGTTGAATCATAAGCCCAACCAGATGAGCGGCGGGCAGCAACAGCGCGTCAGTATCGCCAGGGCCTTTATTGAAAAGCCCGAAATCATTTTTGCCGATGAGCCCACCGGAAACCTCGACTCAAAAACCACAGAAGAAGTCATGGCGCTGATCGCCGGCATGGCAGATAAGTTCGGTCAGACCATTCTGCTCGTTTCCCATGATACGGAAGCGTCGGAGTATGCCGACCGGATTGTACATATTAAAGACGGACAAATCGATCGTATAGAAGAAAAAGTGGAATATCAGTTAAAGGGGAGTGCTGCAAATGAGTAAGCGTGTTTTTGGGATTTTAATCAGTCTGGTCATGGTGATGATGGTGTTTGCCGGGAATACGGCATATGCCGCTGACGGTGATAAACCGGTGGATATTATCGGAGTATCTGCAAATGGAGGTCAACAAATCAGGATTGGCGATGAGTTTGAACTGCTTTTGAGGTTAAAAAACAACACAGATGGAATCATCAAAGATGTTACTGTCACATTTAGTGGCTCT
The DNA here is from genome assembly GCA_964450305.1 of uncultured Ruminiclostridium sp. GTDB lineage: Bacteria > Bacillota > Clostridia > DSM-8532 > DSM-8532 > JAAYJG01. Next base: position 49,392 of record CAYVFB010000012.1, read on the forward strand.
GCATCGGTAAGACCAATAGATTCGATATTAATAAAACAGTTTGCCTCTGAAGTTGGAAGCGGGCAGACTACGGAGCAGGTTTTTCATTTTTTTCACACAGGAGAAACTGGTACGGAATTACCAATGGTTATTACTTACAAAGATAAAAATGGTAATACCCGCACCGAAAATGATTCAGTATGGATATCAAACCTTAGTCAGGATATCAATCCTGGCACCGGTGATAGCGGCGTCAAATTCAAACCCATACTGGTAATAGGTGATAAGGCTATCCCTGAGGGCTCCGCAGGGAACAAGATAACGATTCCCCTTACAGTAACGAATGTGTCTTCTTATGAAGCTAAAAGGATTACGATAAAACCCCAGCTTCCTGAGAACGTATTTGTGATCAATCAGATGATTGTGGACAGTAAAATTGAAAGTATCCCTGCAAAAAAGGCGGAAAATGTTGTTTTACAGTTTGAAATTGATAAAAACGCTGTAGCAAATACATACAAGGTGCCTCTAAAAATCACATACACAAATGTATATGGAAATCAAGATATTACAGAAGAAGTTGAAATTTACATAAAAGTGCTGAATAACAATTTACCACCCCAGCTGGTGGTAAAGGAAGCCACACCGAGCCTTCAGAAAATTCCTGAAGAACAGGATTTCACGGTAACATTTAATGCTTGGAACATGGGAACACTGGATGCAAAAAATGTAACCGTTGAACTAAAAGCAGACAATGAAAGATTTTATGTGCTTGATAACCTCACGAAGCGCTATTTCAGCGAGTTGAAAGGACAGCAGAGCGAAGAACTCACATACTCTCTCAGAACCAGGAAAGATCTGGTATCAGGCACATATGAAATAACCGTATCGCTTATGCATGATGGTGCAACCGCTGTCGAGTATCCCATGTATGTTAATGTACTGGGAACAAAGGATGATGATAAAGAAAAGGAAGAAGAGAAAGATGATATCAACATCATCACCGAGAACGTCAACGCCCCCGAGGGTGTTGTGCTTGTGGAGCAGCCCTTTACGGCCTCCTTCAATGTAAAGAACACGGGAACCACTGTGGCAAAAACGGTGAAGGTTACGATTGACGGCGGGGATAAAATACTTCCGAGATCTCTGAATGTATTGACCCTTACCGATATCAACCCCGGAGAATCGGTTCCGGTGGCCTTTAGCTTCATTGCTACAAAGGACTGTGACAGCCGCACTTATCCCATCAAGGCCAGCGTTGAATATACAAATAATGAAGAAACATTCCATAAGGATCAATATATAGGGGTTTCCATTCAGAACCCTGAAAAGGACAAGGAGAAGGAGAAAGAAGAAGAGGAAGAAGATACCACACGGAATACCGTACCTAAAATCATTATTTCTGAATATTCCACCGATCCTGTCATGGTCAGCGCCGGCGAGAATTTCACCCTGCGGATGAAATTCCTGAATACCAACAAAGTGAAGGCTGTTGAAAACATGAAAATCACACTGGTTGTGAACGAGGGCAGTGAAAAAACCGGCAGTGTGTTTTCCCCCGTACAGTCCAGCAATACCTTCTATATTGCACATCTGAATCCCGGAGAAACCGCGGTGAAGGAAATGATGATGTACACCATTCCGGATGCCCAGGCAAAGACCTATGTGGTGAAAGCTTCTTTTGAATATGAATACGAAGAAAAAGATCAACTGAAGACCAATACCATGGATGATCTGTTCGGAATTCCCGTGGTTCAGCCCGCGAAGCTTGAAACCTCCGATGTTTTCGTTTCTGAGCCTGCTATCATCGGGGAACCCGTATATCTTTCTTCCGAGTTTTACAATATGGGCAAGGTCACCCTTTCCAACCTGATGGTCAAGGTGGAAGGTGATTTTGATACAAAGGAATCCAACTATTTTGTGGGCAATTTTGAAATGGGCATGAGCGATTTCTATGAAGCACCCATTACGCCCCTGATGCCGGGAGAGACGAAAGGGCTTCTTGTCTTCACCTTTGAAGATTCAGCCGGAAAAGAGCACCGCATCGAGAAAGAGTTTACAGTGAACGCGATGGAGTCTTCCCCCGCGATGAACCCCGGCTTCCCGATGGATCCCAATTTCCCGATGGATCCAGGGATGATGGATCCTGGCATGGAAGGTATGAAAGGCCCCAGGCTGCCGATTATCCCCATAGCAATCGGTGCTGGCGTTGTCATATTGTTCATCGTATTCATGATCATCCGCAAAAGACGCAAGAAAAGGAAAGAGATGATGCTTGATGAAAATATTTGATATAATCCGAATGGCTCTGAAAAACCTTTTTCGCAGCAAGGTCAGAACCACACTGACTGTATTGGGTATTGTTATCGGAACAACGGCTATTATCATTATGCTCTCTCTGGGTATTGCGATGAATGTATCCTACCAGGAACAGATGAGCAAGATGGGCAGCATGAACGCCATTACGGTATACCCCAACTGGGAACAGCAGGTTCAGCCTAAAAGGGGAGAAGAGTGGGTGGAACCGAAGGTGTCCCAGGAGGTTTTGGATCAAATTGAACTGATTCCGAATGTCACGGCAGTCTCTCCTTTTTACTCGGTCAGTGTAAAGATGGAGATCGGCAAATACCTTGGCTATGTTCAGGTGATCGGGATTGAGCCAAGCGCCATGCCCGCTCTGAACTATAATGTTTCACAGGGCAGGCTTTTAACCGAGGAAGATACCATGCAAATTGTGTTTGGCTTTAACATGAAGGATCAATTTTATAATCCGAAAAGCAGAAACAATCGTTTTGGTGGTTATTCCGAGGAAGAGAAGGATTTCGACTTCATGGAGGACAAAATACAGATGACCTTCGACATGAGCTATGGTGAAAAGTACCCCGGCATGCCGGCAAACAATAAAAAGCCAAAGCTGTACAAGGTCGAGGGCGTGGGAATTCTGGAGGACGGCAGCTGGGAAACCGCATACCAGGCATATATGAATATTGATCAGTTAAGACAGTTGGATCAGGAATATAAAGACAGCATGCTAAGCCCGGAGGAAAAAAAGGCAAACAAAAAGAAAAAAGAAGAAGAAATTGGTTACCAGGAAGCAAGAGTCATTGTCAATGAAATAAAAAATGTTATTGATGTTCAGGAGCAAATTAAAGCGCTTGGCGTCAATGCATACAGCATGGCTGAACAACTGGAGCAAGCCGATAAGACCCAGGGCGTCATGCAGGGGGTTCTGGGCGGAATCGGAGCCATATCGCTGCTGGTTGCGGCTATTGGTATTGCCAATACGATGATCATGGCAATCTATGAAAGAACCCGTGAGATCGGAATCATGAAGGTCATCGGAGCCAGGCTGAAAGACATCAAGAGGCTGTTTCTTTATGAAGCTTCCATGATTGGGCTCTTTGGAGGAATTATTGGCATCGGGGTCAGTTACGGCATTTCCTATCTGTTGAATACGGTAGGAGTGCAGTTTCTCGGCGGCATGGGCTTGGGCACGGGCGGCGAGGAGACGAAGCTGTCTATCATTCCGCTGTGGCTTGTGGCGCTGGGAATGATTTTCAGCGCCGTAATCGGGTTGGTATCGGGTTTTTTCCCGGCCAGAAAGGCTACAAAGCTAAGCGCCCTGTCCGCTATCCATACGGAGTAAGTCATTGAACTCAGAATAAAAAGAATAGTTTTTTCTCATGTTTGTCGGCGCATCTGTTTTACGATAGGTTTACCTGCAGCAAGACAGATGCGTTGCTTTATAGGAAAAGAATCTAAAGTGAATGATATGGACACCTCTGCGTGAATACGCTGGCATGTGAGTGAGTTAAGAACAAGATTCAAAACTATATGCAGCGCTCAGGTTTGATAGAATGACACCCGACGCTATGAACCTGATCGCACTGACTTAAAATAATGAGCTAAAACCACCATAAATTTGATACATTTAAAAGTACCGCAGTGTTTTGTCTATACTGCGGTACTTTTTAGTAGCTAAAGATAAATGATCTCAGAACCTTTTTTCTTCATGCTTCAGCTATGCAGCATCACCATACTTCTTGCCTATAGAATAAATAATAAGTATAATGAAATAGATTTAATGAGCTTTAACCTAAAGCTACAGGGAAGGACCATTTTCAATGAACAATAATAGACCTGATGAAAAGATTGAAGATGAAATACAACGGCAATATGCCTGTATCGATAAAGTAAGGGAAATTAACACCGAAAAGGCCGGACGCGAGGGCAGACAGCCGACTTATGATGTGCGGATTTTCGGCTGCCAGATGAATGAGCATGATGCTGAAAAACTGGCCGGAATGCTCGAGGAGATGGGATATACAAAGGCTCCCGCTGACGAGCAGGCTGATGTGATAGTCTTTGAAACCTGCTGTGTCCGCGAAAACGCTGAAGTGAAGGTATACGGCCACCTGGGCATTTTAAAGCCATCTGAAGGAGATAAGAGAAGCATTATAGCCATAACAGGCTGCATGATGCAGCAACCCCACGTGGTAGAGAAAATAAAGAAATCATTCCGCCATGTGAATATTGTTTTTGGTACCCACAACCTGCATACTTTTCCAGAGCTGTTGCTGAAATATCTGACAAAAGGCAAGCGGGTGTTTGATTTGTGGGACGCCGGAAGCCAGGTGGTCGAAGGCGTTCCTGTTACCCGTACTGAAAAGGTGAAGGCCTGGGTGAACATCATGCTGGGCTGTAACAACTTCTGCTCATACTGCATTGTTCCTCATGTTCGGGGCAGGGAGCGAAGCAGGAACAAGGAAGATATTCTTCAGGAGGTTTCCCGTCTGGCTAAAGAAGGTTATAAAGAAATCACGCTGTTAGGGCAGAATGTGAATTCCTACGGGAACGATCTGGGTCTGAAGGATGCTTTCGCCGATTTACTATGTGCGCTGAATGAAATTGATGGTATTGAAAGAATCCGTTTTATGACCTCCCACCCCAAGGATTTGTCAGATAGCTTAATCCAGGCGATGAAAGAACTCCCAAAGCTTGGAGGGCATCTGCACCTGCCGTTTCAATCAGGCTCCAGCAGAATTCTGGAAGATATGAACCGCAAATATTCCAAAGAACAATACCTGGGCTTGATTGACCGTGTACGCGCAGCCATCCCCGACATAGCCTTTACCACAGACATCATTGTGGGCTTTCCGGGCGAAACCGAAGAGGATTTTCAGGAAACGCTGGATGTAGTGAAAAGGGTTCGTTTCGATTTGGCCTATACTTTTTTGTATTCTAAAAGAACAGGCACAAAGGCAGCAACCTATGAAAACCAGGTGCCGGAAAACATTAAAAAAGAACGTTTCCAAAGGCTTACTGATACGCAAAACGCCATTGGAACTGAAATAAACATGAACTACGAGGGGCAGACCGTCGAGGTTTTGGTGGAAGGCAAAAGCCGCCAGAGCGATGCGATGTATACCGGAAGAACCAGCAAGTTCAAACTGGTGAATTTCACCTGTGACAGAGACTTAACCGGGCAGCTGGTTCAGGTAAAAATCGTCCGTGCCTGGCCCTTCTGGCTGGAAGGCTGCCAGGAAAAATGAAACTGATTCAGCGGCAGTTATGTTCGGCGGCTCAATCGATCCTCAGGAGCCAGAGTAAAAGAGTTATTAAATGCTCCTAAGACCCCTGCCTTAGAGCGTATTTTTGCCCTTCAGGCAAAAAACGCGCGTCGGGGGATAAACCGATTTTACCTTCAGTGGCGGGTTTCAATCCCCCACTGAAGGAGGCTGGTCGCAAGCTAAAGCTTGCTGCTCGCCCAAGCAACCTGGCTCGCGGACCGTTCATAACTGTCAGAGACAGTTATGAACTAGTTGCACACAAAACGCGCAAGTCGGGAGTGTACCGCAGGCTTCAGCCGAGGAACACTCCTCCTGAAGGCGCTTTCAACGCCCGCGTTTTGGCGCACAATTCGCGCAAGCGCTCATTGAATAAACCGGCTGTATTGTTGATAAGAAAACTACCTAAAGGATTACATATGCTTATCAGTGGCGGATGGACGAATCTGATTTCTGTAATTTATTACGGGGTGGCGTTAATGATTTTATATTTCGGAAGATAAGAAGCCAGAGTGTGTGAGCATTCCTGTAATAAAGAATAATTTCTCAAAAGGAGCATTTAGTCCATTGTCTAGTTTATCGGACTTGCTATATAATATAAGAACCTTACCGTGTAGCGGTAAGAACCTTGTAACAGTGTGTTGCGATTGCAAGCAATCGCTTCCGTTGTTATAACGAAGCTAAAGCTTCGTTGTTGCGGTGTGATGGTTTTGCTAAAGCAAAACCTGCTGTTGCAATAAGAACCTTACCGCGTAGCGGTAAGAACCTTGTAACTGGGCTGGTCGCAAGCTTCGCTTGGATGGTCGCAAGCTAAAGCTTGCTGCTCGCCCATGCAGCCTGGCTGCTCGCCTATGCAGCCTATGTGTTGCGATTGCAAGCAATCGCTTCCGTTGTTATAATTATGTTAAATCTTTAGATAAGAAAATGTTAGAATTAAGAAAAAACATTAAGAAATGGCAATATCGGCCTTACAAAAAGACAACATTTAAAATATATTAGAACAGAGGGGAAGATAATGAGCAGGATTAATATAAAAACAGAACAGAAACGCTTTAACACGGCATCGGATTTATACGGTATATTTTTTGAGGACATCAGCCACGCGGGAGACGGAGGCTTAT